>DAOQKI010000001.1:0-84847 GCA_035334485.1 Opitutaceae bacterium
CGCGCCCGCGCCGGCGGCCACGTCGCCGGCCGCTGACGAGGCGCAGGACACCGAAGCCGCCAAGCTGGCGGTGGCACTGCGGAGTTTCGCGGTGCTGCAGGCCGAGAACGATCAGTTGAAGGAGGCGCAGGAAAAGCTGCAGACGGAGAAGGCCAGCCTCGAGGCCCAGCTGGCAGTCGCGAAGCAGTCCATCCCGGTCGCCGAGCAGGCCAACGCGCTGCGTGAGCAGCTGCGCCTGACCCAAGACCAGCTCGCCGCGGTGGCGCTGGAGAACAACCAGCTCAAGACCCGTCTCGCCCTCGGCTCGCCGTCGCCCGGCCTCGTGATGCCGCCGCCCACCCATCCCGGAACCCCGGCGGCAGCCGCGGCCGCCGCCCCGGCGCCCGCCGCCACACCCGCGCCGCGCACGCATGTCGTCGTGGCCGGCGAAACACTCGGCAAGATCTCGCGGCAGTACTACGGCACGTCCGCCCGCTGGACCGACATCCTGGCGGCGAACCGCGACGTGCTCCGCGACGAGAAGAGCCTCGTCGTCGGCAAGACGCTGAAGATTCCGTGAGCCGCGGCGAACCGCGGGAAACTCACGCCGCTTCCTTCAGGAGATAGGGCGCCGCCTCCTGGCGGCACTTCTCGACGGCCGCCCGGTACTCGGGGAGCTTCCGCAGCTCGGCGATGATCGCGTCGGCGAGGATCTTGCCCCCGATCAGATCCGTCGGGTAATGCACGCCGCCGAGCACGCGGCCCCACGCGGCCCGGTGGGCGCGTTCGATCAGCTCCGCCTGGTGCTCCGGGAAAATTTCGCCCAGCACGTACGCCCAGACGAAGGCCTGCGTCGAGTGCCGGCTCGGGTATGAGCCGCTCTCGGAAAGGTGCACGCAGGGATGCAGCGCCGGGTCGACCTTCGGCGGCCGCGGACGGAGGAAAAGGTCCTTGGCACGGTAGCTCACCGACAGGACGTCGGCGGTGACGCGCGCAAAAAACCCGGCGGTGTGCGGCAGCTTGTCCGCCGCAAACCAGGGCCCGAGCACGGAGGCGTTGTTGAACACCGTGTCGTCCTCGATCAGGACGGCCCACGCCACGTCCTGCGGCGTGCGCATGACCTGGGCCTGCCGCACCGCCTCGAGATCGCCCAGCGCCGCGAGCGAGCCGATCGGCGGCGGCGCGGGCAGCACGGCCTTCACGTCGATCGCCTCGCGCGCGAGAAAACCGTCCGGGCCTTTCGCCGCCGGCGACGACGTTGCGAGGGTCAGCGAGACGGCTAACAGGAAGAGGGCGGCGCGTTTCATGCGCGCACCGTGGCAGCTTGGGCCGCCGGGGAAAACTGTTTTCTCGCGTCCGCGAGTTTCATTGTGCCGGACGCACCGACCTCCCACTGTCCCGCCATGCGCCTCCTCCCGCTCGTCCTCGCGGTCGCCGCCGGCGTCACAGCGTCCGTCGCGGCCCCGGAGCCCGCAGCGCTGCCCGACGGGCTGTACGCCGAGATCGGCACGCCGCGGGGAATGATCGTGGCGGAGCTGTTCCCCGCACAGGCGCCGCTCACGGTGACCAACTTCGTCGGCCTGGCCGAGGGCACGCTCGGGCCCCGGCCCGGCCACCCGTTTTTCGACGGCCTGGTGTTCCATCGGGTGGTGCCGTTCTTCGTCGTGCAGGGCGGCGACCCGCTCGGCACGGGCCAGGGCGGACCGGGCTACCTGTACGCGGACGAGTTCGTGCCGGGGCTGCGGCATGACGCCGCCGGCATCCTCTCGATGGCCAACGACGGTCCGGACACCAACGGCTCGCAGTTTTTCATCACGCTCCAGCCGGTGAATCGGCTCAACTATCTGCACAGCGTCTTCGGCCGCGTCGTGCGCGGCCTCGATGTGCTGCCACAGATCCTGGCCAACGATCGCATGACGGTGCGGATCCGGCGGCTCGGCGCCGCGGCGCAGGCGTTCAAGACGGACCCCGCGAGCTTCGCGGCGCTGGCGGGGCGGACGCACCGGTACGCGGCCGCGACGGAGCCCGGGCCGGCCGCGCAGTTCGACGATCCCGATCACCTGCTTCCGACCACTCCACCCCGCGCGCTCGCCTTCCAGCGCAAGCTGGCGAACTTCGAGCGCGCCACCGGCCGCAAGCTCTACGCCCGGATGTTCGCCCATTTCACTCCCGAGACGCCCGATCAGAAACCCGGCAGCTTCGCCGGCGCGCTCGCCCGCCGCCTGCACCTGCCCGCCGACAGCACGCTCGCGGTGTATTTCGCCGACACGGCCCAATGGACGCTCTGGGTCGGCGACGGCCACCTCGCCGCTTTCACCGGCCAACCCGGCTCCGCAGAGGAGCAGGCACGCGACGGCAAGCTGCACCGCGCGAAGCGTGATTTCCTGCAGGCCGCACTGGCCGAGGGCGGTCGGGTCGCGGCGGCGTTCGCCCGCGACTCGGCGCCGAACCACACGCTGACGCCGGCGGAGCGGCTGAAGTTTGACGTCGACGCCGTGCTCGACGGCCTGATTTTCCAACTGGAACCCAAACCCTGATCCATGAAGTCCGTCCTGCTGGCCGCCACCCTGCTCACCGTTTCCGCCCTCGCCGCCGATCCCGCCGCCCTCCGGCCCGAGGTCGAGCGACGCGTGGCTGCGGATTATCCCGCGCTGCTCACGTTCTACACCGACCTTCACCTCCACCCGGAGCTGTCGTTCCTCGAGGCCGAGACGTCGGCGAAGGTGGCGACGGCGCTGCGGGCGGCGGGATTCACCGTGACCGAGAAGTTCGCGGGCTACGGTCTCGTCGGCGTGCTGCAGAACGGTCCCGGACCGACACTGCTGATCCGCACCGACCTCGACGCGCTGCCGGTGCAGGAGGAAACCGGCCTGCCGTACGCGAGCACCGTACACATGAAGGACCTGAGCGGGCACGACGTGCCCGTGATGCAGGCCTGCGGGCACGACATCCACATGACCGTTTTCACGGGCACGGCCCGGATGCTGAGCGGACTCAAGGATCACTGGTCGGGCACGCTGGTATTCGTCGGCCAGCACGCCGAGGAGCGTGGCAGCGGCGCGCGGGCGCTGCTCGCGGCTGGGCTCTATCACAAATTTCCCAAACCGGATTTCGCGGTCGCGCTGCACGACTCGGCCACGCTGCCGGCCGGCACGTTGGGGACGGTCGAGGGTTACGTGATGGGCAACGTCGACACCGTGGAGATCACAGTCCGTGGTGTGGGCGGCCACGGGGCGTATCCCCACGCCACCAAGGACCCGATCGTGCTGGCGTCGCGCATCGTCCTCGCGCTGCAGACCATCGTGAGCCGCGAGACTCGACCGATCGACCCGGCGGTCGTCACCGTGGGATCGATCCACGGCGGCACGAAGGCCAACATCATCCCCAACGAAGTGAAGCTCCAGCTGACGCTGCGCTCCTACTCCGACAAGGTCCGGGCGCATACGATCGAGGCGATCCGGCGCATCTGCCGCGGCGAGGCGATTGCCGCCGGGCTGCCGGACGACCTGGCCCCGGTGGTCACGATCATCGAGGACGACAACGTGATGGCCACCTACAACGACCCGGCGCTGATGCGTCGGCTGCACGGCACATTCACGCAGTGGTTCGGCGCTGAGCGCGTCCGGAAGATCGACCCCGAGATGGGCGGCGAGGATTTCAGCGAGTTCGGCCGGACCGTCGAACACGTGCCCATCGTGCTCTACCGGCTGGGAGCCGTGGATCCGGCCAAGGTGGAGGAGAGCGAGCGCACCGGGGTCCCGCTCCCCTCGCTGCACTCGAGCAAGTTCGCACCGGTGCCCGAGCCGACGATCAAGGCCGGCATCGCGTCCATGACCGCCGTGGCGCTCGAACTCTTAAAGAAGCCGTAAACTTCCCCCGCGCTTTTCGACAATCTCTTTCAATAGCGCGCTGTTTTCGCCCTTGGCACACGACAAGCGCTCATCCTATGTATCGCTCTTAACGTTAGATTTGGATCGCTTTCTGACACCCCATCCCGTTACCGAACAACTATCTCTCTGAGTTCGTAAATCTACCCACCTCCAAATATTGGCGGGCAATTCTGCGAGTTTTCCCCCAAAGTACATTTCCTACGCCTCTTTGCTGAGGCCGCCTGATGAATTCCAGCTCCCCCAAAGGCTTCACGCTCGTTGAGATCATGATCGTCGTGGTCATCATCGGGTTGCTGGCCGCCCTGGCGATTCCTGGCTTCCAGAAGATCCGCAGCGCCACGCAGGACAAGGCCGTGATGAGCAACGCCCGGCAGCTGGCGGCGGCCACCGACCAGTACATGATGGAGTATGGCCGCTCGACAGTTTCGCTCGGCAACCTCGTGGGCACGACGAATTACGTGAAGAGCCTCGATCTCGTCGCGAACGAGGTCTACCCGGCCACCTACGTGGTGGGCGTGCCGATTACGGTCCGCGGCGTCGCCGGCGCCCGCACCATCACCTACGGCCTCTGAGCCGGCCTCGGGCCGACGCCGGAGCAGGCCGTCCTCGCCGACCCGGTTTATGATTCCCGTCCGTCTGCTTCGTTGCGTGGTTCTCGTCGCGCTGCTGGCGACCGCCCCATCCGTCCGGGCTGCGACCCAACCGCACGAGATTCTTCGCCTGCTCGGCGCGCAGGTGGAGGCGTGGAACCGGGGAGACATCGACGGATTCATGCAGACGTACGCGCAGACCGACGAGCTGCGCTTCGCCTCGGGCGACACCGTGACGTATGGCTGGAAGTCCACCCTCGAGCGTTACCATCACCGCTACCCGGATCGCGCGGCCATGGGCACGCTGGCGTTCAGCGATCTCGTGGTCACGGAGCTCGGGACCGACTCGGCGCTCGTGTTCGGCCGCTGGCAGCTCACCCGCGCGAAGGACCAGCCGCACGGGCTGTTCACGCTCCTGGTGCGGCGCACGCCGGCGGGCTGGCGGATTTTTGCCGACCACACCTCGGCGGCGCAGTAGCGGCACGTCGCGGTCCGGTCTTTCAGCTTTCAACCGCCCCGGTTCGGCGGCATGACATCGGCGGAGGCTCATCATGCGCAATCTGCTCTACGTCGCCCTGCTCGGACTCGTGCTGCTCACGCTCGCGCTCGTCGTGCGCTCCGGCCTGCTGGCCCGCAAGGAGCCCGGACGGCCGATCAACGCCGCAATGCGCGAGGCGATGGCGGAGTCCGCGCCGCAGTTCAGCGAGGCCGACATGGCCGTCATCCGCGAGAAATACGGCAACGCCCACCGGCTCCACTCGGGCCTGCTCTACGTGATCCACAACGCGGGCACGGGCAGCTCCACGCCGCGGCTCGGCCAGGAGGTCATCGTCCATTACGACGGGCGCCTGCTCGACGGCTCGGCCGTCGACAGTTCCTACAAGCGCGGCGCGCCGTTCACCTTCCGCCTCGGCTCCGGCATGGCCATCCAGGGCTTCGAGGAGGCGTTCCTCACCATGCGCAAGGGCGAGCGCCGCACGCTCATCATCCCCTACTGGCTCGGCTACGGCGTCAGCGGCAATCCCCCGACGATCCCACCGCGGGCCACGCTCGTGTTCGAGGTCGAACTGCTGGATATCCGCTGACGCGCGCGGAGCGCGCGGTTGATGGTTGAAGGTCGGCAGTTGAAAGTCGGACACGGCTCGGTGGTCCGGTGACTGCCCATTCAACGTTCAACCGACGACTTTCAACTACGTCTGCGCCTCCTCCGGTTCAGTCGTGGTAGCGCGTCAGAGGCGTCCGGAGTCGATCGACCAGCGTCGGGTCAAACACGCGGAACATCATCGACTCCTCGGCCACCAGTTGCGCGGCCTTGAGTCCCATGACCAGCAGCGCGCCGTGGGTCATGCGCCGGACGATGCCGGCGGGCCGGGCGGGCGATCGGGTGAGCTTGGCGCGGGACTTGGGCACGATGGCCCATCAGACGCCGGCGCCAAGGCAACGGGTCCCGCGTTATCTACCCAAATTTTGGGTCACAGCCGCGGCCGGCGATAATTCACCCCGAGGCGATCGAGGCGCGCGAGCAGCCAGACCAGGCGTTGGCGGAAATCGGCGAAGTCCTTCCGCTCCACCGGCGACCACACGACTTCGGCCAGCGCACAGAGCCGCGGGAACGCGCGGTGTTCCACCACTGGCAGGCTCGGCATACGCTCGCGCCACAGCTGCCCCTGCGCCCCCAGCACGCGGGCGTGGTACTGCGGCTCCAATTCCGCGGGCAGCGGGTCGAACGAATACACCCGCTCCAACGTAGTCTGCGTGCCGATCGGCACGCCCTCCTCGGCGGCGTCGCCTTCGGTGTAGTCGAAATAGGTGTGGGACGTCGGCGCCATCACGACGTCGTGGCCGTGCCGCGCCGCCTCGATCGCCCACTTCACGTCGCGCCACGCCATCATCGCCGCGTTCGGCGCGAGGCCGCCTTCCTGAATCTCGTCCCAGCCGATCAGCCGGCGGCCGTGCTTCGCCAGGAGGTTCTCCAGCCACCGGATGAACCAGCTCTGCATCTCGTGGCCGTCCTTCAGGCCGTTCGCCTTCATGAAGGCCCGCGTCGTGGGCGAGTTCTCCCACTGGTCCTTCATCGCCTCGTCGCCGCCGATGTGGACGAACTTGCTCGGGAACAGCGCCAGCACCTCGGCAAACACGTCCTCGAGGAAGCGCAGCGTCTCGGGCTTCGGCGCGTAGGTCTCCGGGAAGATCGCCCACTTGGCCTGGACCTTTGGCGCGTAGCCCGGCGCATCCGTGTTGCCGAACTCCGGGTACGCCGTTAGCGCGGCCGAGCTATGGCCCGGCACCTCGATCTCAGGCACCACGGTCACGTGACGCTCCGCCGCGTACGCCACGACCTCGCGGATCTCGTCCTGCGTGTAATAGCCGCCGTGCGGCACGCCGTCGAACAGCTGCTCGGCCCCCGTGCGGGTCGTCGTCTCCCGCCAGCCGCCGACGCTCGTGAGCTTCGGGTATTTCTTGATCTCGATGCGCCAGCCCTGGTCGTCCACCAAGTGCCACTGGAAGGTGTTCAGCTTGTGCAGCGCGAGCGTGTCGATGAACTTCTTCACCTCCGTGATCGGCGAGTAATGCCGGCTCACGTCGAGCAGCGCGCCGCGCCAGCGGAAGCGCGGCCGGTCCTCCACCTCCACCGCGGCGACCGTCACCGCTCCGCCCGCCGCCCGCCAGCCGAACCGCTCCACATCCGGCAGCAGCAGCTGCCGGAACGACTGCATTCCGTAAAACACGCCCGCCGCGCCGCCGCCGCGAATCGTCACGCCGGCCGCGCCCACGGTGAGCACGTAGCCCTCCGCGGTCAGTTTCGCGGTGAGTCCCGGGTCGATGGACAGCGTCACGGCCGGCCCCGCCGCACGATCAGCCACGCTCACGCCGAGCAGCCGCGCCAGTTGCGTCGCGGTCGGACGCAGCGCCGGATCGGCGGCCACCACGACCGTCTGGGCCGTGAGGGCGAAGGGCGCCCCGCCGGTGAGGCGGCACGCAACAGGGATGGGGATGATGCTCGGGGTCTGGCTCATGTGTCCCCACGACAAGCGACCGCGGCGAAAACCTCGACACCGTTTTTTGCGCGTCCGCCCGAACATTCACGACCGCCGAAGGCGGTCGGTTGAAAGCTGATAGTTGAACGTTGAAAGGAAGACCCCGCCACAGCGCCGACTGCCAACGAAGCTCGCCCGGCTTTCAATCGACGCTCTTCAACTTTCAACTCACACCAATCACAGCCCCAGCAGGCTGCCGTTGCGCTTGATCCAGTGCTCGGCATCGCGCCAGCCCGGACAGACCTCCTCGACCCGAGCCCAGAAGCGGGCCGAGTGGTTCATCTCCCGGAGGTGCATCAGCTCGTGATAGACGATGTAGTCGCGCACAAAGTCGGGCGTCTGCACGAGGCGCCAGTTGAGGGAGATCGTGCCGTTCGCCGAACAGGAGCCCCAGCGCGAGCGCTGGTTGCGCACCGTGACGAGCTTCACCTCGACGCCGGTCAGCGCCGAGAGCTCCCAGGTGCGGGCGGGCAGCTCGATCCGGCCGCGCCGCGCGAAATGCGCCTCAAGCGTCGGACGAAGGTCGCAGTCGAAACCCGGCACGCGAAACACATCGGCCGCGAGGCAGACCTGCGGCTTCTCTCCCATCACCGCCGCGCGGATCTCAGTCAGCTCGCCGCGCCACAGCACCCGCGTTCCCAGTGTCCAGACCTCGGCGCTGCGCGGCCGGCGTGCGTGCCGCGCCCGCGCCCGCTCGAGCCAGTCGGCATGCTGGGCCACGAACCGTTCGGCATCCCGGAGCGTCCCGCGCGGCGGGATCACGGCCACCGCCGTGCCGTCGCGCCGCAGGGTCAGGCGGTAATGCCGGGCCCGGTGGCTCCGCTCATAGACGATGCCGTCGTCCGACGGCGGCGACTTGTGCACGCCGGTCGCCGGCTGGAAGAGGCCGAAGAGATCCTGCTGCTCCTGACTCATGCGACGCGACCGCCGCAGCGGCTGGGCCAGATGGAGGAGGTCATGCTCAAGGTGACAGTGGGACGATGATCCAACTCGTCACCTTTCCCGCCTCGACCGTCAACCATGCAAATGACGGGTCGGCGCCGCGCGGGCGCGAGACGCAGCCGGGGTTGAGCCACCGGACGCCGGCACGCGTCTCGTCACGCGGGACGTGGGTGTGGCCGTGCAGCACCGCGGTGAAACCGGACGGCGCCCGTGGGGGCGGGATGTGGGTGAGCAGGAACCGCGCGCCGCCGCGCTCCAGGTCGGCCTCCTCGGGCCAGCCGAAGTGGTCGTCGCAGTTGCCCCGCACCACCGTCAGCGGCCGGCCGAGCGCGGCAAACTCCCCGAGCACGCTCGGGTCGCACACGTCGCCCAGGTGCCAGATCTCGTCCGCCGCCTGCAGCCGGGCGGGAAAGCCCTCCGGATACCGGTCGTGGGTGTCGGAAATCACGGCGATGCGCATCCCCGGAAACTTGGGCAAAACGGCGACCGTTTGACAGCGGTTTCTGTCCGCCAACGATGCGACCGTGCTCCGCGCGCTGGCCATCGACTTCAACTCGTTCTTCGCCTCCGTCGAGCAGCAGGAGCGGCCCGATCTGCGCGGGCAGCCACTGATCGTGGTCCCGGTGCTCGCCGAGACCACCGGGGCCATCGCCATCAGTCTCGAAGCCAAGGCCCGCGGCCTGAAGCGCAACGTCCGGGTGGCCGAGGCCCGCCGCGAGCTGCCCGGCATCCTCGTCGTCGAGGCCCGACCGGAACTCTATATCCAGTATCACCGCCGTCTGAAGGCCGTGGTCGAGACCCTGGTGCCGGTGAAAAAGGTCCAGTCGATCGACGAGCTCGAATGCGAGCTATCCGGCGATCTCGCCAAGCCGGCCCGCGCCCTCCGGCTCGCCGAGGAAATCCGGGCGCGCATCTACCGGGAGGTCGGGACGCACCTGCGATGTTCAATCGGGATCGGGCCGAACTGGTTCCTGGCTAAGCTCGCGTCCGACCTGAAGAAGCCCGACGGCTTGGTGCTCTTCGACGAGGGCGACATCCCGGGCAAGATCCTCGACGTCCCGCTGGCCGAGTTCACCGGCATCGGTCCCAACATGGAAAAGCGCCTCCGCGCCGCCGGCATCGACGATGTCGCGAAACTCTACGCCGCGACCCGCGACCGGCTTCGCTCGGTGTGGGGCAGCGTGGAAGGGGCGCGGTTCCACGACTGGCTGCACGGCGGCGTGCAGGAGCGCGAGGCGCCGCGGCACCGGACCATCGGCCACAGCCAGGTGCTGCCGCCCGAGCAGCGCAACGCCGAGGCCGCCCGTCCCGTGCTGCACCGCCTGCTGCAAAAGGCGGCGATGCGACTGCGGCACGAAGGCTTCTACGCCGGCGGGCTCCAGCTGCACGTCAGCTACCGCGACGGCACCGAGTGGAACACGGACCTCCATTTCAACGAGACCCAGGACACCCTGCGCTTCACCCAGGCATTGAATCAGCTGTGGGAACGCCGCCCGGCGGCGCACCAGCGCAAGGCGCCGCAGCAGGTCGGCGTGGTACTGCATTCGCTGCTGCCCGGCGCGCAGCACACCGCCGACCTGTTTGACGCCACGCAGGAGAAGGCCCGGGCGCGGCTGCTCGGCGCGGTGGACACGCTCAACCAGACCTTCGGCAAGAACTCGGTCTACTTCGGCGGCGCCCACGGCGCCACGGGCTACGCCCCGCTCCGCATCGCCTTCACCCGCATCCCCGAGCCCGAGGTCGAGGACATCGACCCCACCCGCCAACGCCGCCTGCGACCAAAGAAACCTTCTCCTCCGCAGGAACCAGAGGCGGGCGGACCGGAGTAGATTCACCACGAAGAGCACAAAGCACACGAAGGCAGCTCCGGTCTCATTCTTCTTCGTGTCCTTGGTGGTGAAAATACAGTACCGCCTGCGTTTTCAGCGTGTCGAAGCCGCGGCGATTGCCCACGCTGACCCATCGTGAAATCCCCGAAACGCGGATCCTCCCGTCTGGTCGTGCGTCGTGAGGGCTTTGAGCTCGAGGGCCGGCCTTTTCAGTTCCGGTGCGGCGAGCTCCACTTCTCGCGCATTCCCCGCCCGTACTGGCGCCACCGGCTGCAGATGCTGCGCGCGCTCGGGTTGAACGCGGTGAGCCCGTACATCTTCTGGAGCGTGCACGAGCCGGCGCCGGGCCGATTCGAGTTCAAGGGTGATGCCGACGTCGCCGCGTTTATCCGGCTCGCGGCCGCCGAGGGGCTCAAGGTGATCCTCCGGCCCGGGCCCTACGTCTGCGCCGAGTGGGACTTCGGCGGCTTTCCGCCCTGGCTGCTGGCCACGCCGGACATCCGCGTGCGGTGCTGCGACCCGCGCTACCTCGCGGCGGCCGGCGCATGGCTGCGGCGACTCGGACGCGAGCTCGCGCCGCTGCAGAGCACGCGCGGCGGCCCAATCATTCTCGTGCAGGTAGAGAACGAGTACGGCAGCTACGGCGACGATCATCGCTACATGGCGTTCGTGCGCGACACGCTGCGCTCCTCCGGTTTCGACGTGCCGCTCTTCACCTGTGACGGACCCGACGTTTTCGAACGTGGCTCGATCGCAGGCGCCTTCCCGGTCGCGAACTTCCCGCTCGATCCCGCCGGCGCGTTCCGGAAGCTGCGCCGCTACCGGGCCAACGCCCCGCTGGCCTGCGGCGAGTTTTACCCGGGAACGTTCGACCACTGGGGCAAGACCCACAATTGCGTGAAGTCCGCGCGCACCGAAACCGTGGTCGGCTGGATGCTCGAGCACGGCGCCTCGTTCAGTCTCTACATGGCGCACGGCGGCACATCGTTCGGTTTTTCCGCCGGCGCCAACACCGGGCCCGACGGCGAGTACCTCGCGACCGTGACCAGCTACGACTACGGCTCACCTATCGACGAGACGGGCCGAGTCACCCAGAAGTTCCGCCGCCTCCGCGCGCTGGTGCAGCGCCACGTCCCCGAGCCGCTGCCGCCGGCCCCGCCGCCGCCCCACCCACTCATCACGGTGCCGCGGTTCCGGCTGACCGAATCCGCAGCTCTGCTGGATCATCTGCCGGCGCCGAAGCGCGACGTGCAACCGCGGCCCATGGAAGCCTACGGCCAGAATTACGGCCTGATCCTCTATCGCTCGCGACTCTGGGCCAGCGGCGCGGGACGGCTCACCGTGCGCGACGTCCACGACTACGGCCAAGTTTACCTGGACGGGAAACGCGTCGCGACCCTCGACCGGCGCCTCGGGCAAAACAGCGTGCAGCTCGGCGCGCGCCGCCGCGCGCAGCAACTCGACATCCTGGTCGAGGGCATGGGCCGCGTGAACTACGGCCCGCACATGCTCGACAGGAAAGGCATCACGCAGTGGGTCGAGTTCCCCGTGCCCTACCCGGCCGGCGTCGTGATGGACTGGGAGATCTTCAACCTCCCGCTCGATGCCGCGCAGCTTCGGCGGCTGCGTTGGCGTCGTGCCACGGTGCGCGGCCCGGCGTTCCACCGCGGAACCTTCCGCCTGCGGGCCCCGGGCGACACCCATCTCGACGTGCGAGGCTGGAAGAAAGGCCACGTGTGGGTCAACGGCCACCACCTCGGCCGCTTCTGGCACGTCGGGCCGCAGCAAACGCTGTACGTTCCCGGCTGCTGGCTCCGTCGCGGCCGCAACGAAGTCATCATCCTCGACCTCGAGCGCACCGGCCGTGGCAGCGTGGCCGGCCTGACCCAGCCCGTCCTCGACCGCGACACCCGCGGCCGGCGCACGGTTGCCTGGCACGAATAGGCCGAGCGCTCAGGTCAGCGCGGACAGGCGCCGGAGGGTCAGTTCGAGCTCGGGCCAGGTGTTGAAGAAGTGGACGCTCAGCCGCAGGTCGCGCGGCTGCTCGAGCGGCGACACCAGGATTCGGTCCTGCTCGAGCAGGCGACGGGTGACCGTCTTCGCGTCCGCGCCCGCCGGCAGCCGCACCGCGACGATGCCGCTGCGATCGTCACCGGTGGACGACAGCAACTGGAGCCGGCCCGACGCCTCGACCGCCCGCGCGACCCGGAGCGACAATTCCTGGATGCGGGCGAACACGCGCTCGGGTCCAAGGGATTCGAACGCCTGCACGGCTTCCGCGAAACCGCCGAAATTGAACTGGTCGCGCGTGCCATACTCAAAGCGCCGCGCATCCGGATGCCAGACGTGGGTGCCGGTTCCGTCGATCTTCTGGTGGGCATGGGCTCCGGTGTAGGAGACCGGCGTCTGCTCCAGCAGGTCGCGCCGGACCAGCAGCCCGCCCACGCCCTTGGGCGCGAGCAGCCACTTGTGGCCGCAGAACGCGTAGTAGTCGCAGCCGGAGGCGCCGAAATCGAACCGCACATTGCCGGTGGCCTGCGCGGCGTCGAGCAAGAGCCGGACTCCCCGCCCGTGCAACGCCGTCGCCAGCGCCCGCACCGGGATGGCGCGGCCGGTCTGGCGGGACACATGGCTCATCGCGACCAACCGGGTCCGCGGCGTCACGGCCGCGAGCACGTTTGCCACGACATCCTCGCCCGGACCGACCGCCACCTTGCGGAGATGCACGCCGAACCGGTCCTGCAGGTTGTAGCACGGCGCCAGCAGCGCGGCGTGCTCCTGGTCGCCGGTGATGATCTCGTCGCCCGCCTTCCAGTCGATCGACCAGATCGCGATGTTGAGGCCCTCGGTGGTGTTGTGGGTGAGCGCGACCTCCTCGGGCTTCGCGCCCAGCAGGCGGGCGAGCGCCGGGCGGCAGGCGTCCTCGGCGGCCTGGAGGCGCGTGACACAGTCGGGCAGCGCGGGACCGCGAAGCTGCGCGTCCATCAGGTCGCGCACGCGGGCCACGACCCGATTGGACGAGGGCCCGAACGAACCCGTCTGGAGGTAAACGCCTTCCTGACAGGCGGGGAGCTCGCGCCGCACGGCGCAAACCCAGTCAGGCTCGCCATCCGCGTAGCGGTCAGCGGGAGCAGTCGCGGCCTGCGCCGCGGCGGGGAGGGAGGCGGCCCAGCCGGCCAACGGCGCGGCGGCCACGAAGCGGACAAAATCACGGCGTTCCATCGTCGCGTAGGGGTGACGCGAGGCTCATCGAGCGCGGGAGCCGGAACAAGCCGATTTCCCAATGGACACGGCAGGGCACCCGCGACGGTGCCCGCGCTCTGGCTTGGCCTTGCTCCAAGCGGGGCAACCCGGCTTGATGCGCGGGCCATGGCCCCTCCCGTCCAAGCCGAGGAACGTCTGTCGAACGTCGACGTGCTGCGGGGTGGCGCGGCGCTGGCCGTCTGCTTTTTCCATTTCACCCGCGAGGGCTTCCTGCGGCCTTTCTTCGCCCAGCCGGCGGCCGAACTGGGGTATCTCGGGGTCGACGCCTTCTTCGTGATCTCCGGCTTCGTGATTCCCCTCGCGCTCGCGCGTGCCGGTTTTTCCCTCGAAAAACTGCCCGCCTTTCTGCTCGCGCGATTCACGCGGCTCTATCCCGCGTTCCTCGCGTCGCTGCTCGTCGTGTTGGCGCTGTGGCACGTGTCCGCCCTCCGGCCGGGTTTCGGCGGAACCGCGCCCCAGGAGAATTGGCCGCAGATTCTGGGCAACGCGACGCTGACCTGCGACGCGCTGGGAAAGCCGTGGCTCATTCCGATCTACTGGACCCTCGCCGTGGAGGCACAGTACTACCTCGTCGTCGCGTGCACCTTTCCGCTGTTCGCGTCAGCGCATTTGCCAACGAGGCTGGCCGCCACCGCAGCCTGGCTCGGCGCGTACCTGCTCGTGCCGATCAAGTTCTCGATTCTTCCGTACAGCGCGCTCTTCGGCATGGGCATCGCCGCCTTCCAGCAATCAGCCGGCCTGATTTCCCGTCGTACGGCGACGCTGCTGGCCGCAGCCGGGTTGGCGGTCCAGTGGTTCAGGACCGACCTTGCCAGCGCGGCTGTTGGTTTTGGCACCTATCTTTTCATCGTGTATGCCCCGACGGTTCGCTCCCGGGTCTGGCTGGGCCTGGGTGCGATCTCCTACTCGCTGTACCTGATCCACGTGCCGGTCGGCGGGCGGATCATCAACCTCTTCGCCCGCGAGCCGCACGGCATGCCGATCAGGCTGGCGGCGGTGGCCCTCGCCCTCGCCGCCTCCCTGCTCGCGAGCATCGTCTTCTACCGCCTGATCGAAAAACCCTCCCATCGGTGGTCGAAGCGGTTTCGGTTCCGCGGCGCGACACCGGCGACCGGACGACCTTGAAGCGAGCGCCCAGGCTCAGGTTGCAACGGAGCGTGGTTTGACGCCCCAAAGCGGGCAGGTAGGGTCGGTTCATGCGTCTTTCCCGCATCCTATTCCTGACGGCTGGTCTGCTCACCGCTGCAACTGCCTTCGCCCAGATTGACCGGGTCTACGGTCGCACCTTTGCCACGCGTTCGGTGGTGAATGCGCAGCATGGCATGGTCTGCACGAGCCAGCCGCTGGTCACTCAGATCGGTATCGATGTCCTGAAGGCCGGCGGTTCCGCGGTCGACGCCGCGATCGCGTGTGATGCGGCGCTCGGGCTGATGGAGCCGACCGGAAGCGGCATGGGCGGTGATCTGTTCGCCATCGTTTACGATGCGAAGACGAAGAAGCTCTACGGCTTGAACGCCTCGGGACGTTCTCCGCTGGGCCTGAGTTTCGAGCAGCTCAAGGCCGAGCTCGTGAAGGCCGGCTCGCCGAATCACATCCCGATGCGCGGCATGCTGCCCATCTCGGTGCCGGGCTGCGTCAGCGGCTGGTTCGAGTTGCACGGCCGGTTCGGCCGTCTGCCGGTGAAGGACCTGCTCGCCCCGGCGATCCGCTATGCGGAGTCTGGCTTCCCGCTCTCCCAGTACATCGCCGGCCAGTGGGCCGTGAACGTGGAGCTCGCGCGCGGTGACCGTTTTCCCGGTGCCTTCCTCGACACCTACGCGCCGGGCGGCCATGTGCCGACCGAGGGGGAGATTTTCCGCAATCCCGCGCTCGCCCACACGCTGCGGCTTATCGCCGAGCAGGGTCGTGACGCGTTCTACAAGGGCGAGATTGCCGACCGCATCGACGCCTTCATGCGCGAGCACGGCGGCTACCTGCGCAAGGTGGACCTCGAGCGTCATACCGCCACCTGGGTCGATCCCGTGTCGGTGAACTACCGCGGCTATGACGTCTACGAGCTCCCGCCGAACTCGCAGGGCATCGCCGCGCTGCAGATGCTGAACATCCTCGAGGGTTATGACCTGAAGGCGATGGGCTACAATTCGACCGACGCGTTGCACGTCATGATCGAGGCCAAGAAACTCGCGTTCGAAGACCGCGCGAAATTCTACGCCGACCCGGCCTTCGCCAAGGTCCCGCTCGCCGGCCTGCTCTCGAAGGACTACGCTGCCGAGCGGCGGAAACTCATCAACCTGCGCCACGCGGCGGCGACCTACGACGCCGGCCATCCCGGGCTGCGCGATGGCGACACGATCTACCTCACGACTGCCGACAGCGAGGGCAACATGGTCTCGCTGATCCAGAGCAACTACCGCGGCATGGGATCCGGCATCACCGTGCCCGGGCTCGGGTTCACTTTCCAGGATCGCGGCGAGATGTTCTCTCTCACCCCCGGCAACGCCAACGTCTACGCGCCGGGCAAGCGGCCGTTTCACACCATCATCCCGGCCTTCGTGATGAAGGATGGCCAGCCATGGCTGAGTTTTGGCGTGATGGGCGGCGCGATGCAGCCCCAGGGTCATGTCCAGATCCTCACCAACCTGATCGACTTCGGCATGAACCTCCAGGAGGCCGGCGATGCCGCGCGCTGGCAGCATGACGGCTCATCGGAACCGACCGGCGAGATCATGAAGACCGGCGGGTTTGTCCAGTTGGAGACCGGGGTCCCGGCCGAGGCGGTGCGCGGGTTGATCCAGCGCGGTCATGACGTCCGGGCGGGCAACGGCGGATTTGGTGGTTATCAGGCGATCATGTGGGACCCGGTGAACAAGATCTATCGGGGCGCCAGCGAAAGTCGCAAAGACGGCTGCGCCATGGGTTACTGAGAGTTCAGACCTCTGCCGACGGCTTCCGGCGACGAGCGGGCGACCCCACCTGAGTTCCGAGCCACGAATTCCAGTTTTCGCGCCTCGGAACGACGCGCCCCGCCAAAACCCGGCCCTTGACACTCCCCGGGGGGTCAGGCACTTCTGACCCTCTTTTTTTCCAAAAGCCATGAAACCTACATTTCGCCCGCATCGCAAAAAGCGCGCCCGCAAGATTGGTTATCGCGCCCGCATGGCCACCCGTGGCGGCCGCAAGGTCCTGAAGCTGCGTCGCCGCAAGGGTCGCAAGCGTCTGACGGTCGTCTGATCCCACCCGCCCCCGCCGGGTCGTGGTCCCATGCGTTTCCGTCCTGAGCAGCATATCCGCCGCCCAGGCGAGTTTCGCACCGTACGCGAGCAGGGCCAGCGATTCGACTGCGGGGCGTTCACGCTCTGGCACCGGCGGCGCGAAGGCGCCGTCGATCGCCCACGGGTCGGCGTCGTCGCCTCCACCGCGTCGGTCGGTGCCGCCGTGCAGCGCAACCGCGCCAAGCGCCGCCTCCGGGAACTTTTCCGTCAGCACCAGGATCTCCTCCCCGCCGGCATCGATCTCGTCCTGGTCGCCCGTTCTTCCGTCAACCGGCTCGACTATCCCGCGCTCGCCGCGAAGTTTGCCGACGCCTGCCGCCGCCTTTCGTCCACCCCGCATGCCTGAGCGCCTTTCCCTCGTCCGCCGCCTTTGGTCGCTGCCCGCCGCGCTGCTGCTCGGACTGATCTGGCTGTACCAGCGGACGCTTTCGCCGGCCCTGCCGGTGATCTTCGGCCCGGCCTGTGGCTGTCGGTTCTACCCGACCTGCTCGCACTACGCCGCCGGCGCCATCCGGACCCACGGGGTGCTCTTTGGTCTCTGGCTGGCGGTCCGCCGGCTCGTGAAGTGCACCCCGCTGCACCCGGGCGGCTTCGATCCCGTCCCGCCCCGCGCCCGTTTCTCCTGCGTCGCTGTCCCCAAGGCCACCCCGGCCCCGGAACTGAGCCGCTGAAACTTTCCCGCTCCGTTTTTTCATGGATAAAAAGAACACCATCATCGGCGGCCTGCTGATCGTCGCCGCGTTTGCCAGCTTTTACCTCGGCCAGAAATTCGCTCCCCCGCCTCCGCCGCCAGCGCCGGTCGCCACCACCACGACGGCCACCGCGTCCACCCCGGCCGCGAGCGCGCCCACGGCGGCCAACGCCGGCACCGCCACTCTCGCCACGCCCGCTCCCGTCGCCGCGACGGCCGAGGCCACGATCACGACGATCGAGAACGCCTACCTCTCCGTCCACCTCACGAACCTCGGTGGCGCCATCCGCGACATTGCCCTGCGCAAGTTCCCTGCCGAGCTCCACCGCGCCGATCCGTACATCGTCAACGAGCGCCACGCCGACCCGATGCTGGCGTTCGTGGATTTCCCCGGACTCGACCAGCGCACGCCGTACACGCTCGTGTCGCAGACGGCCACGGAGGTCGTCTACCGCGCCGTGCTCGGCACGCAGGTCGAGGTCACGCGCCGCTACACGCTGGTCGCGCAGGCCGACGACACGCACGATCCCTACCAACTGCGGCACGAGGTGACGCTGCGCAATCTCACCGAGCAGCTGGTGCCCATCCCGCGGTTCGCGCTCGCCGTCGGCACGATCGGGCCCGTCAGCGACACCGTCTACGGTCAGCGCGTCTCCACCGGCCTCTCGAACGGCGACGGCCAGACCTTCGTGCACCGCACGGACCTCGAGAGCAGCGGCGGCTTCCTCGGCATCGGCTCGCATGAGGCCAAGGCCACCGTCACCACCGGCGGCTCGATCCACTGGGCCTCGATCGACAACCAGTTCTTCACTGCGATCCTCACGCCCGACCAGCCCGGCGTCGGTCTCGTCACGAGCCGCCTGAAGCTCATCGCCAAGGCGCCGGACGACCAGCGCAACGCCTACGGTCTGGCCGGCGCAGCGCAGTTCGACGTGAAGCCGCTCGCGGCGCACGGCGAGACGAAGCTCGGTTTCAGCCTCTACGTCGGTCCGAAGGAGTATCGCCGGCTCTCGAACTCGAACGTGTTCAAGGCCGACCAGGACAAGGTCATGCAGTTCGGGTTCTTCAAGTTCTTCAGCCAGATCCTGCTCACGCTCATGACGTGGGTGCACTCATGGCTGCCGAACTGGGGCGTCGCGATCATCCTGACGACCCTGATCCTCAAGATCGTCTTCGTGCCGTTCACCGTCGCCGCGTCGCGCTCCGCGCGCCGCATGCAGAAGATCCAGCCCGAGATGCAGGCCATCCGGGAGAAGTTCAAGGACAACCCCCAGAAGATGCAGGCGGCGACGATGGAGCTCTTCAAGCAGCACAAGGTGAACCCGCTCGGCGGCTGCATCCCGGTGCTGATCACGATGCCGTTCTTCTTCGGCTTCTTCCAGATGCTGCCCAGCGCGGCCGAGCTGCGGTTCGTGCCGTTCCTCTGGGCGCAGGACCTCGCGGCGCCCGACACGGTCGCCCACCTGTTCGGCCTGCCGATCAACATCATGCCGATCCTCATGGGCGCGACGATGATCATCCAGATGAAGCTCACGCCGCAGCCGTCCGTGGACAACGCCCAGGCGAAGATGCTGAAGTTCATGCCCTGGATCTTCATGCTCTTCTGCTACTCCTTCTCCTGCTCCCTCGCCCTCTACTCGACCATCAACGGCCTGTTCTCGATCGGTCAGCAGATCGTGATCAACCGCATGAAGGACGACGGTGACCCGGCCACCCACCCCGTCGGCACCGACGGCCTGAAAAACGTCACGCCGCGCAAAGGCGGGAAGCGCTGAGCGCGAGGCGGCAGGCGAGATGCGCTAGGCGAAAAGCTCTATGCGGTAGGCGATAAGCACCAGGCGGCAGACCATCGGAAAAAACTCACCGGCGTTCATTTCGGGCTTACCGCTTAACGCTTAGAGCCTAAAGCTCCCAATTTCTGGCTTACCGCTTAACGCGAAAAGCCTAAAGCTCCCCACCCCACCCCACTCCCCCCACCATGGCCGGCCATAACAAGTGGTCCAAAGTTAAACGCGCGAAGGCCATCACCGACGCGCGCAAGGGCAAGGTCTTCTCGCGCCTGTCGCGCGACATCACGCTCACCGCGAAAGCGGGCGGCGGCGACCCGAACGGCAACGCGCGCCTGCGCACGCTGCTGCTCAAGGCCCGTGACGCGAACATGCCCGTCGAAAACGTCGAACGCGCGATCAAGAAGGGCACCGGCGAGCTCCCCGGCGTCATCTTCGAGGAGATCACCTACGAGGGCTACGGCCCGGGCGGCGTGGCGTTCGTCGTGAAGGTCACGACCGACAACAAGTCCCGCGCCGCGCAGGAGATCCGCTCCACCTTCGCCCACAACGGCGGCAACCTCGCCAGCAGCGGCGCGGTCGTGTTCCAGTTTCTCCACGCGGGCCAGTTCCTCCTCACGAAGGAGCAGACCACCGAGGACGCGCTCATGGAGATCGCGCTCGAGGCCGGCGCCGACGACGTGATCACCAGCGAACAGGGCTTCGAGGTTCGCTGCGGCATCCACGCGTTTGACAAGGTCTCGCACGCCCTCGAACAGAAGGGTCTGAAGACCGAGAGCGCCGAGATCGCGTACATCCCGACCAACTCCGTGCCGGTCACCGACGCCAACGTCGCCCGCTCGCTCCTGAAGCTGCACGACGCGCTCGAGGAGATGGATGACGTCCAGGCCGTCTACTCGAACGAGGAGATGGACGACGCCGTGGCCGCTGCGGCGCAAGCTTGAGCGGAAGCTGAGGTGGAGTTGAAAGTTGAAGGTCTTCGGTTGAAAGACCTGATCCTGGCGGGCCAATCGCCGTACGATCTGTCTCGCACTCCATCCCACCCGTCGGTGAGCAAACGCAGGGTCGACTTGCCGCATCGGCAGCCTTTCAACGTTCAACTTTCAACATTCAACCGCCGCGCTACCGCGCGGCTGTCATAATGACACCCCGGTTGCTTGTCTCCTCCGCCTCGCCCTTAATCGTCTTCCGACCGGCATGACCGACCCTGAGGAAAGCACGTCCGCCCCGACTCCCCTCGCCCCCGGCGAGGTCGGCTTGGTCGCGCCACGCGACTTCGTTCATTCGCGGTCCTTCCAGTTCCGGAGCGGGCAGGAGCTGCCCGGTTTCACGCTGCGCTACGAGACTTACGGCGAGCTGAATGCCACGCGCGACAATGCCGTGCTGATCTGCCACGCGCTGAGCGGCGACCACCACTGCGCCGGCGTGCACTCGCTGCAGGACCGCAAGCCGGGCTGGTGGAACAATCTCATCGGCCCGGGCAAAGCCGTCGACACCACGCGGTTCTTCGTCGTGTGCGCCAACGTGCTCGGTGGCTGCGTCGGCTCGAGCGGCCCGTCGAGTGCGGACCCCGCGACCGGCGAGCCGTACGGCATCACTTTCCCGTTCGTGACGATTCCCGACATGGTGCGCGCGCAGAAGCTGCTGCTCGACCACCTCGGGGTCACCACGCTCCACGGCGTCATCGGCGGCTCGATGGGCGGAATGCAGGCGCTCCAGTTCGCGATCGAGTATCCCGGCTTCGTGCGGCGCGTTCTGGCGATGGCGACCACCGCCCGCGAGAGCGCGCAGGCCATCGCGTTCAACGAGGTCGGCCGCCAGGCGATCATGCAGGATCCCGAGTGGCACCACGGCGCCTACCCGAAGGGCGGCGGCCCGCGCGTCGGCCTCGCGATCGCGCGCATGATGGCGCACATCACGTACCTCTCCGACGCCTCGATGGACCGGAAGTTCGGCCGGCGGAAGAAGAACCCCGGCAACGGCGAGGCCTACAACTTCGACGTGCAGTTCGAGGTGGAGAGCTACCTGCGCCATCAGGGCCAGAGCTTCATCAATCGCTTCGACGCGAACTCCTACCTCTACATCACCCGGGCGCTCGACCAGTTCGATCTCACGGCCGCCTATGGCTCGCTCGAGGCGGCGTTCGGGCCGGTGCAGGCCGAGACGCTCGTCGTCGGCTTCACCAGCGACTGGCTGTTTCCGCCCGAGCAGAACCGCGAGATCGCCCACGCCCTGCTGCGCGCCGGCAAGCGCGCCAGCTACGCCGAACTCACCACCGACCTCGGTCACGACTCGTTCCTCCTCGAGTCCGAGGAACTCTACACCCTCGTCCGGTCCTTCCTCGAGCGCAGCCAGGCGCCCGTCGTGGATTTCTCGATCTAGCACCCCCCATGAACAAGGTCGTCGAGAAACGCACGGTGGACATGCAGATCATCGGGGAGTGGGTCGCCCCGGGGGCCCGCGTGCTTGACCTCGGCTGCGGTCGCGGCGCCCTGCTCGACTACCTCGTGCAGACCAAGGAGGTCTCCGCCCTCGGCGTCGATCTCGACTTCGGTCGTGTCACGGCGTGCGTGGCGCGCGGCATCCCCGTGTACCAGGGCGACATGACCGCATTCATGGGCCAGTTTCCCGACCGGTATTTCGACCGCGTGATCTGCTCCCGCACCGTGCAGGAGCTCGACGACCCCACCGGCGTCATCCTCGAGGCGCTTCGGGTCGGCCGCGCGCTCACCGTCGGTTTCGTCAACTTTGGCTTCTGGAAGAACCGCCTCGATGCCCTGACCCGCGGCCGCAAGGTCCGCAACGAGGTGTACACCACCGAGTGGTTCGAGAGCCATCCGTCGAATCCGGTCACGATCGCCGACTTCGAGCACTTCTGCGCCGCCAAGGGCATCACGGTCACCCGCCGCGCCCATCTCCGTGGCAATTGGCGCTCGCCCTGCCGCTTCCTGCCCAACCTCTTCGCCGGCTACGCCCTCTACGACCTGCGGAAGTGAGGATTCGCTTCGCCACGAAGGGCACGAAGCACACGAAGACCCAGCACAGTTCTTCGCGGCCTTGGCGGTCTTGGCGGTGAACCTAGTTTGTTTCCGGTCAGGTTAACCGCGAAGCCCGCCAAGGGCGCGAAGTCAGACAGTCTTGGACTTCGTGTCCTTGGTGATCTTGGTGGTGAATCCGCATGCGGGAAGCCTTGGGGCCCTTCCCAATCCACCCCCTAATTAGTCCGGTCGGCCTATTGAACAAAACCGGGCGCACCGTCATGCTGTCCGGGCTTTCATCATGAGCCTTGAGGACTATTTTGCGCCGTTTCGGGCGAACATCATCGGACTCGACCAGGATTTCGAGTCGCCGTACGGCCGTCAGCGCATCCTGTATGCCGACTGGACGGCCAGCGGGCGCATGTTCGCGCCGATCGAGAAAATGATGAGCGAGGAGATCGCGCCGTTCGTGGGAAACACGCACACGGAGACCTCGGTGACGGGCACGACGATGACCCGCGCGTACCACGAGGCGCTGCAGCTCATCAAGCGGCACGTCAACGCCTCCGACGAAGACGCGATCATCTGCTACGGCTCGGGCATGACGAGCGTGGTGAACAAATTCCAGCGCATCCTCGGCCTGCGCGTGCACGAGAAATACCAGCCGCAGGTCAAGATTCCCGAGGCCGACAAGCCCGTCGTGTTTGTCACCCACATGGAGCACCACTCGAACCAGACGTCCTGGCTCGAGTGCATGGTCGACGTGCGCGTGATCAACGCGACGCCCGACGGCCTGGTCGACCTCAAGCACCTCGCGGCGCTGCTGCAGGAGTACCGTCATCGCAAGGTGAAGATCGCGGCGGTCACCAGCTGCTCGAACGTCACCGGGATCATCACGCCGTACCACGCGATCGCCGGGATGATCCACCGCGCGGGCGGCTGGTGCTTCGTGGATTTCGCGGCCAGCGCCCCGTACATCACGATCGACCTCCACCCGGCGGGCCGCCCGGACGAGTCGCTCGACGCCATCGTGTTCTCGCCGCACAAGTTCCTCGGCGGACCGGGCACGAGCGGCGTGCTGATCTTCAACAAGCGTCTCTACACGAACCGCGTGCCCGACAATCCGGGCGGCGGCACGGTGGACTGGACCAACCCCTGGGGCGGCCGGAAATACTTCGACGACGTCGAGGCTCGCGAGGATGGCGGGACGCCGGGTTTCACTCAGGCGATCCGCACTGCGCTGTGCATCCGGCTGAAGGAGGCCATGGGCGTGGAGAACATCCGCCAACGCGAGCACGAGCTGCTGGCGCAGATGTGGGACCGCCTCGCCGCGCTGCCGGGCGTGCACATCCTCGCCGCCCAGCACCGGGACCGGCTCGGCATCCTCTCGTTCTACATCGACGACCTGCACTACAACCTCGCCGTCCGGCTGCTAAACGACCGCTTCGGCATCCAGGTGCGCGGCGGCTGCTCGTGCGCCGGCACGTACGGACATTATCTTCTCCACGTGACGCCGGAGCATTCGAAGGCGATCACCGACCAGATCGACCGCGGCAACAAGACCGAGAAACCCGGTTGGGTCCGCCTCTCGGTGCATCCGACTACGACCAGCGCGGAGGCCGAGCAGATTGTTGAAGCGATCCGGCAGCTCGCCCAGAGCCATCGCGAGTGGGCCCGCGACTACACCTACGATCCCAACACGAACGAGTTTTGCCACCGAGCCGACACCGGCGCGATCGGCCGGCGGGTTCACCACTGGTTCGACGAGTTCGGCCGCAGCACAGTGGTCGCGGAGTCGTTCGAGCCGATGGGCCTGGGATACGAGATCTAGGACGCTGGGCTGTGAGGTAGATAGTAGCTGGTAGACAGTAGCTGGTAGCAAAGGCACCGGACCGATCATCCGCGTCCATTCGCGCTATCCGCGGAAACTCAGGCTCTGGACCTTTTCTTTCCGCGGATAACGCGAAAGTCCGCGGATGAGACAGGCGCAGGAGCATCTACCAGCTACGAACTACCAGCTACTGTCTACTCCAGCCAACCCCGCCTACAGCCTAAAGCTTACCGCCTACGGCTAATAGCCTAGCGCCTCCCACCAAACGCCCCCGCCTGACGCGCCAGCTGCTGCTCGAGGCTGCCGCAGACCAGTTCACAGAGGCGGAAGATCGACGGGTCGGAAATCTGATAGAAGACCTGCAGTCCTTCCTTCCGGCGGGAGACCAGGTTGGCGTGGGCGAGCGTCTGCAGGTGACGCGAGACATTGGCCTGCGTGCCGCCCGTCCGCTCCGCCAGCTGGTTCACGCTCTGCTCGCCCTCGAACAGCGACTGGAGCAGCCGGAGCCGCATCGGCTCGGCCAGGACGGCGAACCGCCGCGCAATCTGCGCGAGGGCGTCATCGGACATCAGGCGGTGATTCTTCTTGGTGGCGGGCATTTCGCGGCTTGACGATGCTCCCTATCTGAGCATATGCTCATATAGTTTCAAATCTAAAAACGCCTGTTGCCCCTGAAAAAATCATGAAGATCGACAACCTCATCCGGGTCCTCGCGGGGACCATGGTCCTGGTCAGTGTCGCCCTCGTCCACTTCTGCAGCCCGTGGTGGCTGCTGCTGACCTGTTTCGTCGGGCTGAACCTCATTCAGTCCGCCTTCACCGGCTTCTGCCCGCCCTCGATCGTCCTGCGCAAGCTCGGCTGGCTGGGCGACGACGGCATCGTGCACTTCGGCGGCCGCAAGGGCTCCTGAGCATCGTGCGCCTGCTTCCTCCCCTCGCCCTGCTGGCGGCCGCGTGCGCCGCGCTCCCGGCGTCCGCCAAGGTTTGGACGGTCACCGAGGCCGTCGCGACCGCGCTGCGCCAGAATCCCGACGCCGACGCGGCGCGCCACCGGATCGACGCGGCTCAGGCCCTGATCACGCAGGCGGATTCCGCCTGGCTGCCCCAGCTGTCCGTGTCCGGCGGGTATCTCTCCTCGAACGGGGCGATGTCCGGGCTCATGTCATCCCTCGCCCAGCGCAACTTCGGCTTCGGGCTGAATTTCAACCGGCCCGGCTGGGTCGACAATCTCAACGTCACCGGCACCGTCGCCTACAATCTCTACGGCGGCGGGCGCCCCTCCGCCACCCGCGCTGCAGCCCGGGCCGGCACCCGCGCGGCCGAACAGGAGCTGCGTGCCGTGCAGCAGCAGCTCACCGCCGAGGTCGTGAAGGCCGCCCTGCATCTCCGCACCACGCGCGAATCCGTCGCCGCCCTTGAGGCCGGACTCGCCGCCTACGAGGCGAATCTCGCCAACGCGCGCCTCCGCTTCGAGGCCGGCCAGATGCTCAAGGCCGATCTCCTGAGTCTCGAGGTGCAGGCCGCCCGCACCCGCGAGCTGCTGGTCTCCGCCCGCCACGGCGCGGCGCTCGCCGCCCGGGCTTTCTATTTCGTGCTCGGCGCTGAGGACACAACCGAGCCGGTCGAGTTCGCCGCCGATGATGCCGCCCTAGCCGCGCTCGCCATTCCCGATTCCGCGGACTTCACCCTCCGGCCCGAGTTGGTAGCGCTGACCGAGCGGGTCCGCGCTGCCGAGTCCATGGTGGAGGCCGCCCGCGGGGGCCGCCGGCCCAACGTGAACGCGTTTGTCAGCGCCCAGTACGACCAGGGCTGGCGCTATGACCGGCACGCCGACAGCGTCCAGGGCGGCGTCACGGTGGACTTCAACCTCTTCGACGCCGGCCAGACTTCCGGTCGCATCAGCCAGGCCCAGGCCGAGCTCGCACAGGCCAAGGACCAGCTGCGCAAGGCGACGCTCGCGATCGGCCTCGAGGTCGAGCAGGCCCGCCTCGCCCACGCGGACGCCCGCGAGCGGCTGGCCGTCACGGCCGGCGCGGTTAGCCAGGCCGAGGAGAGCGCCGCCCTTAGCCGGGCCCGGTTTGAAAAGGGCGCCCTCCTTGCCGCCGAGCTGATCGGCAGCGAAAGCCGCCTGATCGAGGCCCGCCTCAGCCGCACCCTCGCCGTCGCCGACGAATGCCTCGCCCGCCTCGAGCTCCGCCGCGCCGTCGGCCTTCCCGTCCTCGCCCAGCCCTAACTTTCCGTCTCATGAAACCGCTCCTGCCCCTCCTCGCGCTTGCCCTGCTCGCCGGCTGTGCCCGTCATGACGCCACGTCGGCGGCCGCGCTGCCGCCGGTGACCGTGCGACTCGCCCCCGTCGTGGCCGAGGACCGCCCCCAGCTCACCGAGGTCGCCGGCACCATTCGCGCCGTGCAGCGTGCCACGCTCGCGCCCCGCATCATGGGCGCCATCGTCGACTTCCCGGTCGCGCTCGGCCAGCCGGTCAAGGCCGGCGAGGTACTGGCCCGCCTGTTCGCCGACGAGGCCAAGGCGCGGGTCACCCAGGCCAAGGCCCAGTTCAATGTCGTCAGCCGCGACCTCGAGCGGGAACGCGATCTCTTCACCAAGGGCGCCAGCACCGCCGAGATGGTCCGGACTCTCCAGGACCGCTCTGCCGGCGCCGAGGCCGCGCTACACGAGGCCGAGGCTCAGCTGGGCTACACCGAGATCCGCGCCCCGTTCGATGGCGTCGTGACCCGGAAGCTGGCGCAGGCTGGCGACCTCGCGAATCCCGGCCAGGCAATTCTGGAAGTCGAGGAGACGACCCACTTCGAGATCGAGGCGTGGGTGCCGGATTCGCTGGCCGCGGGGCTCGCCCCGGGCGCATCGCTCGCCTGCGAGACCGACCAGCAGCCGTTCACGGCGACGGTCCGCGAGATCTCCGCGGCGGCCGATGCCACCACCCGGTCCGTCGGCGTCAAGCTGACGGTGCCGGCCGACGCCAAGGTGCGTTCCGGCCAGTTTGCGCGCGTGCAGGTGCCGGGCAGCCGCACCCACACGATCCTGGTGCCCGCCACCGCCGTGTCGGTGAACGGCCAGATGGAGCGCGTCTTTGTCGCGGGCGAGGACCACCACGCGGTGCTCTGCCTCGTGAAGACCGGAGCCACCCGGGATGGCCAGACCGAGATTCTGTCCGGCCTGCGCGCTGGCGACCGGGTCATCGTCGCCCCGCCGGCCGGGCTGCAGCACGGCCAGGCGCTGGAGGTGCAGCCGTGAGAGAGCCGGAGGCCTCTTCCGCTCAGCGTCCGGGCATTGCCGGACGCATCGCCGGCGCGTTCGTGATGTCAAAGCTGACGCCGATCGCGGTGATCGCCTCGATCATCCTCGGCGCGTTCGCGGTGCTCATGCTGCCCCGCGAGGAGGAGCCGCAGATCAAGGTCCCGATCGTCGACGTCTTCGTCGGCATGCCCGGCGCCTCGGCGGCCGAGGTCGAGAACCGCGTCACGCGCCCCATGGAGAAGCTCCTGTGGGAGATTCCCGACGTCGAATACCTCTACTCCACGTCCCAGCCCGGCGGCTCGGTCGTGATTGTTCGCTTCAAGGTTGGCACCGACATCGAGGCGGCCCTGGTGCGCCTGAACCAGAAGCTGCAGGGCAACGCCGACCGGATCCCGGCCGGCGTCACGCCGCCGCTCGTCAAGCCGCGCTCAATCGACGACGTGCCTATCCTCGCGCTCACGCTTCACAGCCGCACGCGTGACCATCTCGAGCTCCGCCGCCTCGCGGCCCAGCTCGACGACGTGGTCAAGTCCGTGCCGCAGGTCGCCGAGACCAACCTGATCGGCGGCACCCGCCGCGCCGTCCGGGTGGCGCTTGATCCCGCCGCGCTGGCCGCCCGTGGACTTAGTGTCGCCCAGCTCGCCCCGCTGCTGCGGGAGGCCAACCGCCCCCTCCAGCATGGCTCGCGGGCCTTCGGCAACACCGAGTATCTCGTCGAGACCGGCACATTCCTCCGCGACGCCGCCGACATCGGCGCGGTGGTCGTCGGCGTCTACGACGGCCGCCCGGTCCATCTGCGGGAAATCGCCGTCATCACCGACGCTGCCGAGGAGCCGGCCACGTACGTCCTGCACGGCTCCGGTCGCACCGGCGAGCTCGAGGCCGCCGTCACGCTGAGCCTCGCCAAGCGCCCGGGCGCCAACGCCATCGACGTCGTCCGCACCGTGCTGGCGAAGGTCGACGGCGTGCGCGGCACCCTGCTGCCGGCCGATGTCGGCCTGACCATTTCCCGCGACTACGGCCACACCGCCGCGGAGAAGAGCAATGAGCTGCTGTTCCACATGGGCATCGCGGTGTTCGGCGTGGCGATGCTGATCCTCTTGTTCCTCGGCTGGCGCGAGTCGCTCGTGGTGCTGCTTGCCATCCCGTCCACGCTGGGCCTGACGCTCTTCATCTTCTTCCTCTACGGTTACACGCTGAACCGCATCACGCTCTTCGCGCTGATCTTCTCGATCGGCATCCTGGTCGACGACGCGATCGTGGTGGTCGAGAACATCGTCCGCCACATCCGCCTGCCGGGCGCGCGGCAGAAGTCCCTGGCGCAGATCGCGCTCGAGTCGGTCGACGAGGTGGGCAACCCGACCATCCTGGCCACCTGGGCGGTGATCGCGGCCATCCTGCCGATGGCCTTCGTCGGCGGTCTGATGGGTCCGTACATGCGGCCGATCCCGATCGGTTCGACCGCCGCCATGCTGTTCTCCATCGCGATCGCGTTCACGATCACGCCGTGGGCCGCGATCCGCGTGCTGCGACGGCAGGCGCAGCGTGAGGAGTCACTGCCCGAGGCGGAACGCTCCGCGCTCACGTTCGAACACGACCACGCGCCCAACGACTGGTTCACGCGGCTCTACCACCGGGTCATGGAGCCCCTGCTCGACCAAGTTCGCTGGCGCTGGGCCTTCCTCGTCGGCATCGTCGCGCTGCTGCTCGTGGCCGCGGGCTTTGTCCTCACCGGCGCAGTGCAGGTGAAGATGCTGCCCTTCGACAACAAGTCAGAGTTCCAAGTCGTGCTGAAAACCCGCGAGGGTACCACGCTCGAGGAAACCGCCCAGATCGCCCGCGAAATGGCGGACACCGTCCGGACGGCCCCGGAGGTCCGGGATTTCCAGATCTACGCCGGCACCGCGGCCCCGTTCAATTTCAACGGCCTCGTGCGACACTCCTATCTGCGCCACGGGCCGAACGTCGCCGAGATCCAGGTCAACCTTGTCGGCAAGGGCGAGCGCAAGGACCAGAGCCACGCCATCGCCAAGCGCATCCGCCCCGCCGTCGCCGCCATCGCGAAAAAACACGGCGCAGCCGTTGCGGTTTCCGAGGTGCCGCCTGGTCCCCCGGTCCTGCAGTCGATCGTTGCCGAAATCTACGGTCCCGACGAGGCGCAGCGCCTTGCGCTGGCCCGCGAGGTCCGCGCCATCATGGAGCGCACGCCGGGTGTGGTGGACATCGACTGGTTCGTCGAGGCCGACCAGCCCAAGATTCGCTACGTTGTCGACCGCGAGAAGGCCGCATTGCACGGCGTCAGCGAGGGCGCGATCGCACGCACTCTGGCCCTCGCGGCCCAAGGCGAGGCGGTCGACCTGCTGCACGTCCCGGCCGAGCGGGAGGACGTGCCGATTCGCCTCGAACTCCCGGCCGCGCGTCGGTCGCAGGCCGCGAGCCTGCTCGCGCTGCAGGTGCGGGCCGACCAGGACCCGGCCGGGCCGCTCGTGCCGCTGTCCGAACTGGTGCGTCCCGTGACCGACACGGGCGAGCGCAGCCTCTACCGGAAGAATCTCAAGCCCGTGACCTATGTCACCGCCGACGTCGCGGGCGTGGTCGAGAGCCCGGCTTACGCCATGTTCGCCATCGACCGCGCGATCCGCGCCCTCGACGCGCGCCGCTACGGCGCCACGGTGGCCGCGCTGCCGATTTACCATCTCAACCAGCCGCTCGACGACCAGGCGCCCGCGCTCAAGTGGGACGGCGAGTGGCACATCACCCTCGAGGTGTTCCGCGACCTCGGGCTCGCCTTCGCGGCGGTGCTCGTGCTGATCGCGATGCTGATGGTCGGATGGTTCCGCAGCTACGTCACGCCGCTGGTCGTGATGGCCGCGATCCCGTTCTCGCTGATCGGCATCCTGCCCGCGCACTGGGCGCTCGGGGCGTTCTTCACCGCGACGTCGATGATCGGCTTCATGGCCGGCGCCGGCATCGTGGTCCGGAACTCGATCATCCTGGTCGACTTCATCGAACTGCGCCGCAGCCACGGCCTGAGCCTCCGCGACGCGGTGGTCGAGGCCGGCGCGGTGCGTTTCCGCCCGATGCTGCTCACGGCGCTCGCCGTCGTGGTTGGCGCCAGCGTGATCCTCGCCGACCCGATCTTCCAGGGCCTCGCGATCAGCCTCATGTTCGGCGAGATCGCCTCGCTCCTTATCAGCCGCATGGCGGTGCCCGTGTTGTACTACATGGCCAATCACCGCGCCGCGACGACGCCCCCTTCCGCATGAAGTTCCTGCAGATGATCCGTTCCGCCTTCACTCCTGCCGCCCGGCTCGCCCCGCTTGACTGCGCCGCCCGCATCCGGGCGGGCGAGGCGCTCCTCGTCGACTGCCGCGAGCCCGACGAGTGGCGGGGTGGCGTGGCCCAGCGGGCCCGCCTCCTGCCGTTCAGCGACCTCACCGGATCGCGCGCCCAGTGGACGAAGTTCCTCGCGGAGGCCAAGGACCGCGAGATCCTCCTCTACTGCGCCTCCGGCGGCCGTTCCGGCATGGCAGCCCGCCTGCTCGCCGGGGAAGGCTTCCGCACCGCGAACACCGGCGGGCTCGGCGACTGGGTCGATGCCGGCTGGCCCATCGTAAAACCCAGCCACCGCGCGTCGGCCTGAACCGTTTTTGATCCACCCCCCAACATCCCACCCCATGAAACCAAACGTCGGTACTGTTGATCGCATCCTCCGTTACATCGTCGGCCTCGCCATCCTTGGCGCGGGTTACTACTACAAGTCCTGGTGGGGCCTCGTCGGCCTCGTGCCCATCCTCACCGCGACGATCCGGTTCTGCCCGGTCTACACGCCGCTCGGGATCAACACCGGCGCGAAACAGCCCGACGACAAGGCGTCCTAGGACGTCTTCGTTCGGTTGGCCAAGGCGGGGTCACGGAGTTCACCGAGGAGGCACCGAGATCACAGAGTCAGGCCCTTCTGGGCATGCTCGATCACCGAATCCGTTGATTGGCTCGGTGACCTCTGTGCCGCCTCCGTGCCCTCCGTGGCCCCTCCGTCCGTTCGCCGCTGCACTGTCGGCGAACAGGCCGGTTAATGCTTGCGCGCGGTCGCTTCGCGGGTGGCGACAAGCGCCGGTTTTTTCGCCAAGGTCGGAGTCAACCAAAGTCACCCCATGACCAAACTTACCGATTCGGAGGCCGCCCGGCTCCACCCCGAGACCCTGGCGCTCAATCACGGCTTCGACCCCTGGCTCAGCGAGGGATCGATCAAGCCCCCGGTGTTCCTCACCTCGACCTTCGCGTTCAAGTGCGCGGAAGACGGAAAGCGCTTCTTCGCGTGGGCGCACGGCGAGGGTCACCCGCCACCGCGGCGCGAGATGGGTCTCATCTACTCGCGCATCAACAACCCCAACCTTGAGATCTTCGAGGACCGGGTCGCGGCGTGGGAGGGCATGAAGGACGCCTACAGTTTCTCGAGCGGCATGGCGGCCATCGCCACCACGCTCTTCGCCACCCACCAGCCCGGTGACGAGATGATCGTCTGCGCGCCGGTGTACGGCGGCACGGACTCGCTGATCCACCATTTCCTGAAACGATTCGGGGTCGCCGCGCACTTCGTGCCGGCCGGACCCGACGCCCCGGCGCTCGTCGCGCCGCTACTCACGCCGCGCACCCGCTCGATCTTCATTGAGAGTCCGGCCAACCCGAACAACCGGCTGACCGACATCGGCGCGCTGAAGGCCCTGGCGTCCCGCCACTCCCCCGCCGGCCGCGTGCTCGTGATCGTCGACAACACCATGGCCGGTCCGGTCTTTGCCCACCCGGCGAAGGTCGGCGCGGACATCGTACTCTACTCGGCCACGAAATTCATCGGCGGTCATTCCGACGTCGTCGGCGGCGTCGCGCTCGCGAATGACGACGCCCTCCTGCAGGCGATCGCCCAGCACCGCGCCATGCTCGGCGGCATGCCGAATCCCTACACCGCCTGGCTGCTCACGCGCTCGCTTGAGACCCTGAAGATCCGCGCCGAGCAGCAGCAGCGCAACGCCCAGCGGGTCGCCGAGTTCCTCGCGCAGCATCCCAAGGTGCGCAAGGTCTGCTACCTCGGGCTCCTGCCCGCCAGCGATCCCGAGTACGCCATCTTCCGGAAACAGCATTCCGGGCCCGGCTCGCTGATCTCGCTGCATCTCCACGGCGGCGAGAAGGAGGCCTTTGCGTTCCTCGACCATCTCAAGGTGATGAAGCTCGCTGTGTCGCTCGGCTCCACCGAGTCGCTCGCGCAGCATCCCGCCACCATGACCCACTCCGGTCTCGCGCCGGAGGATAAGGTGCTGGGCGGTGTGACGGAGGACCTGGTCCGGCTGTCCATCGGCATCGAGAACGCCGAGGACCTGATCTGGGACCTCAACCAGGCGTTGGAGCACGCGTGAGTTTCGACTTCCGCACGCTCTGTGGCGCGCAGCCCGACCGGCCCGCGCACCGCCTCGCCGCGGTGCTCATGCCAGTCGGCGCCGCGGCCTCGCTCCTCCCGTGGACGCCGCCGTGGGCGGCGCTGCTCGCCGGCACTGCGCTCGCGCTGACGCTCGGCAATCCCTGCGCCAGCGCCGCCAGCCGCACCTCGCGCTGGATGCTCCAACTGGCTGTCGTGGGCCTCGGTGCCGGCGTGAACCTAGGCATCGTCGCGCGCGTCGGCTTTCAGGGCCTCGGCTACACGCTTGCCGGTCTGGCCGTGACCTTCGTCCTGGGGGCGCTGCTCGCGCGCTTCCTCGGGGTCGGCGCCAAGGTGGCCGCGCTGGTCTGCGCCGGCACGGGCATCTGCGGCGGCAGCGCGATCGCCGCCGCCGCGCCCGCCATCGGCGCCGAACCGGAGGAAACGTCTGCCGCGCTCGCCGTGGTGTTCCTGCTCAACGGCGTCGCACTGCTCGTGTTTCCCCCGCTCGGCAGCCTGCTCGGTCTGGCCGCCCATCCATTCGGGTTGTGGTGCGCACTCGCAATTCACGACACCAGCTCGGTCACCGGCGCCGCGCTCACCCATGGCCGCGAGGCCTTGCTGGTTGCCACGACCGTGAAGCTCGCACGGGCCTTGTGGATCGTGCCGGTCGCGCTGGCGCTCGGCGCGTGGTTTAGGCGGCGCGGAGCCGCGACGGATTCAGCCGGGGCGCCGCGCGTGCCGTGGTTCATCGCCGGCTTCGTTGCGATGTCCGCCTTGTTCACGTTCGTGCCGGATCTCCAGCCGGCGGCTCACGCTGTCGGTCTGGTCGCTCGCGCCATGCTGACCCTGACACTCTACCTCATCGGCACCGGACTAAGCCGCGAAGTAATCCAGCGCGTCGGCCTGCGCCCGCTGGTCATGGCGCTCAGTCTTTGGGTTCTGGTCGGCGGCCTGAGTCTGGCTGCGATTATGGGTGGTCTGGTTGTTTGAGCCGGGACGGCTCAGTTGAAGGTTGAAGGGTGTCGGTTGAAAGTGCGGACAGGGAGGCAATCCAAGCGCCGAGTTCCGCAATACCTGCGCAGTCCGGGAGCCCGACGTGTGGGATAATGTTTCCAACCTGGCCGGCCCATGAACGCGGACGCCCAAACCCCAGCCTCTCCAAGGGGTTTCACATCGCCTTCGCGGCGTCGGCGTGTCACTGTTGCCGTGTAAGGCACCCTCACCGGTTTTGGCCCCGCCGGATCACTTTAACCACTGACCCCACCCCGCCATGAAAACTTCCCGCTGTCTCCTGTTCGTGGCCGCCGCCGCCCTCCCGTTTCTGACCCGCGCCGCCGAGCCCGCCGTCGCCACGCGGTTCGTGCCGGTGGATGATCCCGCGGTGACCGAGATTCGCCAGATCGGCGACAAGGCCCTGACCCGTCTCGGCGTCGAATTGCAGCGCGAGGTCGGCAATGCCATGGCCAAAGACGGCGCCGAGGCCGCCGTCGAGATCTGCCACCTCAAGTCGCTCAAGGTTGTCAACGGCGCTCTCGCCGGCATGCCCCGCGTTACCGCGTTCAAGCTCACCAGCCTCAAGCTCCGCAACCCCGCCAACGCCCCCGACGCCGTCGACCAGCAGGCGCTCGACGCGATCAAGCAGCAGATGGAAAACGGCGACGCACCCGCGGCGCTCATGATCCAGCGCGTGGAGCCCGCCAACGGCACGCCGGAGTGGCGCCTCTACAAGCCGCTCGGCGTCACCCCCAAGTGCGCCAGCTGCCACGGCGACCCGGCCGAGATGCCCCCCGGGCTCAAGACCAAGCTCGAGATCAATTACCCGTCCGACAAGGCCAACGGCTACGTCCCGGGCGAGTGGCGCGGCGTGATCCGCGTCACCGTCGCCGACGCCGCGGCCAAGTAGCACCGACTCGGCTTCAGGGCCCGTGCTCTTGGTCAGGATTTACCACGAAGAACACGAAGCTCACCAAGGTCCGGACTGCTTGGGCTTCGTGTGCTTCGTGCTCTTGGTGGTAAATCCAGTCCCTCAGCCCTCCCAGGCCACCAACCGCGCGGCGTGGATGAGGCAGATGCAGTTGGCGCCGTCCTCGGTTGGTAGCCATTCCGGCGCCAACGCGGCGAATTCGCGGTCCATCGCGCGGGCCAATCCGCCCACCTCGAGCAGCACGATGCCCGCGGGCGTGAGACGGGTGCACGCCTGGCGCAGGAGTTTCCGAATGATGACCAGCCCGTCCTTGCCGCCGTCGTGCGCCATGCGCGGCTCGGCCTTGAACTCCGGCGTCTGTCGGTCCACGTGTGCGCTCGGTTCGTAGGGCGGATTGCTGAGGATCACGTCGTACTTCGCCGCCGGCACGGCATCGAACACGTCGCTCTGGAACAGGTGCACGCGGCGACCGAGCCGATGCTCGCGGACATTGATGCGCGCCACTTCCAGGGCGTCGGACGAAAGGTCCAGCGCATCGACCCGCGCGGACGGAAAGTGATGCGCCAGGAGGATCGCGAGACAGCCGGAGCCGGTGCAGACGTCGACGACGCGGCGGACTCGCGACGGTTCGCGGATCCAGTGGTTCAGCTGGCCGGGGATGATCTCGAGGAAGTAGCTCCGCGGGATGATCACCCGCTCGTCGACGTAGAACCGGTGTTCGCCCAGCCACGCCTCACGGGTCAGGTAGGCGGCCGGGACCCGCTCGATCACCCGCCGCCGGAACACGCGCTCAACCTCGGCCCGTTCCGTGGCCGAGAGTCGGCGCGCGAGGACGCGGGCGTCGCTGTCGAGCGACAGGCCCAGTGTGCGCAGCAGAAGGTACAGCGCCTCGTCGTGCGCGTTGGTCGCCACTTGCCCCAGCGCCAGGCGCTGCCGGGCGTAGAGGCGCTCCGCGAACCGCAGCCAGTCGCCGATCGTGACGCAGCCGGCGGCGCCGGCCAAGGGATCAGGGCTTCGCGCTGTCACGGGGAACCATCACGTGTTCGTGCGCGAAGATGTGCTCGGGACAGTAACACTCGTCGCCGGCGCACTTGGAGCAGTAGCGGAAATCGAGTTCGGGGTTCGTCAGGTCGGTCTTGCCACAGACGCGGCAGCGGTGGCGCGGCTCCGGTTCAGCACGCTCCGCGGCGAACCGGCGGGCGGCGGTGGTCATCACGCGCTTCCGGTAGCGCATGGTCTGGATCAGGTCGGAGCTGAAGAAGATCAGGAAATTGCCGACCGAGGCCAGGATCTGCAGGCGGAGCGACCAGCTGCCCACGGCGAAATAGTACGCGTTCGCGAGCCAAGTGAGCAGGGCGAGCCACTTGATCTTCACAGGAAGGATGAGAAAGATCGCCAGCTCGAAGTCCGGGTTGAGCCACGCGAACGCGAGGAAGACCGAGCCGGCGATGAAGAGATTGGTGGTCGGGGCCAGCGGCGTGACGAACGACACCGCGAGGGTCAGCGCCCAGCCGGTGAGGAGGAAGAGGTTGAACCGGAACTCGCCCCAGAAGCCCTCGAGCGCACTGCCCATCAGGAAGAACATATACCAGGCGAACGCCACAAGCAGGTAGCCGAACATCCCCGGCGGGGGCGGCATGAAGATCATGGTGAACCCGCGCCACCACTCGCCGTGTCGCGCCAGCTCGGGGACGAACACGAAGTAGCTCAGGTCGAGCAGGCCGAGCATCGCGGACAGGAGCACGAAGACCTGCCCCACCACGATGAGGAGGGAAAGATGGGGAATCGCGGCGCGGCCGAACCAGCGCTCCAATTTGTCGAGAAGGGACATGCGCAAAAGCCCGTTACTTCTCGGCGTTCGCCGGGAGCTGCGCAACGAGCTTTTGCTTCTGGGCGAGCAGTTCGGGCACCGTGATCGTGCCCAGGAGCACACGGGCGTGATCCGCCTTGCCCTGCTTGATCAGCACGTTCGCCGCGTGCAGCCGCATCGTCTGCCGCTCGACGTCGGTCGGCGCCTTTTCCTCCAGCGCGCTCCACGCCTTGAGCGCCCCGTCCCAGTCCGGCGTCGTCAGGTCGTAGAACGACTCCGCGTAACGGTAGGTGAACTCGATCCGGTCGGGAGCCAGCGCGGCGGCCTTGCCGAACGCCTCGTGCTCCATGTGAGTCAGGCCTTCCGCGGTCCATTCGCCGCTCTTGATGAACTCGTCGCGCGCCTCGTGGAGCAGCGTGCCGAGCTGGTAATGGTACAGCGGCTCGTCCGGGGCGAGCCGGATGGCTGCGAGGAAATACGCCACGGCCTCCACGGGCTTGCCCTCCTCGGCGAGGAAGTTGCCGATCTGGTTCTTCACGAGCGGCTGGTCCGGGTCGAGCGCGTTGGCCTTGAGCAGGTGCGCCACCGCCTCGCGCTTCATCCCCACCTGCCACAGCAGGTAGCCGTAGGCCGCGTAGCCGGCGGCGTACTCCGGGTTCTCCCGCAGCAGCGCCTCGTAACCCTGCGACACCTGCTGGAGCTGGAGCTTGAAGTTGTCCTCGTCGAAGTTGTTGCCGTGCTTCGCCGCCTCGGCGAGCAGCTCCTTCTGGCGCTCCACCAGTTGGCGCAGGGTCCGGTCCTGCATCGACTCCGCTTTCTCCTCAGCGCGCAGCGCGCACGGGAGCATCAGGACCAGACCGAGCAGGAGGAAGCAGGAGAGTGATTTCATGTGGCGACGGATCCGACAGCCTCAGCCGGCCAAGGTGCCGGCGTAAACGTTCATCCGCTCGCCCCGGAGGAAGCCGACCAGCAGCTGCCCGCTGGCCCGAGCGAACTCCACCGCGGCGCTGGTCGGCGCCGAGATGGCCACCACCGCGGGAATCCCCGCCGCCAGGGCCTTCTGCATGATCTCGAACGAGACCCGTCCGCTCACCAGCAACAGCGTGTCCGCCAGCGGCAGCCGCTCCGCGAAAAACGCGTGGCCCACGACCTTGTCCAGGGCGTTGTGCCGGCCGACGTCCTCCCGCACCACCTGCAGCTCGCCCGTCGGTCCGAACAGCGCGCTGGCGTGCAGCCCGCCCGTCATCGCGAAAGCCGCCTGCGCCGCACGCAGCCGGTCCGGCAGCGCCGCCAGCACCTCGCGCCGTGGATGGACCGGCTGGGCGATTGGCGGAAACTGTGCCTGCACCGCCGCGATCGTGGCCTTGCTGCACACGCCGCAGCTCGACGAGGTGAAGACGTGGCGCGTCAGCCGCGCGAGGTCGACCTTCGCTCCGGGCGCGAGCACCACGTCGAGGATGTTCTCCTCCGGCTGCCCGCCGTCGTCGCGGCAGTACTTGAGGTCGTATACCTCCTCGCGCCGTCGCACGATGCCCTCGGTCACGAGAAAGCCCGCCGCCAGCTCCCGGTCGTGTCCCGGGGTGCGCATCACCACCGCGACGCTGTGCCCGCCGACCCGGATCTCGAGCGGCTCCTCGGCCGCGATCGCGTCGTCGCGCACCTCCGCCGCCGCGCCCTCGTGGCGGGAGATGGAGACGGTGCGGGTGGCCTTGGACAGCGACATGGCCGCAGCGAAACGCATCCCCGCCGCCTCGGCCATGCTTTTTATCCCGGCCGCGTCTGCTCCGGAAAAACGGGAAAACCCGGGCCGGCAAGGCCGGTCCGGGTCTTCAACGCGGGAAGCTCCTGCTTACAGCTGGTGGGCGTCTTCCTCGACCCGGCGGGCGAGGTTGGGCACCAGCATCGGGGTCTTGCGGGCGTAGTCGAGATACTCCGCGCCGTGGACGGCGATGAGGTCGTTCTCCTCCAACTGGACCGCCGCGAAGATATAGGCCGTCGTCATCACCGCGAACAGCAGGTGGGCGACGGACATCGTCGGCACGCACCAGAACGACGTGATCCAGCCCAGGTAGAGCGGGTGCCGGATGTAGCGGTAGAGGCCCGGCGTGGCGAACTTCAGCGGGACGTAGCGCTCCTGGCGGAAGTGCTTCCACGCCTGCCGCAGGCCGAAGAGGTCAAAGTGGTTGAGCATCAGCGTGGCCACGAACACGAGGGCCAGGCCCGCGGCGTAACCGGCGTAGAGCAACCCGCGCCAGAGCGGGCTCTGCACGTGCCACACCTCGCCGCCCATCGGCTCCCAGAGCCAGAAGACCAGGCCGAGCGCCACCGAGGACATCAGGACGTAGGTGGCGCGCTCGGCTGCTTCCGGGATGTAGCGCGTGAGCATGCGCTTGAACGCCGGCCGCGCCATCACGCTGTGCTGCAGCGCGAAGACGATCAGCAGGGCGGCGTTGATGAGCAGGGCCGGGCCGACGGCCCGGGTGGGCGCCGAGTCGAGGGAGCGCGGCACGAGGAAGCCGCCCATGAAGCCGATGGCGTAGGCAAACGACACGAGGAAGGACGCGTAGGCCAGGATGCTGTAGGCGAGCACGGCGACGCGGTGAAACGGACTGGGTTGAGTGATCATGCCCCGTGAAACGCAAAAGCGCGCGGCATCGGGCCAAAAAAAACTCCAGCCCAGTTTCTTTTCCCCGTTCCGCCACGATCATCGCCGGCCGCGCGTGGCCCGATCTCGGGCGAAATCTCGTTCTGGAGGGAAACAGCCATGAACTCCTTTATCCTACCCTTCCCGCTTCGGCGGCTCGTCGTGGTGCTCGGCTCCCTGCTGGGGCTGATCCTCCCGTCTCCTCAGGCGTGGGCCCTGCCTCCGCTCAAGCCCACCATCTATGCGTTTCTCGTCCTCGGCGAGAACCTCATCACCAGCGGCGACTCGACCGTGCTCGCGTGGTCCGTCGGCAACGCCACCACCGTCTCGATCGCCCCCGACATCGGCGTCGTCAACGGCACCGAGATCTGGGTCGCGCCGAAGGCGACCACAACCTACACGCTGACCGCCACCAACGCGGCCGGGAGCGTCACCCAGACCCGCAAGGTCACCGTGGCCCCCGTCGTTCGGAGCATGCTCGCCGCCCCCGACTCCATCCTCGCGGGTGCCGCGGCCCGGGTCGGCCCGGTCCGGTCCTCGCGCGGGCCGCTGGCCGAAACCAACCCGGACACGCGCGTCGAGGACTCGGACGGGCGGTAGTCCGGCGACCGTCCGCTTGCGGCCGCGGGAAAACGACATTCATCTCAGCACCATGCATGACCTCACCGTCATCCTGCGCGCCGCCCAGGCGGGAGACCCGCGGGAGGCGGCGCAGCTGCTGCCGCTCGTGTATGAGGAGCTTCGCCGGGTGGCCGGCCGGCAGATGTCGCGCCAGCCTGCAGGCCAGACGCTCCAGCCCACCGCGCTGGTGCACGAGGCATTCCTGCGGATGACGGGCGACCCCGACCGGACGTGGGAGAACCGCCGGCACTTCTTCGCGGCCGCGGCTGAGGCGATGCGTCACATCCTGGTCGACCGGGCCCGCCGGAAGGCGGCCCTGCGTCACGGGGGCGGTCAGGAGCGACTGACGCTGGACGACGTGTCCGTCGCCGGCGCCGCGGCGAGCGAGCAGGTCCTCGTAGTCAGCGACGCGCTCGAGCGGCTCGCGGCCCACGATCCGGCGGCGGCGGAGCTGGTGAAGCTGAGGTTCTTCGCCGGCTTCACCTTCGCCCAGGCCGCCGAGTTGCTGGGCACCTCCGAACGGACCGCGAAACGCCAGTGGGCCTACGCGCGCGCGTGGCTGTTCGCCGAAATCCAACGGTCCTCGGGCACGTCCGGCGGACGATGAATCCGGAGCAACAGATCTTCAGCGACGCGCTCGAGCAGCCGCCAGGCGTCGCGCGCACGGCGTTCCTCGACGCCGCCTGCGCCGGTCAGCCGGAGCTTCGCGCCAGGATCGAGACCCTGCTCCGCGCCGCCGATTCTGCCGGTGAATTCCTCAGCGGGGCCGAGGCCCCGGTTCGCGACGTCCCGGGCGACCGGATCAGCCGCTACCGCCTCGGCGAACGGATCGGCGAGGGCGGCTTCGGCGTCGTGTACCAGGCCGAACAGGAGGAACCCGTCCGGCGGACCGTCGCCCTCAAGATCATCAAGCTGGGCATGGATACCCGCGCCGTCGTCGCCCGCTTCGAGGCCGAGCGACAGGCCCTCGCCATGATGGACCACCCGCATATCGCCCGGGTGTTCGACGGCGGCGCCACCACGGCCGGCCGGCCGTACTTCGTGATGGAACTGGTCCGCGGTCAGCCCATCACCACGTTCTGCCACGAGCAGCGCCTGACTCTCGCTGACCGGCTCGACCTGTTCGTACAGGTCTGCCACGCCGTGCAGCACGCGCACCAAAAGGGCGTGATCCACCGCGACCTCAAGCCGTCGAACATCCTGGTCGCCGAGACTGGCGGTCGGCCGGTCGCCAAGGTGATCGATTTCGGGATCGCGAAAGCGACCCACGAGCCCCTGACGGAAAAGACGCTCGTGTCGCGCCATCTCGAATTCATTGGCACCCCGGCCTACATGAGTCCCGAGCAGGTCGGCCTCGGCGAGATCGACGTCGATACGCGCAGCGACATCTACAGCCTCGGCGCCCTGCTCTATGAGCTGTTGACCGACCTGCCGGTACTCGACGCCAAGGCGCTTCTCACCAGCGGGTACGCCGCCGTGCTGCAGGCCATCCATCACGCCGAACCGCTCGCCCCCTCGCAACGGGTCGCCGCCCAGTCGGCCGCGGAACGCGCAGCGATGGCAGCCCGGCGCCGCACCACGCCGGCGCGGATGATGGCGGACTTGCGCGGGGACCTCGACCGGATCGTCCGGAAGTGCCTCGAGAAGGACCGCACGCATCGGTACGAGACCACCGAGGATCTGGCCCGCGACCTGGAGCGCTACCGGCGCAACGAGCCGGTCCTCGCGCGGCCCGCCACGCTCGGCTACCGCGCGGCGATGTTCGTTCGTCGGCACCGGCGCAGCGTGATCGCCGGGACCGTGGCCGGCCTTGTGCTCGCCGGCCTCGGCGCCTATCACGCGCGGCGCCTCGCCATCGAGCGCGACCGCGCGCAGCTGGAGGCCCGCAAGGCCGTCAAGGCGAGCGAGCTGTTGATGGAGCTTCTGACCACGTCCGACCCGTTTCGCACCCCGACCGGGACGGAACAAACGCCCTCGGGCATGTTGGACGCGAGCGCCGCACGGGTGAGGCAGGAATTCACACAGGAGCCCGGGACCCGCGCCGCAATTCTCAACGCCATTGGCCGCGTTTACCTCCGGCTGGGCCTGCACGACAAGGCCCGGCCCCTGTTGACCGAGGCGCTGGCGGCCAGCCGGACTGCCGGTCCCCCGGATCTTCGGCTGGCCCAGACGCTGTGCGATCTGGGCGTGCTGGAGCGCGAACTGGGCGACACCGCCGGCGCCGTGACGTGTCTGAAGGAGGCCCTGGCCCTGCGACGCCAGCTCCTCGGCGACCGCAACAACGACGTGGCGATCGTGCTCGTCGAGCTCGGCCGCACCGAGAGCCTGCAGGAGCGGCTCGATCTCGCCGAGCCGCGGTTCCGCGAGGCTCTCGCGATCCGGCGGGAGGTGCTGGGTGACGCGCACCGCGAGACCGCCACCAGCCTGGGTGACCTGGCCGTGCTCCTGTGGCAGCAGGGCAAGCTCGCCGCGGCCGAGCGCTGCTTCCGGGAGAGTTACGCCCAGCACGTCAAGACCGTCGGGCCCGATCATCCCAACGCGGCCCAATCCATGGCCAGTCTCGCGTCGCTCGCAGTCGACGAAGGCCGCCTCACGGAGGCCGAGACCCTGTTGCGGAATGCAGTGGCGATCTTCCGTCGCACGGTGGGCGAATCCCACTGGCGCACCGCGCGCGCCACGGGCCAGCTTGCCGACGTGTGGCGGCGTCTGGGCCGCACCGAGGAGGCCGCTCAGGCCCTCGACAACAGCCGTCAGGTTGCGCGGGCGAGCCTCGGCGACTTTCATCCGCTCGTGGCCGACCTCGCCGTGGACCGTGCACGGGTTTGCCTCGACCGTCACGATCCGGCCGCGGCGGAGCCGTTGTTGCGGGAGGCGCTCCGGGTGCAGCAGCACTTTTATCCGCCCAACGGCTGGCGCGTCGCGACCACCAAGAGCCTGCTGGGCGCCGCCCTGCTCGGACAGGGCCGCCCCGCCGAGGCCGCGCCCCTGCTGGCGGACGCCACGCGCATCCTGCCCGAGCTGCCGGGACCGCAAGGCCGCGAGACCCAGGCCACGCGCGAACGCTGCGCCCTGCTCGTCCGAATGCAGACTGGTTCGTGACGCCGGCCCGCTCGCGGCTACGTTACCCGATCGCACAGGAGGAAACGGAGAGGGAACCGCTAATTCGCGCTAATGCTCGCTAATCTGGACTCGGCTGATTGGGACCTGCGTCCGAACACCATTAGTGTGGATTAGCGGAAATTAGCGGTTCTCCTCCTCCGTTCTCTCCGTTGCCTCCTGTGAAATCTGCGTATCGTTCCGACCATGCCCGCGTCGCCTGCCTCGCCTCCCCCACCGCCTGGACGCGGGGCGCGCTCGAATCCGCCCAATCGGTTCGAGCCGCTGGTGATTGAGCCCGACCCGGATTGCCCGCTGGAGGAGCGGCCGCACCCGCGCACGCAGTTCTTCTTCGACGCCAGCGAGTCCCTCCTCACGCGCAACGACAGCCCGGACCTGCCCTTCACCTTCGGCCTCAACCCGTACCGCGGCTGCGAGCATGGTTGCGCCTATTGTTTCGCCCGGCCGTACCATGAGTACCTCGGCTGGAGCAGCGGCCTCGACTTCGAGACGAAGATCATGGTGAAGCTCCGCGCACCGGACTTGCTGCGCGCGGAGTTGTCATCGCCCCGCTGGGAGCCCGAGTCCATTGCCATGAGCGGAGTCACGGACTGCTACCAGCCCGCCGAGCGTCAGTTTCGCGTCACCCGCGCCTGTCTCGAAGTTTGCGCCGAGTTTCTCCATCCCATTTCGATCGTCACGAAGAACGCGCTCGTGACCCGTGACATCGACGTGCTGCAGCGGCTGGCGGCGCATCAAGCCACCGCCGTCTATGTTTCGGTCACCTCGCTCGACACCGATCTCGCCGGCCAGCTCGAGCCGCGCGCATCGCGTCCCGCCGCCCGGCTCCGCGCGATCAAGGAGCTCAGTGCCGCCGGCATCCCGGTGGGTGTGATGGTCGCGCCGGTCATCCCGGGACTCACCGATCACGAACTGCCTGCGATTCTCGAGGCGGCCGCCGCGGCCGGGGCGAAACGGGCAGGCTACATCGTCATGCGTCTGCCGCACGCCGTGAAGGAGGTCTTCCAGCAATGGCTCGACGACCATGCGCCGACCAAGAAGGCCCGGGTGCTTTCGCGGGTCCGGGAGATCCGGGGTGGAAAGCTGAACGTAAGCGAATGGGGCGCGCGGATGCGCGGCGAGGGCGTCTTCGCCGAGCAGCTCCGCCGCCTGTTTGATATCACGACCCGCCGCGCCGGCCTGAACCAGGAGCGCTTCACCCTCTCCGCCGCAGCGTTCCGCCGTCCCGGCGGTCGACAGCTCGACCTGTTCGCTGAGATTGGAACCACCAAGAGCACGAAGGGCACGAAGCCCAGGCCAGGGGAGGCGTGTTAGGTTAATTTCGTTTTGGGGTTACGTCACCGAGAACACAGAGCCGATCCGAGGGACACGGAGCGAGGAGGGCGAATTGCCTCCAGCATGATTGTAGGATCGATGCTCTGTGACCTCAGTGCACTCTCCGTGCTCTCAGTGACCCCACCCCTCAAACCTTCGCGATCTTCGTGGTGAAATCTCCCGGGATTTCTGCCTAGCTCTCGGCGATGAAACCCTACCGCGTCATCGGCTTCGATGCCGACGATACGCTCTGGCACAACGAGAACATCTTCGACCATGTCCACGCCCGCTACCGGGAACTGCTGGCGCGCTATCATGACGCGGCCACCGTCGACCGGACGCTGTTCGCGACGGAGATGCGCAACCTCGAGCGCTATGGCTACGGCGTGAAGGGTTTCATGCTCTCCGCCATCGAGACGGCGATCGACCTGACCGACGGCCGCATCAGCGCCGACGAGATCCGGACGCTCATTCGGCTCGGACACGACATGCTCGATCACCCGGTCGAACTGCTCGAGGGCGTCGCAGACACGGTCGGCGCCCTCGCCCAAACCCATCGCCTCTTGCTCATCACGAAGGGCGACCTGCGCGACCAGGAGCGCAAGCTCGCGAAGTCCGGCATCGCGGGTCATTTCGCGCACGTCGAGATTCTCTCCGAGAAGGATGAGGCCGCGTACGCGACCGTGCTGCAACGCCACGGCATCGACCCCGAGGAATTCCTCATGGTCGGCAACTCGCTCAAGTCCGACATCCTCCCCGTGCTCGCCCTCGGCGGCGCTGGCGCGCATGTGCCCTATCACCTGTTGTGGGGCGGCGAGCACGTCGAGCAGACGCCCAACGCACCCGGCCGCTTCTACCAGCTCAAGAACATCCGCGAGCTGCCCGCGCTGTTGGGCTCCTAGGCCATGTGCACCCGCTTCGTGCTTCTCGAGCAGCACTACCGCGACATCCTGCAGCGGCTCGGGATCGGCGCGGCAACGGAGTACCTTTCGCGCTACAACATCGCCCCCGGCACATTCATTCCCGCGATCCGGTCACGACCGAGCGCCGCCGGCCGCGAGGTGGTCGGGCTGCGCTGGGGCCTGGTGCCGGCCTGGTCCAAGGATGACCAGGGACTGCGTCCCGCCAACGCCCGCAGCGAATCCATCGCGACCAAGCCGTCGTTCCGCCAGGCGTTCAAGTCCCGCCGCTGTGTGATTCCCGCCTCAGGCTTCTACGAATGGCAGCAGTTACCCGCGTTCAAGCAGCCCTGGCTGATCCGGCGCCGCGATGAACAGCCGCTGGTCATGGCCGGACTCTGGGAGAGCTGGCATGCGCCTGACGGCCAGGTCCTCGAGACCTGCGCGATGATCACCACCCGCCCGAACGAGCTCATGCAGACGATCCACGACCGGATGCCGGTGCTGCTGTCCCCCGAGCAGTGCGACACCTGGCTCGATCCGCGCGTAACCGATCCCGTTCGCCTCACCCCGCTGCTCGAGCCGTCGCCGGCCGCCGACCTCCAGCTCACCGCCGTCAGCCGCTACGTCAGCAACAGCCGCAACGAAGGTCCTGCCTGCCTCGCCCCGGCCGAGCCCGCACCGCCCGGACCGGATAGCTCGCAGCTGTCGTTGGGAATATGACCCGAGGGGATCCAAACGAACGCCGAACGCCGGACGCCGAACGTCCAACGCCGAAGTTTCCTTCCAGCTCCGAGCCTGAGTCGCGACGTGAGGACCCTGTTCACCTCCTTCCTGTTTACCCGGCAAGCCATACTTCGGCGTTCGGCGTTCGACGTTCGTTCGCTGTCTTCCACGATTGCTGATTGTCAGCGTCCGCGCTCTCTGCGAATAACCCCGCGTCCTTGAACCTGATCGACCGCTACATCTTTCGGAGTGTGCTGGCCACCTGCGCGGCGGCGGTCGGGTTATTCACGTTTATCGTCCTCGTGCCAAATGTCATGCGGGACATGCTGGCCTACGTGCTGTCGGGACAGCTTTCGCTCGGGATGTTCGCCGAGCTGGTCGTGACGCTCCTGCCGCTGGCCATCACCCTCGCCCTGCCCATGGGTCTGCTCACCGGCGTGCTGCTGACGCTCGGCCGGTTATCGGCCGACAGCGAGATCACCGCCATGCGCGCCGCGGGTCTGAGCCTGCCGCGAATTTCCCAGCCGATCCTCCTGCTCTCGCTGCTCGGCGCGGCGCTCGGCCTGTACTGCAACTTCGAGGCCATGCCGAACGCGCGCGTGACCTACGAGCGCAACTTCGCCGCCGCCGTCGCCGCCAACCCGCTCAAGCTGATCGTCCCGAAGACGTTCATCCGGAATTTTCCGAATTGCGTGATCTACATCAGCCAGAAGGAAGGCGCCCTGATGCGGGACGTCTGGCTGTGGAAGCTCGATGACCAGAAGCGCGTCACGACGCTGATCCACGCCGAGTCAGGGGTCGTCGACTACGACGAGAATTCCAACGAGCTGATCGTCACCCTCACGCAGGCCCGCGTGGAGAACCGCAACGAGAAGCACCCGGAGAGTTTCTTCGAGAGTCCGTATGTGGCGACGTTCGGCAAGATTGAGGCCGCCCGTCTGCCGCTCGACCGTTTCTTCGGTCATGGCGGCGTGCGCATCAAGCCCGAGTGGCTCACGCTCGGGCCGCTCCAGGCTGAACGCGCGCGGCTGGCGACGCTGACCCCACCGGCGGGCCAGGAGAAGCAGTTCGCCCGCGACCGGATGAAGCTCGAGCTGGTGTTCCACGACAAGATCAACACTGCAGTTGCGGTCTTCTCGCTCGCGCTGCTCGGTGTGCCGCTCGGCATCAAGGTCTCGCGCCGCGAGACCTCAGCCAACTTCGGCGTGGCCCTGCTGCTGACGCTCGGCTACTACTTGCTCACGGTCGCGGTGAAGGCGCTCGACCGTCACCCCGAGTACCGTCCCGACCTCCTGCTCTGGGTCCCGAACCTCATCATCATCGCACTCGGCCTCTGGCTCTTCAGCCGGATCGACAAGAAGTAGGCGCTGCTGACCTTGCACAGGAGGCAACGGAGGGAACAGAGCCTCCGTTATCTCCTGCGAACCCTCAGGACGCTTTGGACGTCGCGACCGTGCCGGAGCGGCCCTCGACGGTCCCGAGGAACTGGTCGCGGACCGGGATCGCGGCTCGATTCGCCAGGAGCTCGTTCGCGAGGTCGTCCATCCGGATGAACTCGACGCCGGCCTTGGCACACGCGGCGAGCAGATCGCAGAAGAGCTGACGGCGACCCATGCCCTCGATTTCGGCGTGAATCGTGAGGATGTTCGGCTGGTCGGCGCGCAGCAGCGACAGGTAATGCGCCACGATCCGATCGTCAGGGTATTCCGGCCGTCCCATCAGCTCGTCAAACGTCGGCAACGTGCTCGGGATCTCGAGCGTCCGGAAAACCTTGCCGTCGACCCGCGGGAAAAACGCCGGACCGCCCCGGGTATCGCTCGCGTAGAGCAGGCCTGCCTCGTCGTACACTTCGCGACTGCGGGCGTTGCTTTGCCAACCGGCGGCGCCGGCTGTGCGCGCCTCGTGGCCGAAGATCCGGAGGAACTCGGCGCGCGCCGCGACAAACTCCGCCCGCACCTCTTCCAGCGACATCCGCTGCAGGTAGTCCTGCCAGCGGTAGTGGTTGTAGCAGTGGATTCCGACCTCAAAGCCTGCGTCGCGCACGGCGCGCATGACCGCGGAATTGCGGCGACCGATGTGCGGGGCCGGCAGCAGCGTGCCGTTCAGCAGCGTGCGCACGCCGTAGATCTGGACGACACTCGTGCGGCTCACCTTCTGGAAAAAGCCGGGACGGAAAACGCGCGTGATCGCCCGGCCGGTCTGGTCCGGGCCGAGGGAGAACAGGAAGCACGCCGGCGCCTTCACGGCCTGCAGGTCGGCGACCATGTTCGGCACGCCCACCCGCGTGCCGCGGTCGGTGTCGACGTCAACCTTGAGGGCGAGGCGGATGGGCATGGGTGGGAGAAAGGAGGAGGGAGAAAGGAGAAGGGCGGTCTACCTTCGGATCGGACTTCCCTGCTCCGTTCTCCCTGCTCCCTGCTCCACGCGAGCGAAGCTCGCGTTATTCGAGGCGGTAGTCCTTCTGCGCGAGGTGATAGTCGAGGGTCAGCTTGATGGCCTTCTTCAGGTTCACCTTCGGGGCCCAGCCCAGCTGCTTCTTCGCGTTGGCGATCGAGGGCACGCGCTTCTGGATGTCCTGGTAATATTTGCCGAAGTACTTCCCCGACGGGACGACGACCGTCTTGGCCGCCTTCACATGCGCGGCGTACTCGGGGTAGTCGCGGAACGCGTCGACGATCAGGCGCGCGAGTTCGGCGACGCTGACCTCGTTTCGCGGATTGCCGAGATTGAAGATCTGGCGCGAGGCGCAGCCGTTCTTGTTCTCGATGATGCGAAGCAGCGCATCCACGCCGTCATCGATGAAGGTGAACGAGCGGGTCTGCTTGCCGCCGTCCACGAGCTGCAGCGGCTTCTTGAAGATGACGTTGGAGATGAACTGCGTGAAGAGGCGCGAGCTGCCCTCCTTCGGCTCGAACACGTCGTCGAGCTTCGGGCCGATCCAGTTAAACGGCCGGAACAGCGTGTAGTCGACGCCGTCGCGCACGCCGTACGCGTAGATCACGCGGTCGAGCAGCTGCTTCGAGCAGGCGTAGATCCAGCGCTGGCGCTCGATCGGGCCGTAAACCAGCGGGCTCGTGGCTTCGTCGAGCTTGGTGTCGGGCGACATGCCGTAGACCTCCGAGGTCGACGGGAAGATCACGCGCTTCTTGTATTTCGCGCACTGGCGGACCACCGCGAGATTGGCCTCGAAATCCAGCTCGAACACCCGCAGCGGGTCCTTCACGTACTGGATGGGGTTGGCGATCGCGACGAGCGGGATGATCGCGTCGCACTTCTTCACGTGGTACTCGATGTACTCGCGGTTGATCGTGATGTCGCCCTCGACGAACTTGAAGCGCGGGTTGCCGAGGCTGTCCTCCAGCTTGTGGCTCCCGATGTCCATGCCGTAGACCTCCCAGTCCTTCTGTTGGAGAATCGCCCGCGTGAGCGAGCTGCCGATGAAGCCGTTGGCACCAAGGATGAGGACTTTGAGAGGCATGGGCGGAGCAAATCGGGAAATCGGGAATTTGGGAAACGCAAAAAGTCGCGTGGCCGGGAGACGGTCCTCGTATCGCGGACCGAGGCTTGTAACCCCCGAGATCGAACCCTTCGTCAAGCCCTAGGCCCGTCCCCAAACCCGGGCCCCAACCAACCTGTCATTCTGAGCGCAGCGAAGAATCCAGTGGGACGTGGCGGAAACCTGCGGCGGAGACCAACTGGATTCTTCGCTACGCTCAGAATGACAGGCGGGGGCTAGGTGAAACACCCATGGCTGAACCAACCAGACTTCGTGCTCTTGGTGTCCTTCGTGGCAATCCCCAGTCGCGGCGAAACCCCGGGCCGCCCTAGAGCGAATCGCCCACGCGCAGGTTGGCCGGCGTGCCGCGCCACTCGGTCTTCGTCAGCTCGAGCGCGCCGTCGCCCGTGGCGACCACCAGGGGTGACACCGAGAGAATCTCTCCCGGCCGGCCGCGACGGCCGGCCGCAGCGGGGGACTCCGGCTCGGCCCACCAGACCATCAAGCGGGAGGCACCGACATCCGTAAACGCCCCGGGATACGGGTCGGTCACGGCACGGACCAAATTAAAGATCTGTCGCGAGGTCTGGGTCCAGGCGATGCGCCCGTCCTCCGGCTTCCGGCCGCCGAAGTACCGGGCCTTCGTCTCGTCCTGCGGGGTCTCGCGCGCGGTGCCGGCCAGCAGCGCGTCGATCTGGCGGGCCAGCACGCGCCGGGCGCAGGGCAGCACCTTGCGGAACGCCTGCTCGGCAGTGTCGCGCGGGCCGATCTCGACGCCCTCCTGGTCCACGATCGCGCCGGCGTCGGCGCTCTTCACCATGCGGTGGAGCGTCATTCCGATGCGCGGCTCGCCGTGCAGTACGGCCCAGTTGATCGGCGCCCGTCCGCGGTAGTCCGGCAGCAGCGACCCGTGCATGTTCCACGCGCCGAGCCGAGGCAGATCGAGAATCTTCGTCCCGATCATGTTCCGGTAATAGACGGAGAGGATCAGGTCGGGCCGCAGCGCGGCGATCTTCTCGCGCCACTCGGGGTTGTTCACGCTGTCCGGGGTGAACACCGGGACGCCCTTCTCCTTCGCGGCGACCGCGGGCGTCTTGAACCAGATCTTTTCGTGCGGGTTGTCCTGGTGCGTGATGAGCGCGACCACGTTATCGCCCCGCTCGAGCAGGAGGGACAGGCATTCGTAGCCGACCTCGCTGTAGCCGAAGAAGAGGATCCGGGGCTGGGACATGCCGAAACTGGAAACCGCTAATTCACACTAATCCACGCTAATCACACGGGACATCGCGGTGTGAGCCCGGTCACTCCTTGGTCTCCAGGATCTCCTTCACGAAGTACTTCTGCCTCGCCCGCACGACTTGGTAGGTGCGGCCGACGTACTCGCCGATGAGGCCGATACCGACCATCGCGACGCTCAGCAGGAAGAACACGATGCCGAACAGCGTGAAGATGCCCTCGGCCTCCGCGCCGAGGAAGATGCGGCGGTACGCCAGGATCAGCACCAGGAGGAAGCTGCCCAGGGAGCAGAGCCCGGCGAACATCGTGAAGTACTGCAGCGGCGCCAGGGAGAAGCCGGTGATCAGGTCGAAGTTCAGGCGGATCAGCTTGTAGAACGAGTAGTTCGACACGCCGGCGTGACGCTCCTCGTGCTTCACGCCGACCTCGGTCGGATTGCTGGAGAAGCTGTAGGCCAGCGCCGGGATGAAGGTGTTGATCGCCCCGCTGCGCACGATCGCGTCGATCACCGGCCGCGAGTACGCCCGCAGCATGCAGCCCTGGTCCGTCATCTCGATGCTCGTGGTCTTTTCGCGGACGAAGTTGATGATCTTCGATGCGTAGGTCCGGAAGAACGAGTCCTGGCGGTTCAGTCGGTAGCCGCCGACGTAGTCGTGGCCGGCGTCCATCTTCGCGAGCAGCTGCGGAATCTCCTCGGGCGGATTCTGGAGGTCCGCGTCCAAGGTCACGATCACGTCGCCGCGCACGCGCTCGAACGCCGCCATGATGGCCATGTGCTGGCCGTAGTTCGCGTTGAAGTTGATCACGCGCGTCACGTCGGGCCGCGCCGCATGCTGCGCCTTCAGCAGCTCGATCGAGCGGTCATGCGAGCCGTCGTTCGTGAAGATCACCTCGTAGCGGCGGCCGAGGCCGTCGAGCACCGGGTAGAGGCGCGAGAACAGCATCGGGAGATTCAGCTCCTCGTTGTAGACGGGGATGACGACGGAGAGGAAGTTCGCGGCCGGCGCGCTCATGGGTGTTGCGCTGGAGCAAAGAGGCCTCGGCGGGAAACGGCAAACGCCAAAGGGACGGCGGCCCGGTCAGGCCTTCCGGTGCTGGCGCAGGATCGACGCCAGCGTCGCCACCACCCGCTCGGCATCCGCGCGGGTCATCGCCGGGAAGAGCGGGATCGTCAGGATGTTCCGGCCGGCGTATTCCGCCTGCGGGAAGTCGCCCGGCTTCCAGCCGAGCCGGCGATACAGCGCGAAGAGGTGGATGGCCGGGTAATGCACGCCCGAGCCGATGCCCGCGGCATGAAGCTGGGCCATGACGTCGGCCCGCTTGATCGTCAGGCGCTCCTCCGGGAGGATCACCTGGAACATGTGCCAGTTCGACTGCGTGAAGTCCGGCACCGGCAGCCGCAGACCGAGGTCGCGGTTCTCCGGGCGGCCGAAGAGGTCGAAATAATGGCGCGCGAGCTCGCGGCGCTTGGTGTTGAACTCGTCGAGATGCGCCAGCTGGCCGAGACCCACGCGGGCGGCCACGTCGGTCAGGTTGAACTTTCCGCCAACGAGCTCGACCTCCATGCCGTCGAAGCCCGTGCGCACCACACCCTGCAGGCGATACTGTTCCGCCAGCTTGGCCTCGCGCTCGTCATTCAGGACGAGGGCGCCGCCCTCGATGGTCGTGACGTTCTTGTTGGGGTGGAAGCTGAACGACACGAAGTCGCCGAATGCGCCGATCTTCTTTCCCTGCCAGAAACTGCCGTACGACTGGGCGGCGTCCTCCACCACGCGGAGATTGTGCCGGTGGGCGATCGCGTAGAGGCGGTCGCGGTCGACCGGCAGGCCCGCCAGGTCCACCGGGATGATCGCGCGGGTGGCCGGCGTGATCGCGGCCTCGACGCGGTTGAGGTCGAGGTTGCGCGTGACCGGGTCGATGTCGACGAACACGGGCCGCGCGCCGACCTCAAGGACCACATTGCTGGTCGCAACCCAGGTGAGCGGCGTGGTGATCACCTCATGACCCGGACCGACGCCCGCGATGCGGAGCGCGATCTCCATCGTGCAGGTGCCGGAGTTGAACACGCGGACCGGCCGGCCGCCGCAGTGCTCGGAGAGCTTGGCCTCCAGCGCGCGCGCCTGCGGGCCGGTCGTGAGGTGGCCCGAGCGCAGCACGTCCGCGACGCCGGCGATGGTCGCCTCGTCCACGAACGGACGGGTGAACGGCAGGAACGGCAGCGGCTGGGCGGAAGCCGGTGCGGCAGGTTCAGGGCGGGTGGCGGACATGTCAGGGCTGGTTGCTGAAGAGATAGTGGTCGTCGGTCTGGCCGAGCAAATGATAACGGAACGACGCGTCGGCAAAAAGTTCCTTGGTATCGCGCCGTTTGGCCACGACCCACAGCCGCGTCGGGCCCGACCACAACTGGCGGAACTCGGCCTCGGAAAGGAACCGGCCGCTCGCGCGCGCCGCGGCGTCCTCCTCCAACTCGAGCTCATCCTTGTAGGCCACGACGTCGACCACCCGGCCGGCGTAGAACGTGAAGTCGTGGAAGAAACCGCGGTAGTGCAGCACGCGGTCGCCTGGTTGCGCCGCGACGCGGACTTGGAGGGCGAGCGGCTGCGTGGTCGGCTTGTTGAGGTAAGGTGCGGCGAAAAGCAGCGTCGCGAGGAACACCGCCATCGTCGCGGCCATCGCCAGCAGCGCGGCGGAGGCGCTGCGGACCCGGGCGAGCCACGGCGCCAGGATGCCGCCGGCGAACAGCGCAGTCGCCATGATGTAGGCCGGCCATTGCAGTGCCGCAGCCTTGGCCGGCTCCAGGCGCACGAGGGCCGGGCGCGCCACCGCGACGAGCAGGGCCACGGCGAGCAACCCGCAGACAAATGCGAAGACCCGCAGTCCGCCCCGCAGCCGCCGCGGCGCCTCGGGAGTCGCGAGCACTTCAGCCAGCCATCCGCCGATCAACACGGCCAGTGCCGGGAAGACCGGCAGTATGTACGGGATCAACTTCGACTGCGACTTGGTGAAAAACAGGAAGATAAACGCGACCCACGTGACCAGATACCACGAGTCGACATTGCGCGCCCGCGCCGCCCATCCGCCCCGCAGACTTTCGCGCACCGCCGGCCAGAGGAAACCGATCCACGGGATCAGCCCGGCGACGATCACCCCGATGTAGTAGTACCAGGCGCCCGGCCGTTGGGCGACGGGCGTGAAGAAGCGCTGGAAGTGCTCGAACACGAAATAGCGGTGCGCCCACGTGTCCGCCCGCATCGCCGCCAGCACATGCCACGGCGCCGCGATGGCCAGGAACAGCAGAATGCCGGTCGGCAGATGCAGCGGACGCAGGCGGCGCCACTGGTTGAACACCAGCAGCCACAGGAACATCACCGCACCGGACACCAGGAAGCCGATCAGTCCCTTCGTCAGCGTCGCGAGCGCCGCGCTCGCGTAGAGCCCGTAGAACAGCAGGCGCCGCCGCCGACCGGGCGGCTCGCGCACCGCGAGCAGGAAGCAGAACAGGGTCGCGGCCATCAGCACCGACAGCCCCATGTCGAGCAGCGGGATCCGGCCGATCGCGAAGTAGAGCAGCGAGGTGCCCAGCACCAACGCGGAGAGAAAACCACCCTCGCGGCCGCGCAGGGCCCGTCCCGCCGCATAGGTCAGCAGCACGCCCGCCAGCGCCAGAGCCGCCGGCACCGCCCGCACCGCCCAGGCATTCTGGCCGAACACGGTCTCGGAGATCGCCGTCAGCCAGTACATCAGCGGCGGCTTCTCGAAGTAGTATACGCCGTTCAACCGCGGCACCACCCAGTCCCCGCTCGCGATCATCTCGCGGGGAATCTCCGCGTACCGGCCTTCGTCACCGGTCCCGAGCGGATAACTGCCCAGCCGGAAGAAGAACAGCAGGCCGAACAGGACAGCCAGCCAGAGCAGGTCACGCCGCCAGGGCACCGGCGCGGTTTCGGGGGTAGCGGGATCGGACATGAACGGACCGCATCCTGTGCGGGCCCCCGCGCGAGGCACGCGAAAAATCGGGGTTTCGAAGCGCGGAATTCAAAATTCGAAGTTCGAGAGGGACGGCAAGTTCGTTTCCACGAGGCCCAGCCACGCCTCCAAAGCAAAGGAAACACGCGGCGACTCAGCCCTCGAATTTCGAATTTCCATCTTCGAATCTCGCCGCGCTCCCGCGCGGCGCCTCATTTTTTTCGTGCGCCGGCCGCGTCTTCCCGGCCAAATCGCCTCCTCCATGGCGGACCCGGCCTTCACCTTCATCTGCGGCGCTGACGATTTCCTCGTCGGCCGGCTGGGCCAGCAGCGGTACGACACGCTGTCGGCCGAGGTGACGGATGAGTTCTCGCGCGAGATCCTGAGCGGGTTTGCCGCGAATGTCAGCGAGGTGGAGTCCGCCGTGAACCGCTTCCGCGAGAGCGTGCAGACGGTGTCGATGTTCGGCGGTCGCCGCGTCATCTGGCTGAAGGATGTCAATTTCCTCGCCGACTCCGTCACCGGCCGTGCCGAGAGCACGCTGCAGCTTGTGGAGGACCTCCAGCAGATCCTCGCGCAGGTGAACCCCGCCGACACCGCGGTGCTGATCACGGCCGCGCCGGTGGACCGCCGGCGCTCGTTTCCCAAATGGTGCGAGAAGAACGCCGACTTCACGCTGGTGGGCGGTGACGACGGCGACGGAGCGGCGCTCGAGGGCGTGATCCTCGCCGAGGCCCGGGCCGTCGGGACCTCGCTGGCCCCGGACGCCGTGCGGCTCCTGCTCGCGAAAGTCGGCGCCAACACGCGCCTGCTGGTCGAGGAGGTCCGCAAGCTCGCGACGTACGTCGGCGAGGGTGAAACCATCGGCGAGCAGCACGTCGCCGACCTGACGCCCAATGTCGCGCAAGGTGATTTCTTCGAGGCGGCCGAGGCGTTCTTCAGCGGGGACCTGAACTGGACCCTCGCGGCGTTGCAGCGGCACTTCTTCGCGGGCGGCGATGCCCGGCCGGTGATCGCGGCACTCCAGAACCGCAACCGGATCCTGCTCCAGATCAAGGCGCTGGTCGACGCGGGCGACGTCCGCGTCGGGCAGCGCGGGCTCGACGGCTTTGCCAAGGCCCAGGCCGCGCATGCCGGCAAGTTCGTCGGCTCGACCGAGAAGAGCTCGTACAACCTCTTCACCCAGAACCCGTGGTACCTCGGCAAGCTCGCCGGTAGCGCCAAGCTCCCCACCCTCCGCCGCCTGATCGATAACCAGCAGGAGTTCGTGGCCGCCTTCGAGGAAATCGTCCGCCGCCCCCAGGAGCAGGAGGAAGTGCTGCGGGAAATGACGGTGCGCTGCCTGGCTGGCTAAGTCGGCAGCTGGCCATCAGCTGTCAGCAGTCAGCGATCAGCTAGCTGGCGCTCGATTCTGCGCCTTGTGCGCCTCTTTGCGGCCGTAGAGGGCTGGCGCCAGAAGGCACCCACGGCTCGAAGGTCTTGGCTGATAGCTGACTGCTGACAGCCCCCTCCTGACACCCTTTGCGCCACGCCCAGCTTGCCTCCGCCGGTCCGGGAGCCTTCGATGCGCCCATGTCCTCCCTCCCCGCCCAGTTCACCGGTGTGACAGTCTCGACCAAGGCGAACGTGTATTTCGACGGCAAGGTCGTCAGCCACACGGTCATGTTCCCCGACAATTCGAAGAAGACCCTCGGGCTGATCTATCCGGGATCGTACCACTTCAAGACCGGAGCCCCGGAGCGGATGGAGATCGTCGCCGGCCAGTGCCGCGCGACGCTCGACGGCGAGACCGCCGCCCGCGCCTACGCGGCTGGCCAGCATTTCGACGTCCCGGGCAACTCCGGCTTCACCATCGAGGTGGGCACCGGCATCTGCGAGTACATCTGCTCGTTCCTCTGAGGAGTGCCCCAAGCCCCCGATTGTCATTCTGAACGAAGTGAAGAATCCAGCTGGATGGCATCACCGCACGTGGCGAAATCTCACTGGATTCTTCGCTGCGCTCAGAATGACACTCTGAATCATCGGATTTGAGGGCACGCCCTAGTCCGAACTGCGAATTCCGAACTCCGATCTCCGCCCAACCGAAGCGCTCCCGTGAACGATTCCTCCGCCTCCGCCCCGATCCCGAACGTCCTTGCCGAGCGCTACGCGTCGGCCGCCATGAAGGACATCTGGTCCCAGCACGGGCGCGTGGCGCTGGAACGCGACTTCTGGGTCGCGGTCATGAAGGCCCAGCGCGACCTCGGCGTGCCGATCCCGGCGGAGGCGATCAAGGATTACGAGCGGGTGAAGGACCAGATTGACCTGGCAGCGATCGCCAAGCGCGAGCGGATCACGCTGCATGACGTCAAGGCCCGCATCGAGGAGTTCTCCGAGCTGGCGAAGCGCCAGTTCATCCATCTCGGGCTCACGAGCCGCGATCTCACGGAGAACGTCGAGCAGCTCCAGATCTACCGCGCGCTGAAGGTCGTCGACTTCAAGGTCGCCGCCGCGCTCGTCGCGCTTGCCCGCCAGGCCGAGTCACACCGCGACCTGATGATCACCGGACGCACGCACAACGTGCCGGCGCAGCCGACGACCCTGGGGAAGCGGCTCGCGATGTTCGGTCAGGAACTGCTCATCGCCCACGCGCGGCTGGAGGAACTGCTCGAGCGCTATCCCGTCCGCGGCCTGAAGGGCGCGGTGGGCACACAGCTCGACCAGCTCACGCTGCTCGGCGGCGACGCCGGCAAGGTGGACCAGCTCGAGTCGCGAGTCCTCAAGCACCTCGGCTTCCACGCCTCGCTCGGCGCGGTCGGACAGGTCTACCCGCGCTCGCTCGACTTCGAGGTCGTCACCGCGCTGCAGCAGGTCGCCGCCGCCGGCGCGAGCTGCGCCACGACGCTGCGCCTGATGGCCGGCGCCGGACTGCTGACGGAAGGGTTCCAGGAGGGCCAGGTCGGCTCGTCCGCGATGCCCCACAAGGTGAACGCGCGGAACTGCGAGCGCATCTGCGGCTTCGCCACGATCATCAGCGGCTACGTCACGATGACCGGCGGGCTCGCCGGCCACCAGTGGAACGAGGGCGATGTCTCGTGCTCGGTCGTCCGCCGCGTCGCCCTGCCGGACGCGTTCTACGCGATCGACGGGCTGCTGGAGACGTTCCTCACGGTGCTGCGCCAGATGGAGGTGTTCCCGGCGGCGGTGGCCGCGGAGAACGAGCGCAACCTGCCCTTCCTCGCGACCACGACGATCCTCATGGAGGCGGTGAAGCACGGGGCCGGTCGCGAGACCGCGCACGAGGCGATCAAGGAGCACGCGCTGGCCGCCGCGAAGGCGCTGCGCAGCGGCGGCGACGCCGACTTGCTCTCCCGTCTGGCCGGCGACAAGCGCGTCGGACTCGGCAAAAAGACGCTGCAGGCGATCCTCGCCGAGAACGCGCGCTTTGTCGGCGCTGCTCCACATCAGGTCGACGCGTTCCTCGCGGAAGTCGCGCCGCTCGGGAAGCAGCACAAGGGCGCCGCGGATTATCGTCCGGGCCGGTTGCTGTAGCCGGAATGGGCCGGCTTTGCCGGCGCTTTTTTTCCGCGTTTGGGTAATAAACGCCGCGCAAAATGCTGCGGAGTCGGCGCCGTCCGACAAAAGCCGAAAAATGGGTTTGCAACCCCCCGGACCGCCCCGCTTTCTTGCCCATTCACGTTGTTTCCAACCCTTTAATTCATTCCGTCATGGCTGAACTCGCAGGAAATGTCTTGGTGGCCCAGTCCGGTGGCCCCACCGCCGTCGTCAACGCCAGTGTCGCAGGCATCATCGCCGAGGCGCTGAACCACGATTGCGTGGAGGAGATCTACGGTTCGCTGAACGGCGTGGTCGGCCTCCTCCAGGAGGACCTCGTCGACCTCGCGGCGGAGTCGCAGCAGCAGATCCGCGCGCTCAAGCACTCCCCCGGCGCCGCCCTCGGCTCCTGCCGCTTCAAGCTGAAGAAGCAGGCCGACCTCGACCGCGTGCTTGAGGTGTTCAAGGCCCACAACATCCGCTATTTCTTCTACATCGGCGGCAACGATTCCCAGGACACCGCCGCGAAGATCTCCGCCCACGCCCAGGCGCAGGGCCACGAGGTCCGCGTGATCGGCGTTCCGAAGACCTGCGACAACGACCTCCCGGGCACCGACCACTGCCCCGGCTACGGCAGCACCGCGAAGTACCTCGCCACGTCCGTCCGCGAGCTCGCCGCCGACCATGACGCCCTCGGCCAGGGCGACCTCGTCTCCATCATCGAGGTCATGGGCCGCGGTTCAGGCTGGATCGCCGCCAGCGCCGCCCTCGCGAAACGCCGCGACCAGCCGCACGACCCGCCGCACCTGATCTACCTCCCCGAGATTCCCTTTAACCAGGAGAAGTGCCTCGAGGACATCCGCCGCGTCCTGAAGCGCGAGAAGTTCTGCCAGATCGTCGTCGCCGAGGGTCTCACCGACGCCGACGGCAACTACGTCTCGGCTGATCCGGCGACTGACGCCTTCGGCCATGCCCAGCTGGGCGGCGCCGGCGAGTTCCTCAAGGACCTCGTCGAGGCCAACCTTCCGGGCGTCAAGGTCCGCGTCTCGAATCCCGGCCTCCTGCAGCGCAGCGCCGCCCACGCCGCCTCCAAGGTGGACGCCGACGAGGCCTACCTCGCCGGCCAGGCCGCGGTGAAGGCCGCCATCGCCGGCGAGAACGACAAGCTCGTCACCCTCGTCCGCGGCGACACCGACACCTACACCTGCGAGACCGGCCTCGTGGCCCTCTCCGAGGTGGCCAACAACGTCAAGAAGCTGCCCCGCGAGTGGATCAACGAGGACGGCGTCAGCATGAACTTCCAGTTCATCCGCTACGCCCAGCCCCTGATCCAGGGCGAGGTCAGCGTGCCGCACGAGAACGGCGTGCCGGTGTTCGCCCGCCTCGACAAGGTCCGCGTCGACAAGACGCTCCCCGCCTACATCGCCTGAGGCGCAAGCGCCTAAGATTTCAAGAGCCGGTCCCGCGGGACCGGCTTTTTTGTTTCACCACGAAGTTCGCCAAGGCCGCGAAGGGCCGACCTTGGTGAGCTTCGTGCCCTTCGTGGCAATCCCAGTCACCGCCCGTTGCGGCGAGCACCGTTCACGAGGAACGGTTCGGCGAAGGCGGCCAGTTCGCCGTTGGGACGGCGAAGCGGCTCGGCGGAATACTGCGGGAGATAGACGCGGCGCCAGCGGGGTGTGGTGTTGAAGCCGCTGCGATGGAGCACCGTGCTCGAGAAGACCGCGATGCTGCCGGCCGGCACGATCACCGGATCGCCCGGGTCCGGGCCGAAGTAGCCCTCGAGGTCGTTCGACTGCGCGTTCTTCGTGTGCGGCACCACCTCGCGCGTGCCGGCTCGCGAATACGGGAGCAGGTACACGGTGCCGTTCGCCTCGCTCACGTCGTCGAGCGTCACCCAGCACGTGATGTACGGACGGTGCGGCGTGCCGACGTAGGCGGAGTCCTGATGCCAGCTGAACTTCGCGCCCTTCTCCGGGCCCTTCACGACGAACTGCTCCCAGAACAGGTAGGCGTTGTCGCCGAGCGTCGCGCGGCAGACCTCGGCCATCACGTCACTGTAGATGAACTCCGGCAGCCGGGTGCCCTTGTGGCGGTTGGCGATGAAGTAGCGGTTGCCCTTGATGTTGATGCCCTGCTGGGTCGCGCCCGCCGCCTCCATCTCGGCATCGTGCGCCTTGATGAATTCGCCGCACACCTCCCGCATCATCTCGAGGTGTGCCGTGGGCACGACCTTCTCCAGGACGAAGTAGCCTTCGTCGCGGAATTGCTGCTGCTGGGCGGCGCTGATGAGGGGCTGACTCATGAAAACGGATTCCGCGCGACCGCCGAGGACGGCGCTCAGCGCGCGGGCTGGGTGGCGGTGACCGGCACGTACGGCTCCTCGTGGAGCACCGGCGCCCGTCGGCCGGCCAGCAGCTGCCACCAACTGCGGGCGCAGGTCACCACGACCACGGCCACGAGCAGCAGGAACACGCCCGTGACGGCGGCATTCACGTAATTGTTGAAGAGCTGGTGCTCCCACGTGCTGACCTGCGCGGCGGTCGCGCCTCCAGCGGCGAGCTTCTGCCGCAGGCCGGACGCCGCCGCGAGGAAACCGAGCCGCGGATCCGCGCTGAAGATCTTCATCAACCCCGCCGACATCGTCACGGACAGCAGCCACGCCAGCGGCACAAGCGTCGTCCAGGCGTAGCGGGTGCGGCCCATCTTGATGAGCACGGTGGTGCCGAGCGACAGCGCGAGCACGGCGAGCAGCTGGTTCGCGATGCCGAAGATCGGCCAGAGGGAGTTGATGCCGCCGAGCGGGTCGACCACGCCCTGGTAGAGGAACCAGCCCCACGCCGCGACGAAGAGCGCGGTTGCGAAGGTGTTGCTCGCCAGCGAGCCGGTGTTGGCCAGCGGCTTCCACGCCATGCCGAGGAGATCCTGCACGAGGAAACGACCGACCCGGGTACCGGCGTCGATCGTGGTGAGGATGAACAGCGCCTCGAACATGATCGCGAAGTGATACCAGAGCGCGAGGGCCGCCTTGGAGCCCACAACCCCGGCGAACATGTGCGCCATGCCCACCGCGAACGTCGGCGCGCCGCCCACGCGGCCCACCATCGTCTTCTCGCCCACGCTCGCTGCCAGGTCGGCCATGTCGGTCGGGGTCACCGGGAAGCCCAGCGCCGTGACCTTCGCCGTCACTTCCGCCGCGGTGCCGCTCATGTTGATCGCGAAGTACTGACCCGGCTCCATCGCGCAGGCCGCGATCAGCGCCATGATGCCGACGCACATCTCGGTGATCATCGCACCGTAGCCCACGGTGCGGATGTCCGTCTCGCGGGCGAGGAGCTTGGGCGTGGTGCCCGACGAGATCAGCGAATGGAAGCCCGAGACCGCCGCGCAGGCGATCGTGATGAAACAGAAAGGGAACACCGGCCCGGCGAACACCGGGCCCGAGCCGTCGATGAACTTGGTCAGCGCCGGCATCCGCAGCTGCGGCGCGAGGATGACGATCGCCACCGCGAGCGCCGCCACCGTGCCGATCTTCATGAAGGTGCTGAGATAGTCGCGCGGCGCGAGGAGCAGCCACACCGGCAGCACCGACGCGAGCAGGCCGTAGCCCATGATCCACCACGCGAGGGTCGTGCCGCGGAGCGTCAGCACGGGCTCGAGCGCGGAGCCGGCGATAAACTTGCCGCCGTACACCGCCGCGAGCAGCGCGACCACACCGAAGGCGCTGATCCGGCCGAGCCGCGAGGAGTTGCTGCCTGCCGAGCGCATGCCGAGGCCCATCACCACCGCGATCGGCATCGTCGCCGCGATCGTGAACAGGCCCCACGGGCTCTCCGCCAGCGCCTTCACCACCACAAGCGCAAGGACCGCGAGCAGGATGATCATGATCGCGATGATGCTCACCAGCGCGATGACGCCGGCGAACGGGTTGACCTCCTCGGCCACCATCTGGCCGAGGGATTTCCCGCGCCGCCGCACCGAGCAGAACATGATCACGCAGTCGTGCACCGCGCCGCCCAGCGTCGCGCCCACCAGCATCCAGAGCATGCCGGGCAGGAAGCCGAACTGCGCGGCCAGCACGGGACCGACCAACGGGCCGGGGCCGGCGATCGCGGCGAAATGGTGGCCGAACACGACCCAGCGGTTCGTCCGGACGAAATCCTTGCCGTCCTCGTGCACCACCGCCGGCGTCGCGCGCAGCTCGTCGAGCGTGAGCACCCGCGCCATCAGCCAGGCGGAATGGAAGCGGTACGCCACCGCGAACACGCACCCCGCCGCGATGACCATCCAGAGGGCGTTGACCGATTCGCCCCGGCTCCACGCGAGGGCGCCGACGGCGAAGGTTCCGAGCGCCACGACGGCCGCCCAGCCAATCACGCGGAACCAGGAACGGGGAGACGCAGCAGTGCTCATGGGGCGAGATACGGGGCTGGGCGTACGATGGGAAAGCCGCGGGCCGGCGCAAGCGCCGGTTGCAGCGGAAATGATTGCTCATTCGCGCCCGGGATTGCCTCGCCTCTCGGCTTGCGGCACTCAGGAACCGCCATGCCGCGCCCGCGCCGCATCCTTGTCGTCTTCAAGACCCATCTCGACATCGGCTACACGGACCTCGCGGCCGCGGTCCTACGGCGATACTGCACACGGTTCATCCCCCGCGCCCTCGCCACCGCGCGCGAGCTCCGCGAGGCCGGTGGAACCGATCGCTTCGTCTGGACCACGGGCTCGTGGCTGATCACCGAGTACCTCGAGCGCGCCGCCCGGCCCGCGCGGCGGCAGCTGGAACAGGCCATCGCGGCCGGCGACCTCGCGTGGCACGCCCTGCCCTTCACCTGGCACTCCGAACTGCTCGACGCGGGCCTCGCGGAATTCGGCCTCTCGCTTGCCGCGGACCTCGACCGGCGCTTCGGCCGCCGAACCGTGGCCGCCAAGATGACGGATGTGCCCGGTCACACGCGTTCGCTCGTGCCGCTCCTGGCATCCGCCGGCGTACGGTTTCTCCATCTCGGCGTGAATCCCGCGACGCCCGTGCCCGCCACGCCCCCGGTGTTCCGCTGGCGCGCGCCCGGCGGCGAGGAGGTGATCGTCGCCTACGGCGGCGATTACGGGCGGCCTGTTCAGGTCGCGGGTTGCCCGGTCGCCCTGCATTTCGCGCACACTGGCGACAACCACGGGCCGCAGGACGCCGCGGCGGTGCGGGCCACGCTGGCCGCCGTGCGCGCCGCCCACCCCGGCGCCGAGGTTGTCGCCGGGACGCTCGATGAGTTTGCCCGGGCCCTTGAGCCGATTCGTTCGCGGCTGCCGGTCGTCACGGCCGAAATCGGCGACACCTGGATTCACGGCGTGGCCAGCGATCCCTGGAAGATCGCGCGTTACCGCGCCCTGCTTGAGTTTCGCCGTCATGCGCTGGCCCGCCGGCCCGCACTGGCCGCGGATTCCGCCTTTCGGCGTTTCTCCCGCGCGCTGCTGCTGGTGCCCGAGCACACGTGGGGACGGGACACGAAGATCGTGATTCCCAAGCCGACGGGACCGTGGGTCATCTACACGCTGGGCCGCTGGCCGAAGGACGGTTTTAAGCAGGACCGGCGCCGCGGACTCTTCCGTGAACTCGAGGCATCATGGCGCGAGCAGCGCGCCTACCTGACCACCGCGGTGAACGCCCTTCGTCCCGGAGCCCTGCGGTCGAGCGCGCAAGCTGCCGTGAAAGCCTGCGCGGCAGTACCGCCTGTTCGCCAGGGTCTGGTCCCGATCCGCGGCCGCCGGCTGAACGTGGCGGGGCACGTGCTGGCATTCGACCACCGCGGGGCGCTGGTCGGGTGGCGGCGGCCGGACGGTCGCGAGTTGGCCTCCCCGAGCAATCCACTCGGTCTGTTCACTTACCAGGTGTTTTCGCCCGCCGACTACGAGCGGTGGTTCCGGTCGTACGTGGTCAACCATGCCGCCACCGAGACCTGGTCCCGGCCTGACTTCACCAAGTTCGGTTACGAGAAACTGCGCGGACTGCGCGCGCGGCGTTGGGCGGCGGAGTTGGCGACCCTCGAGGTGGATGAGAACGGTCCACGTCCCCGGGTGGTGGCGACGCTACGCGGTCCGGCCGAAGCGGTGCGACGTTTCGGCTGCCCGGAGAAGATCTCCCTCGAGTGGGAACTGCCAAACGACTTCGCGCCGCTGCGCCTCACCGTCCAGTGGTTCGGCAAACCCGCGAGCCGGATTCCCGAGGCCGCCTGGCTATCGTTCAATCCGCAGGTCACCCGGCCCGCGGCATGGCGGCTGGTCAAGCTGGGGTCGACGATCGATCCGCGGGACGTGGTGCGTCGCGGCAACCGTCACCTTCACGCCGTCGAACGTGCCGTGCATCCCGAGTTGGCCATTGTCAGCCGTCACGCTCCGGTCGTGGCGCTCGGTCGTCCCACCCTGCTCGAGTTCCGCCAGCAGCCGCCCGATCTTCGCGACGGCCTGCATTTCAACCTTATGAACAACGTCTGGGGCACCAACTTCGTCCAGTGGTGCGAGGACGACGCGCGGTTCGAATTCGAGCTCCACGCCTGACGGCTGGACGGAGCTAAAGGCGGTAGATCCGTCGGGCCGTACCGTGGGCGATGGCCTCGCGCTCGGCCAGGGCGAGCGGGTCCAGCAGCGCCGCGGAGGTTTCCAGCCACGGCCCAAGGCCGAAGGTCAGGTCGCAGAGCGGCCAATCGCTTCCCCACATCATCCGCGCGGGACCAAAGCACTCGAGCACCAGATCGAAACAGGGCCGCACCTGCGCGGTGAGCGGCTGGCGTGGATCGCAGAGGCTCGCCAGCCCCGAGAACTTGCAGACCACGTTGGGCCGCGCGGCGAAGAGACGGATGCCCTCACGCCACGTTGTCAGGTCGCCCCCGGCCAGGTCAGGCACGCCGGCATGATCGAGGACCAGCACTGTGTCTGGGCATTGATCCGCCAACTGCGCCGCCGCCCGCAGCAGCCGCGGCCGCAGGCAGAGATCGAACGTGAAGCCATAGGCCGGCAGCCGGCGGAGATTGGCAGCGAATACCGGAGCGGTGCAGAGATCGTCCGGCTGGGTGTGCAGGACGCGGCGCAGGCCGCGGATCCGAGGTTCGCGAGAAATGCGTTCCAGCCGCTCTGGAAAATCGTCCGACTCCGGCCAAGCGCCCGCGATCACTGCGCCCACCGCCGGCGCCGGACCGCTGCCAAGCTCCGGCCGGGAAAAATACGCAGCCTCGGCCTCTTGCTGCGCCACCGGTACGTCACCTTCCATGAACACCAGCGACCGCACGCGCTCGGTTGCGACCGACGACGATGCGGCCCGGTAGTCGTCGAGGCGGAACGCCCGGTCGAGCACCGGCGAACCCGCGCACCAGGCGTAGGTGAACTGCTCCGGATGCAGGAGATGGACGTGGGTGTCGATCAGGTCCATGGGCATCCCGCGCTCGGACCGGCTAGGACCGCAGGTGGCTCGAGGCGAGCAGCCGGCGAAGCACCGGACGGATTTGCCGCAGCTCCCGCAGGTGCGCCGCCGACAGCCGGGCCAAGACCGCCTCGCCGCGGGCGGTCAGCCGGATCTCGAGACGCCGGCGGTCGGCCGGCGAGGGCAGCCGGCTCACGAGCTTGCGGGCCACGAGCCGGTCGACCAGCCCGACTGCGCTGTGGTGACGGAGATGGAGGCGATCTGCGATCTCGCCGACCGAGGTGTGGTCGCGGCCGGGGAAGCCCTTGATGGCCAGCAGCGCCTGGTGCTGCTGCGGGGTGAGCCCCGCCGCCTCGGCCGCCTCCTGGCTGAACCGCAGGAAGCCGCGCAGGGCGTGACGCAGCGCGGCGAGCAGCTCGTATTGCGACTTGGTCAGGCGGGTGGCGGGCATGGCAGCGGCCCCAGCAAGCCCGGCGGCGGGTTCCGGCTCAATCTCATTTGAATTGTATCGTAATACGATATAACTAGGCGTCATCCCGCATGACTCCCGCCGTCCCTGCCTCCCACCTCGCCGATTTTCGCACCGACCGCCGTGTCCTGGTGCTGTGCGCCCTCGCCGTGCCCATCGGGGCCATCGGGGCCGTCGTCGCGAAGGTCCTGCTGTGGCTGATCGCCGCCATCACGAACGCGGCGTTCTTCCAGCGGCTCTCAGCCGCGCCGGCCGACCCGCAGTTCCACGCGCTCGGGGCGTGGGTGATCGCCGTGCCCGTGCTCGGCTCGCTCCTGATCGGCCTGATGGCGCGATACGGATCGGAGAAGATCCGCGGTCACGGCATCCCCGAGGCCCTGGAGGCGATCCTGCTCGGGCGCAGCCTGATCAACCCGAAGGTCGCCATCCTCAAGCCGGTCTCGTCCGCCCTCTCGATCGGCACGGGCGGACCGTTTGGCGCGGAGGGTCCGATCATCATGACGGGCGGCGCCTTCGGCTCGATCTTCGCCCAGGCGTTTCACCTGACGGCGGCCGAGCGCAAAACGCTGCTGGTCGCCGGCGCCGCCGCGGGCATGTCCGCCGTGTTCGCCACGCCGGTGGCGGCGGTGCTGCTCGCGGTGGAGCTGCTGCTGTTCGAATGGAAGCCGCGCAGCTTCATCCCGGTCGCGGTGGCCGCGGTCGTGGCCGCGGTGGCGCGCGGACCGCTGCTCGGCGCCGGACCGCTCTTTCCCGTGGCGCCCCACCCCGCCCTCACCCCCGCGGTCCTCGGGGTCGCGCTGATGGTCGGATTGGCGGTCGGCCTGGGCTCGGGCGCGCTGACTGCCCTCGTCTACGGGGCGGAGGATCTTTTCACGAAACTGCCCCTCCACTGGATGTGGTGGCCGGCGTTGGGCGGCCTCGCGGTCGGGCTCGGCGGCTGGCTCGATCCCCGGGTGCTCGGCGTCGGGTACGACACGCTGCACCACCTGCTTGAGGGCCAGCTGGTGGGCAGCGCGCTGGTGGGCCTGATGCTCGCGAAGGCGATCGTCTGGGCCATCGCCCTCGGCTCCGGCACGTCGGGCGGCGTGCTCGCCCCGCTGCTGATGATCGGCGGCTCGCTCGGCGCGCTCGTCGGGGCACGCTGCGGGATTGGCGACGCCGGACTTTGGGCAATGGTCGGCATGGCCGGCATGATGGGCGGCACCATGCGGTCGCCGCTGACGGGAATGGTGTTCATCCTCGAGCTGACCCACGACCTGAACGCCCTGCCGGCGCTGCTCATCGGCAGTGTGACAGCCCTCGCCGTCACCGTGCTGCTGCTCAAACGCTCGATCCTCACCGAAAAGCTAGCCCGCCGCGGCCAGCACATTGCCCGGGAGTACAGCGTCGATGTCTTCGAGCTCGCCCGCGTCGGCGACGTGATGGACCCGCGGCCGCCGCTCGCGCGCTCCGAGCTCACGGTGGAGGAGCTGGTCCGCCGCATCGGCGAGGGCGACGCGGTGCTGGCCCGGCGGCAGGGCACGATGGTGGTCGATGCGGCCGATCGCCTCGTCGGCCTGGTCACGCGCGGCGACCTGCTGCGCGCCGCGCAGGCGCCCGGGGCCGGAAAGCAGACCCTGGCCGAGATCGTCGCGCGGCCGCCGGTCGTCGCGTTCCCCGACGAGACGCTGCACGACGCCCTGGCCCGCATGCTCGGGCAACGGATCGGACGACTGCCGGTGGTGAGCCGCAGCGACCCGCACCACGTGGTCGGCTACCTCGGCCGGGCCGACATCCTTGCCGCCCGGGAGCGGCTGCGGCACGAGGAGGAAATCCGCGAGCGCGGTCCCGCGCTGGGCGCCGGGTAGTTCCCGGAGCCCCAGCGCGAGCAACACGACCAGCCGCGGTCAGGCCTTCGCGAAGTGAGCCTCAAGCCGGTCCAGCGTACCGCCCCAGCCCTGCTGCATGCTCGGGTGGTTCGAGTCGAATTTCTCGCGCTCCTCGTCGGTCGGGCGATACGGGAGCCAGCGCAGGGTCAGCGTCGTTTTCCCGCCGGACTCGGTCAGGGTCATGGTCGAATACGTCTCGAGCGGCCAGATCGGCGCCATGGGGTGCCGCGTGACGCCGCCCTGGGCGTCCGAGAACGACGAGATGACGACGAGCTTCTCGGGCGGGACGATCTCAACGAAGACCCACTTGCCCCAGAGCTCGTGCCCGTCGGCGGAGCGCAGGCAATAATGGTAGATTCCGCCCACCTTCAGCTCGAGTTTGCACGTCGGGGTGGTGAATCCCTTGGGGCCGAACCACTGCTGCAGCTGGCCGACTTCAGTCCAGGCCTTCCACACCAGCTCGCGCGGCGCGTTGAACACCCGCGACACGGCAAATTCCTTCAGCGGCGTCATGGTCGGCAGGTGCTCGGCGAGCCGGCCCAGCGTCTGCTTGCCGCCCTCGACGGCGCCGAACTCCTTCACGACGAAGTCGCGGTCCTCCGGGGTGCGGAACACCAGCCGGCCGGTGAGCCGGGTCTGGGTCGCGCTGACGGCCTCGAAGGTCCAGATCGCATCAAACGACGCGCCCGGGCCGTCCTCCCGGCCGCCGCCATGGGAGTAGGCAATGCGCTGGAACGGGACGATCTCCCGGAAGACGCTCTTGTTCGGATAATTCGCGCCGTCCGGTCCGCGCATGACGTGCTTCCACACGCCGCCGACGCGGAAATCCATTTTCTCAATGGTGGTCGTGAAGCCGTTCGGGCCCCACCAGTTCACCACGTGCTTCGGGTTGGTCCACGCCTCCCACACGAGTTCACGCGGGGCGTCGTAGACGCGGGAAAGGACGATTTCACGGTCGGGGGTCGGGGTCGGTTCAGTTTTCTGGGACATGTTATTTCTATGGGTTGAAAGTCGCGAGATGGTGCTCGAGCCGGTCGAAGTTCTCCTCGTTGGCCGACGTGATCACGGCGCGGCAGCGGGTGCACTCGGCCGCGTCGGCGAAGACCATGCGCCAGGTCAGACGGGTCCCGTTCTCCTCCGAGGCAAACGTCAGGGTCATCGTGAAGTCGTGCACCGGGCCGAGATGCCGGAGGACGATCTCCTCGCCGGGACGCACCGTGAGAAACTCGCTCTCGTTCTCGAACGAGTGGCCGGCCGGGTCACGCAGAGTGATCCGCCAGCGACCGCCCGGCCGAAGGTCGAAGCAGTGGATCACACTGGTGAACCCGCGCGGGCCCCACCACGCCGCCAACCGCTCCGGGGCGGCGAAGGCCGCGTACACCGCCGGACACGCCGCCGGAACCAGCCGCGTGCTCATGATCTCCCGGCCCAGGTCGGACTCAGCGCTCACGGCGTCCCTTGGGCTTGGCTGGTTTCGTCGCCGCCTGCTTGGCCTGGAGTTCCTCGAGGTACTCTCCCAGCCGGTCGAGACTCTCCTCCCAGAACCGGCGGTACTGCTCGAGCCAGTCGACCGCGTCCTTGAGCGGGCTGGCCTGCAGTTGGCAGGGGCGCCACTGCGCGTTCCGGCTGCGGGCGATCAGGCCGCTCTGTTCGAGCACCCGCAGGTGCTTCGAGATCGCGGGCAGGCTCATGTCATGCGGAGCAGCGAGCTCCGTGACCGAGCGGGCGCCCTCGCTTAGGCGCGCGAGGATCGCGCGCCGGGTCGGGTCGGCGAGGGCGGCAAAGGTGCGGCTGAGACGATCGGGGGACATCGTGGTTTAGTACTTAACCACTTGGTTAAATACAAAGCCCGATTCGTCAAGCGGTGATTTCAGTTGGCGAAGGAAACGGCCGCCTCAGCCGGCAGCGACGTCGCCCGCATGTCCGGTCGAGCCGGAGCGGACCCGGGTGCGGTACGAGGACGTGGACTCGCCGACGATACGGCGGAACACGCGGTTGAACTGGGAGAGCGACTGGAAGCCGACCTCGTAGGCGGCCTCGCTGGCGCGCCGGTGGGGATTGAGCAGGAGGTTCTTCACCTTCTCGATGCGGACCCGGGCGAGGTAATCGGTGAAGGTCATGCCGGTGGCCTTGCGGAACATCTTGCAGAAATAGAACGCGCTCATGTTCACCGCCTGGGCGACGCTGGTGAGCGTGAGCTCCTCGGTATGGCGCTCGGCGATCATGGCGCGGGCGCGGGCGATGGCCGGCGCCTCGGCGGCCGAGGTCTGCACCATGAGCTGGTTGCTCAGCGTCGAGAGGTGCTGCGCGAAGATCGTGAGCAGCCGCAGCATGGCCTCGTACTGTTTCCGCGTGACGACGCGGGTCTGGAAGTACGCCTCCTCCAGCTGCCGCGGGTCGACCTCCGCGCCCCATTTCACCAGCTGCCGCGTGGCGCGGGCGAACTGCGCCTTCGAGGGCTGGTCCACGAGGACCTGGCCGGTCTGAAGAAACGCGATCAGGTTCTCGCCCACCCGCACCGGCACCGCCGAGTCGCACAGCCCGGCGAAGCACATGAGGGTGCGGGGCTGCAGCCGCGCGCGCGCCTCGAGCCGGCCCTGAAACTGCAGGCACGAGGCGCAGGAGCGGTTCGACCGCGCCACGAGCGCGCAGAACGGGCTCTCCTTCGGGTCGCCGCGGTGCGGCAGGTCGAACGACTCGATCGGCCGCAGCGAGATGGGCAGCCCGGTGGTGTCCCGGAACGCCCGCTCGTAGTCGCGCACCACCTGGGACCGCCGGAGCTGTCCCACCAGGAGCCGACTCTGCTGCGCGGAGACGCGATGCGGCATGGTGGGACGGAGGGCGACGCGACCAGCCGGATCAGCCCGCGAGCGAGAAGTGGCGGATCTGGTTCAGTTCCCGCCGCAGCTCGGCCTGGAAGTCGGGATGCGCGATCGAGATCAGCGCCTCACCGCGCTCCCGCAGGGTCTTGCCGTGGAGGTTGACCGCCCCGTACTCCGTCACGACCCAGTGCACGTGGCCGCGCGTCGTGACGACGCCGGCGCCCGCGTTGAGCTGCATGACGATGCGCGAGACCTTGCCGCCGGCGGCGCGCGAGGGCAGCGCGATGATGGGCTTGCCGCCGCGCGAGAGCGCCGCGCCGCGGATGAAGTCCATCTGGCCGCCGATGCCGGAGAACACCTCGTAGCCGATCGAGTCGGCGCAGACCTGGCCGCTGAGGTCGATCTGGATGGCGGAGTTGATGGCGACGACCTTGGGGTTCTTGCGGATGACGGCGGTGTCGTTCGTCCAGTCGCAGGGGTAAAACGCCACCTGCGGGTTGTCGTTCACGAAGTCGAACAGGCGGCGGGTGCCGTTGATGAAGCTCGTGATGATGCGGTCCTGGCCGACGGCCTTCAGGCGGTTGGTCACGGCGCCGGCCTCGACGAGGTCGACGACGCGGTCGGAGAACATCTCCGAGTGGATGCCGAGATCGTGCTTGTTCTTGAGGCGGGCGAGCACGGCGTCCGGGATGCCGCCGATGCCCATCTGGAGGGTGGAGCCGTCCTCGACGAGGTCGGCGATCAGCTCGCCGATGCGGGCCTCGACGGGGGACTCGGGACCGCTGCGGTGCTCGACCAGGGCGCGGTCGGTGGAGACGAACGCGTGGATCCGGCTGAGCGGCACGAGGTTGTTGCCGTGGGTGCGGGGCATCTGGGCGTTGATCTCGGCAATGACCACCCGGGCGGCGTCGACGGCGGCATGGGCGGCGTCGCAGGACGTGCCCAGGGAGCAGAAGCCGTGGGCGTCGGGCGGCGAGACCTGGATCAGGGCGGCGTCCAGCGGCACGGCGCGCGAGGCGAACAGGCCGGGAATGTCCGAGAGGAAGATCGGGACGAAGTCCGCCCGGCCGTCGGCGATGGGCCGGCGCAGGGGGGCGCCGGTGAACAGGGACACCGAGCGGAACTCCTTCTCCCGGCCGGCATCGGCAAACGGCGCCGGGCCCGCGGTATGCAGGTGATACAGCCGGACGTCCGCCAGATCGCGGCGGGCGCAGAGCGCATCAATCAGAGGGGCCGGCGTAGCGCAGGCGCCATGGATGAAGACGTTGGTTCCGCTGCGCACGGCGGCGACAGCGTCAGCGGCAGAGACCGCACGGGATTTCCAGTCGGTTTTCATGGCAAAAAAGGTACCTCTCCAAGCTGACCTAAAGGCGCCAGCGAGACAAAGCCAGAAGCTGCGCAACAGCTTCGAATTCATCTGCATTTCTTGCGTCGGAGACCGGTCCGGCGGCCGCCCGGGGACCGCGGGACCACAAGATATGCGCAGTCCCTGCCAAATCGAGCGGAGCCGCCCCGGGACCCGCCTGTTACAGTCAGGGCGAACCTTAACACCCGACCGCCCACCCTAACCCACTCTTTTCCATGGATCTCCTTCCCCTCGTCATCGCCGCCAGCGCCTGCCTCCTCTTTTCCCTGGGGGTTTTCTTCCTGCGGGATCGCCTGCAGGCCGGCCGCACCCCCGCCCGCACGGCGGGAAATGAACTTCCGCTCGACCGCGCGCCCTGACTAGGGTTGGCCGTTTCCGTCCCCGAAATCGTGCCGAACCTGCTGCGCGGGGTTGAAATCCTGCCCGCGGCCTGAACCTTATTTGTCTGTGATCAACGTCGACCTCGACCTCGTCCGCAAGTACGACATCTCCGCCCCCCGGTACACCTCGTATCCCACCGCGGTGGAGTTCCGCGATTTCCCCACGCCCGACCCCCTGCTCGGGCACCTGGACCGGACCAACCGGGACGGGTCAGTCCCCCTCTCGCTCTACTTCCACCTGCCGTTCTGCGAGACCCTCTGCTGGTTCTGCGGCTGCACCACGGTCATCACGCTGAACCACAAGTCGTCCGACACCTACCTCGACTACCTCGAGAAGGAGGTCGCCCTGCTCGCCCCCAAGGTCAACCGCGACCGGAAGGTCGTCCAGCTCCACTACGGCGGCGGCACCCCCACCTTTTTCCAGGCCCCCGAGCTAGCCCGGCTCGCCAAGCTGATCCGCAGCCACTTCACGATGGCCCCGGACGCCGAGATGAGCGTCGAGGTCGACCCCCGCCGGCTGGTCCGGGAGCAGGTGGTGGCCCTCCGCGAGAGCGGCTTCAACCGCGCCTCGCTCGGCGTGCAGGATTTCAACCCGCAGGTCCAGAAAGCCGTGCACCGCATCCAGCCCCGGGCGATGACGGAGCAGGCGATCAGCTGGCTGCGGTCCGAGGGGTTCACGTCCATCAACCTCGACCTGATCTACGGCCTGCCCTACCAGACGGTGGAGAGCTTCGCCGACACGCTGGAGCAGGTCCTCGAGCTGAACCCCGACCGCTTGGCGGTCTTCAGCTACGCGCACGTGCCGTGGATGAAGCCGGCGCAGAAGAACCTCGAGCGCGAGGCCGCGCTGCCCACGCCGGACACCAAGCTCGCGATGCTGAAGCTGATCACCGAGACGCTCACCAGCCGCGGCTACGTGTACGTGGGCATGGATCACTTCGCCAAGGAGACCGACGAGCTGGCGGTCGCGCAGGCCGCGCGCACCCTGCAGCGGAATTTCCAGGGCTACAGCACGCGGGCCGGCGCCGAGATCCTCTCGTTCGGCATCTCCGCCATCTCCCAGACGCCCCACAGCTACCGGCAGAACCACAAGACGCTCGACCCGTACTACGCCGCCCTCGACCGCGGCGAGGTGCCCGCCACCCGGGGCCGCGAGCTATCCGAGGAGGACGCCCGCCGCCGTGAGATCATCATGCGCGTGATGTGCCACCTCCAGCTCGACTACGCCGCCCTGTCGCGGGAGTTCGGCTTCGACTTCGCCACACGCTACGCCACCGAGCTCGCCCGGCTCAAGCCGCTCGCGGACGACGGCCTCGTGCAGGTCTCCGCCGGCGGGGTCCGCGTGACCGAGCTCGGCCGCCTGTTTCTCCGCAACATCGCCGTCTGCTTCGACGCCTACTACGCGCCGGAGGCGAAGCGCCACTCGCGCACCGTCTAGACCGGCGGCGTTGGGGAGCCCGTCATGGCCTCACCCAGCTCCTCCCTTCCCATCGCGGTCATCGGCGCCGGCATCACCGGCCTCACCGCCGCCTGGCAGCTTCAACGCGCCGGCCGGCCGGTCGTGGTCTTCGAGGCCGCCGCCGGGCCGGGCGGCGTCGTGGCCTCCACCCACGATGGCGAGTGGCTCTGGGAGTCCGGGCCCAACACCATGCTCGAGGGCACCGCGGAGGTCGCGGCCTTCGTCGACGCCGTCGGCCTCGGCAGCCGGCGGATCTACGCCGGTGAGCAGGCGAAGAATCGCTACATCGTCCGCGACGGCCGACTCGTCGCGATGCCGACCTCGCCGCTCGGGTTCGTGACCACCCGGATGTTCTCCCTCGGCGCCAAGCTCGGCCTGCTCGGCGAGCCCTGGCGCCCGCGCTCGCCCGCCGACGGCGAGGAGAGCGTGGCCGACTTCGTCGTGCGCCGCCTCGGCCAGGAGTTTCTCGATTACGCGGTTAACCCGTTCGTCGGTGGCGTCTACGCCGGCGACCCGCGCCGCCTCTCGGTCCGGCACGGCTTTCCCAAGCTCTTCAACCTCGAGCAGGAGCATGGCTCCCTGATCCGCGGCGCCCTGAAGCGGCGCAATACCAGCGGCGGGCCCAAGGGCCGGATCTTCTCGTTCCCGGGTGGCTTGGTGGAACTCCCCCGCGCCCTCGCGACGTCGCTCGGCCGCTCCGTCCGCTTCGGCACCCGCGTCACTACCGTCCGCCGCGCCGCGGATGCCTGGGAGATCATCTCCACCAACGGCGCGCCGGCGCAGGCCGAGCGGTTCTCCGCCGTGCTCTGCGCCCTCCCGGCCGACGCCCTGGCCGCAGTGACGTTTGAGCAGGTACCCGGCGCCGAGCGTCTGCCGGAGCTCCGGGAAATCGAGCATCCGGCGGTCACGTCCGTCTTCACCGGTTACCGCCGCGCCGATGTTGCCCACCCGCTCGACGGCTTCGGGCTGCTGATGCCGGAGGTCGAACGCCGCCGCGTGCTCGGCGTGCTGTTCTCGAGCTCGCTCTTCCCGGGCCGCGCGCCCGAGGGTCACGTGGCGCTGACCACCTTCGTCGGCGGCGTCCGTGCGCCACAGCTGGCGCTCCTCGACGACGCGGCGATCCTGCGCCTGGTCCGCGAGGAGCTCGCGGACCTGCTCGGCGTGAGCGGCGAGCCGGCGTACGTGCACATCCAGCGGTGGCCGCGGGCGATCCCGCAGTACACGCTCGGCTACGGGCGCTTCAAGCAGCTCTTCCGCGACCTCGAGCAGGGTTCGCCCGGTCTCCACTTCGGCGGCAACGCCCGCGACGGCATCTCGCTCGCCAACTGCATCGAGTCCGGTCGCCGGCTGGCGCTCGCCGTCACGGGTGGCGACACGAGCAGTTGATGGTTGAGCGTTGAAAATTGAGGAGCCGGAGGCCTGCGCTGCCTCCGCCTTTCAACCTTCAACCCTCAACGTTCAACCCGCAGCGCGCGCCTCAGCGCGTCGCGCCAAAGCTGCGCCACTTGGCGAGCGGGAGCGTGCCGACGAGGATGAAGGCGAGCTGCGAGGCCACGAAGGCGATCAGCCACCAGAACGCGGCGTCCATGAAGCCGTAGCTGTGGAGGCCGACGCCGAGCATGTTCACGCCGAACCAGCTCCAGGCGGTCACGATGTTGCCCATGATCGCGAGGTTCATCAGGCCGCGCTGCCGCACCATGCCGCCCCAGCGGGCGTGCAGGATGAGCGCGTTCCAGAGGACGATGATCAGCGCGCCGTTTTCCTTCGGGTCCCAGCCCCAGAACCGGCCCCAGGACTGGTCGGCCCAGATGCCGCCCAGCACCGTGCCGACGAAGCTGAAGAGCGTCGCGAAGCACACGATGCCGTAGACCATGCGGGTCAGCGCGTCGGCGGTGTCCTTGTCCAGCGAGCGCGTGAACACGCCGCGGACCACGTAGATCAGCGCCAGGAAGCCGGCGAGGAAGGTCGCGGCGTAGCCGACCGTCACGGTCACCACGTGGGTCGCGAGCCAGAAGTTCGAGTCGAGCACCGCCCGCATCATCTCCAGCGTGTCGCCACCCAGCGCGAGGTGGTGGGCGATCAGCAGCGTGCCGAAGCCGACCAGGCCGGCCGTGACGCTGCCGATGGCGTTGCGGAAGAGGCGCTCGAGGACGATGCAGAGGGAGACCGCCACCCAGCCGACGAAGAGCGCGGACGAGTAGAGGTTGGTCACCGGCGGACGGCCCTCAAGCCACATGCGGACGCCGATGCCGGCGGTCGAGAGCAGGAACGCGATCACGACGAGGCCGAACGCGACGCGGCCGAGCTCCTGCGGCCACACCAGCCAGGAGAACACCGCGAGCAGGAACGCCAGCACGTAGATCATCATGGCGTTGTAGAACGGCTCGGAGGAATTGAAACGCGCCTCGACGTCGCACTTGGCCATGATGCCCGGGATCTCGCGGTCCAGGCCGGCCCGGTACTGCTGCACGAGCGAGTTGAAGGTCGCGGGCTGATAGCCCCGCCACGCGAGCCCGAGGCCCACGTAGGTGTTGATGGCGGGATTGAGCTGGCCCGCCTGCACGCTCGCCTGGAGCGCCGCGCCGGCGTTGTGCCAGCCACGCGAGTCCGCCTTGCCTGTCACGGGCGGGATCGGCAGCAGGTAGCCGACCTGCTCCATCGTCGCGAATGAGTCGGTCAGCTCCAGCAGCGCCTTCGCGGCCGCGGCGTCCGACGGCTGTCCAGCCTGCCGCGCGCGGGCGGCGGCGACACCGGCCGAGACGACGGCGTCAAACCGGCCGAGCTGCTCGAGGAAATTCGGCACGCCCGGGGCGACGAGGCTGCCCTGCAGCCGCTGGTAGAGGATCACGCCGTCGCGCAGCTGCAGCACCGCACGCTGGAACGGCGTGCGCACCGGCTGCTCGACCTCCTCGGCGAGGCGCGACTGGCGCGCGAGCTCCGCGAGGTTCTTCGAGATCTGGACGTACGTGAACCGCTTCTTCGCCACGCCGTCCTCCGGCGTGAGGTTGAGGAGCGCGAGGACGTCGGGATGCACGATCTCGAACGTCGGGTAGGCGTCCGCCACGTCCGGCTTGAACAGCATGTCGAGCAGCCACTCGGACGGCGAGACGCTGCGGCCGTCGACGGTCGTGACGCGCTGGCGGCCCTGCAGCATCAGCAGCGAAGTGCGGGCCACGGTGTCGAGCGGCTTGATGCGCCCGTTCACGAGCGTCGGCAGCCGGCTGAAGGTCGAGAGGTCGTACTCGCTCTTGTACCGCGGCGGCAGCAGGGTGGCGACCACCAGCAGGGCGGCGAGGACGAGGATCGCGAGGGGGAGAAAACGTTTCATGGGACGAGGAGGTTCGGGTGGGGCCGGGTCTCAGGCCGCGGTGCGGCGCTTGGTGACGAAGCCGACGAGGTGGATGCCGAACTGGAGCAGCAGGCCGAAGGTGATGACGCCGCACGCGATGTACGGGATGAGCCAGCTCGGGTTGCGCACGACCTGGAGGACGGTCGTGGTGTCGTTGTTCTCGAAGCCGGCCTGGTAGAACGTGAGGCCCGCGTAGCGCAGCGGGTTGTTCATGTAGATCAGGACCTCGCGGTCATCCTTGCCGTCCGGCGTGGTGAGGCGGATGCGGCTCGAGAAATTCTTCGGGATCTCCGTGCCGGCGTAGCGGTCGTGGCTGAACTTCAGCAGCGTGAGCGAGTACGGCTTGTAGTGCCGCGCGAAGCGCAGCGCCATCTTCCAGGTGCGGCCGGCGGCGGTGAACACCTGCGAATCCTCCAGCGCCACGGACACCAGCCACGTGCCGAGCGAGCCCTCGGGCCCGACCAGCTCGACGAAGGCGCTGGGAATGTTGCGCTCGTTTTCCTTGTAGGTGAGCGGACGCTGGGTCGCGACCACCGAGGTGCCGGCGCCCTGTGAGACAGCCGCGGGATTCTCGGAACCCATCGCCGGGGCGCGCATCCCGAGCATCGAGTTCGGGAAGAAGGCCTTCACCTCGACCCGGAACGGTAGCTTCGGGTGCTGGATGGTCTCGAGGCGCGAGAGGGGCTTCTCCGGGATGGCGACGACCTCGTCGAACTTCGGGTCGCTGGTATCGGTGATCGCCAGCTCGATGTTCCGGTAGCTCTCCGAGTAGTTCTTGGTCTGGCCCTGGTCGAGCCGCAGGTGGTACTCGTCCTGCATCAGCCCGGTGAGCAGCTCGCCGATGAGCAGGAGGATCAGGCCGGCGTGCGCGAGCCAGATGCCGACCTTCCGCCACTCCCACTTGAACCGGTAGAAGTGCGCGCCCAGCAGGTTGAGCAGCAGCAGGCCGCCGATGGTGTAGCCGCCGGGGAAGACGGCGATCGACACGTTGCCGGTCTTCCAGAAGACGACGAACGTCTTGAAATACTTCTCCTGCACGGCCCAGACACCGAGGTTCACCTGGTCCAGCGTCGCGACGAGCACCAGGATGATGGAGAGGACAAGCAGGACCACGGTCAGCTTGAGCGAGACCAGGAGGTCGCGGAGATCCTTGAGAATGGTAAGCATGGCGGTCAGGGGGCCAAGAGGGTTTGGACGAAGGCCTCGAAGGCCGGTTTTTCCTTCGCGACCAGGTCAACGGGACCGGTGAGCTTGAAGAACCACGTGGCGCCGCCGTACGGCACGATCGCGCCGAGCATCCGGACCGGCTTGTCGGCGGAACCGCCGGTGAAGTCGGTGACGGTGATGTTCAGGCCGTGGACGGTGAGGCGGGTCACGGTGCTTTCCACCTCGGCCGCCGCGAGCGGCGGCAGCTGGAGCTGGTTGCGCCAGCGGTTGAGGTTGGCGAGCTCGCCGCCGACGTCGCCGGGGAAGGCGGTAACGGACAGGTCGCCGGCCGCGCCGGCGGCGTTGGGCACCGCGTAGGTCGCCTTGCGCATCGCGGCGGCCGGGCGGCTTTCCCAATGGGCCGGGGCGCTCCAGCGCAGGCCCGGACCCTCGGCCTTGATGACCTCGGTGTTGGCCATGTCAGCCGGGGCGGCCGGAGCCGTCGCGGGCGGCGGGGTGCCGGCGCTGCCGTGCGCCGAGCCGATCGCCGCGGTCGAGGCGTCCGCCTTCAGCGTCTGGAGGAAGGCCAGGAAGTTCGCCTTTTCCTTGGCCACCACCGCATCGGGTCCGATAAGCTTGAAGAACCAGGTGGCGCCGCCGACCGGGACAAAGGCTCCCAGCATGCGCGCGGGCTTATCGGACGTGCCGCCGACGATGTCGACCACGCCGACCTTCAGGCCATCGACCTCGAGGCGGGTGACCGATCCGGCGAGCTCATTCTCCCCGATCGGGGCGACCTGTAGCTGGCCGCGCCAGCGGTTGATGTTCGCCAGTTCGCCGCCGACGTCGCCGGGAAAGGCCGTGACCGCCAGCTCCGCATCCGGGCCGACCATCAGGGTCTCTTTGCGGACGCCGGACGGGCCCTTGCTTTGCCAGCCGGACGGAACCGTCCAGCTCAGGCCGGGGCCGTCCGCCCGCGCCACGGTGCCACCGCCCATGTTCATGTCGCCGCCGCCAGCCATCCCGCCATGGGGCGAGGCCACGGGCGCCGGGGCGTCGATCTCCTTGGGGATCCGGTAAACGGAGACCTTGGAATCCCGGCAGGCGCCGAGGAGGAGCGGAAGGGTCAAAAGCAGGCTGAACCGTGGGAGACGCATGGAGGAAAGTGTTGGAAGAAAGGCGGCTGAGGCAACCCGCCAAACCGGAGGCCGAGCGGGCTTATCTGTAATGTCCTGAAGATGATGCCTGAAGCGTCACTCCGAGGGCTGCGCATTTTTTGCGCACCCTTCGCCACTCCTTGTGAGAACGCCCCAAACGGCTCGCGCAAACTTCGCCCTTGCGCCACTTTTTCCGCCATGGCGACGCCCACCCCATCCTCGTCCGGACTCAGCTGTCCCATCCCTCTTCCCCACAAGACCGAGATCACGGTCGGGCACGGCGGCGGCGGACGACTGACCCAGGATTTGATCGACCGGGTGTTCCGGCCGGCGTTCGCCAACGCCTCGCTTGACGCCCAGCACGACGGCGCGCTGCTCCGCCTGCCCGACGGCTCCCGGCTGGCGTTCACCACCGACTCGCACGTCGTCAGTCCGCTCTTCTTCCCCGGCAGCGATATCGGCAAGATCGCCGTCAACGGCACCGTCAACGACCTCTGCATGTGCGGCGCCCGCCCGCTCTGGCTGAGCGCGGGCTTCGTGCTCGAGGAGGGATTTCCCATCGCGACCCTGGAGAAGATCGTCGACTCCATGCGCGCCGCGGCCGCCGCCGCCGGCGTGAGCATCGTCACGGGCGACACCAAGGTCGTGGAGCGCGGCAAGGGCGACGGCGTGTACATCACCACGGCCGGCGTCGGGCTGATCGAGACCCCGCTGACCGTCGCGCCCGTGAGCATCCGCCCGGGCGACGCCATCATCCTGAGCGGCGATGTCGGCCGTCATGGCATGGCCATCATGGCCACCCGCGCCGGGCTGGAGTTTGAGAGCGCCATCGAAAGCGACTGCGCCCCGCTGGTCGCGCCGGTGCAGGCGCTGCTGCAGGCCGGGCTGGAGGTTCACTGCCTCCGCGACCTGACCCGCGGCGGGCTCGCCACGGCGCTGGTTGAACTGGCGGAGTCGGCCAAAGTGGCCATCGCGATCGAGGCAACCAAGGTGCCCGTGGCCGAGCAGGTGCGCGGCGCCTGTGAGATCCTCGGGCTGGACCCGATCTACGTGGCCAACGAGGGCCGCTTCGTGTGCATCGTGCCCGCGGCGCAGGCAGCTTCAGCGCTCGAGATCATCGCCCGGACCGCCCCGGGTGGACCGCCGGCGATCATCGGCCGGGTGAACGCCGCTCCCATCGGCCAAGTCACGCAGCGCAGCATCATCGGCGCCGACCGCATCGTCGACCGCCTGAGCGGCGAACAGCTGCCGAGGATCTGCTGACGGAATTCCGGAATCCGGATTCCGAAATCCGGAACTGTTTTCAGTGCGGGTGCCGGTGCTGGAGGATGTGCGGACGCTCCAGACCGTGAGTCAGCATCAGTTGCTCGTCGTCGAGCAGTTGGTGCGTCGGGCCGTCAGCCACCACGCGACCGGCGTCGAGGACGATCGACCGGGGGCAGAGTTCCACCACCAGTTCGAGGTCGTGGGTGGCGATCAGCTTCGTCGCCCGCACCTGGCGCAGCAGTGTGATCAGCTCGCGCCGGCCGCGCGGGTCGAGGCCGCTGGTCGGTTCGTCGAGCACAAGGATCGAAGGTTCGCACGCCAACACGCCGGCCAGGCACGCCCGCCGTTTTTCGCCCGAGCTCAGGTGATGGGGCGGCCGGTGGCCCAGCTCCACCAAGCCCACTTCCTCGAGCGCCCGCTGCACGCGGACCGCCACCTCGTCGGGGGCGAGCCCGAGCTGCTGCGGCCCGAAGGCCACGTCCTCGCGCACCGTCGCGCAGAACAGCTGGTCGTCCGCATCCTGGAACATCAAGCCGAGTTGCCGGCGGACCTGACCGACATTGTCGCGGGTGAGCGTCTCGCCCATCACCGCCACCCCGCCGCCCACCGCCGTGAGTCGCTCGGGCAGGATGCCGTTGAGGTGCCGGATCAGCGTCGACTTGCCCGAGCCGTTCGGGCCCAGCAGTCCGACGCACTCGCCGGCCTCCACCTTCAGGGAAACGTCATGCAGCGCCACCGTGCCGTCCGGGTAGGCGTAGCGCAGGTCCTGGATCTCCAGGGCCGGTCTCATCGCCACCCCCTCGCGCACATGGCGTCGTACACCCGCTCGGCGCGCTCCGACGCGCGCACAAACAGCTGGCCGACCACCGTGGCGGCTGTCCACCAGGCCAGCCGCCGGTCGGCGGTGAACGTGCGGCTCGCCCGCGCCCGGCGCATGCGCTCGGACTCGTCGCCCAGCACAAAAAGATAGCGGTGCATCAGTGCCAGCGTCGTCACCAGCAGCGCCGGCACCCGCACCCGGCGCAGCACCGCGAGCATCGCGGTGAACGGCGTGGTCTGCGCCAGCACCAGCACCGTCGCGAGGCACAGCCCGCTCCGCAGCGCGAGCACGCGCCAGTCGGCCGCGCCGCCGGGATTCAGCGCCGCGGCCAGCGCCACGCCGGCCACGAAGGGCGACAGCGCGAGCAGCCGCAGCAGCAGCGATTTCACCGGCAGGCGGCCCAGGACCACCACCAGCAGCAGCACCATCGCCACCCCGGCAAACCACGCCCGCCACGCGAGCGGCGCCAGCGCCGTGCCGACCACCAGGACGAGCGCCCCGGCCAGCTTCACGCCGGCCGGCCAGCGGTAGACCGGACGGTCGGTCGGATAGACGGTGGGAATCAGCTCGGTCATGGCGACACGGCGCCAGGGGCGCTCAGGTTTCCGCCCTCCCGGGACGGCTGGGCTTCGGCACCAGCAGGCGGCTGAAGCCGAGCGAGAGAACAAACACGATTACCACGCCGGCTGCGCCGGCGACCGCCAGCGCCAGGCCGGACGAGTCCAGGCCGGGCCAACGGTAGTCGGCCGCCAGCGCCGGCAGCAGCGGGGCTGCGGCCTGGTGGGCGAAGCCGAGGCGATCGGCCACGGACTCGAGCCCGTCGGGCCACGGACACGCGAAGGGTGCCACAAAGAGGGCGAGGCCCAGCCCGGCCAGCAGGCCCAGGCCGACGAACCGGCCGACGGGCGGAGCGCCGCGGCCCGGCTCCTCCTCGAGGAGATCCGGCCGCGTCCGCGCGATGGCCAGCAGGACCAGCGCACTGACCGCGCCTTCGCCGAGGCCGATGAGCGCGTGCACGCCGGTCATCGCGGCGAAGCCCACGCGCCAGGGCACCGCACCGGACCAGGCGAGCTGGCCCGCGCAGGTGGCCGCCGCCAGCATGGTCGAGCACCAACCGGCGAACGCGAGGGCCGCGACCCGGCCGCGCAGTCCCGGCAGCAGCCGGGCCACGCCGCGGTAGAGGACGTAGCCGGACAGGGTCGTGACGATCCCCATGTTCAGGATGTTCGCCCCAAGCGCGGTCACGCCGCCGTCGGCGAACAGGAAGCATTGCACCACCAGCACGGTGGTCACCACCACGATGGCGGCCGCCGGCCCCAGCAGCGCCGCGACGAGCGCGCCACCGACCAGGTGACCCGAGGTGCCGCCGACCACCGGGAAATTCACCATCTGCGCCGCGAACAGGAACGCGGCCGCGAGCCCGAGCAGCGGGACCCGCCGTGGCGGCAGCTCCAGACGCACCTGACGGAGCGCCAGGCCGACGCCGCCCGCCGCCAGCACGCCCGTGCTGAGCGCGGTCTTGGCATCGAGGAAGCCGTCGGGGAGATGCATGGTGAAAATAGGACCAGGAGACAGGGATCAGGTAACAGGATTAGGCGGCGCTGCGGGCGCGGTAGCGGTAGTAGGCGGCGCAGGCGCCTTCGCTGGAAACCATCGGGGCGCCGAGCGGATGCTCGGGCGTGCAGCGTGTGCCGAAGGCGGGACAATGATGCGGCTTCTTTACGCCGCGCATGATCTCGCCGCTGATGCACTCGCTCGCCGTCTTGGCGGCGCACGTGGCGCAGGGGAAGCGGCGCTGGGCGTCGTAGAGGGCGTATTCGGACCGGACGGCGAGGCCGCTGGCGGGAATCACGCCCAGCCCGCGCCAGTCGCGGTCGGACACCTCGAAGACGCGCTCGACGATCCCGCGGGCGTGCACGTTGCCCCCGTTGCGGACGGCGCGCGAGTAGGCGTTCTCCACCTCCGCGCGGCCCGCCTCGAGCTGCTTCACGCAGAGCAGGATGCCCTCGAGAATGTCGACCGGCTCGAAGCCGGTGATGATGATCGGCGCCCGGTGGTCGTGGGCGATCGGCCCGTACTCCTCGATGCCCATGATCGTGCAGACGTGGCCCGCGGCGAGGAAGCCCTGCACGCGGTTGTCCGGTGCGCCGAGGATCGCGCGCATCGCGGGCGGCACCAGTACGTGCGAGGTCAGGAGCGAGAAGTTGCGGATCCCGTCGCGCGCGGCGCGCAGCACCGCCATCGCGTTGGCTGGCGCCGTGGTCTCGAAGCCGACGGCGAAGAACACCACCTCCCGGTCCGGGTGCTCCCGCGCGACCGCGACCGCGTCGAGCGGCGAGTAGACGATCCGGACGTCGCCGCCGCGGGCCTTCGCTGTCAGCAGGTCGATGCCGTTGCCCGGCACGCGGAGCATGTCGCCGAACGAGCAGAGGATCACGCGGTGCTTTAGCGCGAGGTCGACCGCGGTGTCGATGAGGTCCGCGCTCGTCACGCACACCGGGCAGCCCGGCCCGTGCACGAGCGTGAGGCTCGGCGGCAGCAGGTCATCCAGGCCGAACTTCACGATGGCGTGCGTCTGCCCGCCGCAGATCTCCATGATGGTCCACGGTCGCGTCACGGTGTGGGCGATCGCGTCGGCCAGGCCCCGGACGAGGCCGGCGTCGCGGTATTCGTCGACGTATTTCATGGCGGCGACGCCTCCATCTGCGCGGGATCGAGCCCGTCGAGCTCGCCCATCGCCCGGAGGTACTTGAACGTCTCGGCCGCCTCCTGGGCGTCGATTGTGCTGATCGCCACGCCCACGTGCACGAGCACGTAGTCGCCGAGCTTGGCTTCCGGCGTGCAGGTCAGGCTGACCAGCTTCACGACGCCGGCGAAGCTGACCTTGGCCGAGCGGAGCAGCGGGTCACCTTCGGTCACTTCGACAATTTTTCCTGGGACTGCGAGGCACATGGGATTCTGGGGTAAGGGTTGAGGGGCGGGGCGTAGGGACTAAGTGGGCAGCGTAACGGTGGTGAGGTTCCAGAGCGCGCCGAGCGCCTGGCCGGCGGCGATGTTGCCGTCGTTCGGCGGCAGGTCGCGGTGCAGCAGCACGCGGAAACCCGCCTCGCGCAGCGCGGCGCTGGTGAGGTCGAGGAGCAGGGTGTTCTGGAAGCAGCCGCCGGTGAGTGCGACCGTGCCGGCGCCGGCGCGGCGGGCCATCTCGGTGATGCCGTGGGCCAGGGCGCGGTGGAACGCGAGCGCGAGCGGGCCGGGCTCCTGCCCCGCTGCGCGCCGCGCGAGCAGTTGCTCGAGG
>DAOQKI010000002.1:0-73091 GCA_035334485.1 Opitutaceae bacterium
GCCACCCGCCACCCTGCCGCGCCGGAGGCGCTCTGGCGCTATGACCTTGGCGCTCCGACCTGGGCGCCGCCGGTCGCGGCCGACGGGATCATCTACGTCGGCACGACCGCTGGACGCGTCCACGCGGTGCGCGCGTCGGATGGCCGCGGGGTGTGGACCTGGGACGCCGGCCACGCCATCGACGGCGCCGCGGTGGTGGAGGGCGACACGGTCTACATCCTGGACACCAAGCTCGAGCTGCACGCCCTCGACCGCCGCACCGGCACGCCGCGTTGGACCGCCTCGCTGCACGACGCCGCCATTGCCGGCGGGCCGGTGCCCGACAATCCCACGTTCAACCACCGCGCGGCGACGCCGCTCGTGTGGGACGGCGTCGTGTACTGCGGCTCGAGCGATGGCGGCCTCTATGCGGTCGACGCGGCCAGCGGCCGGATCCAGTGGCGGCAGGCGGTGGGTGCACCGGTGTTTTCCGGCGTGGGCCGCCATGGCACCGACACCCTGCTGTTCGGCACGATGGACGGCAGCGTCGTGCTGCTGGATCGCCGCACCCGGCAGGAGACCCATCGATTCCACACGGGCGGCGGCGTGGTGACCAAGCCGGTGGTGGCCGCGGGCAACGTGATCGTCGGCAGCCGCGACTATCTCCTGCACGCCTTCCGCCTCTCCGACGGCACCGAGGCGTGGCGGTTCTCGTACTGGTTCTCGTGGATCGAGTCTACGCCGGTGCTGGTGGACGGCCTGCTCTACGTCGGCGCCTCGGATTACAGTCGCGTGACGGCGCTCGACCCGGCGACCGGCCGCGCCCGGTGGGCGACCCCGGTCCACGGCATGAACTGGGGCACGCCGCTGGTAACCGCCGACCGCGTGTTCACCGGCACCGCGGCCCAGAACCTGCCAGGGACGGTGATCGCGCACGTGGGCGGGCTGATGGCGCTCGACCGGAAAACGGGCGAGGTGTGCTGGCAGTTCCTCGCCCCGCCGGCGCCGCCAAACGGATTCGGCGGCTACGCGGGCTCGCTGGCACTGGCCGGCGGCAAGGTCATCGCCGCCGGCTTCGACGGCCAGCTCATCGCGTTCTCGGCGCGGTGAGGGGGCTCGCTGGGGACGGATTTGCCCCGCGCGCCGCCGAGCTAACTAACACTTGCCGGCGCGAACCGGGGCGCGAGCGCAGCCGGCGGTGCCCTGAAACTTTCAGCGCGGCCGCCGGATTTGCCTTCGCAATGGGCGGCGGGGATGGCTGAGTGGTGGCCGGTCCGCCCCGCTTCCTTTCCCGTTCGACCATGACCGTCTTTCACCTCTCGCCGCGCGGCAGTGATCGCGCGCCCGGTTCCGCCAACCGCCCCTGGGCCACGCTGGCCGGGGCCCGCGACCAGCTTCGCCGATTGCGCGCCTCGGGCCGGGTCACCGGTCCCGTCACGGTGCAGGTCCACGCCGGCACCTATCCCCTCGCCGCCCCGGTGCAGTTCACCGACGCGGACTCCGCGACCGCCTTCGTGGCGGCACCCGGCGCCAAGCCGGTGTTCGACGGCGGCGAGGTGCTGACGGGCTGGAAGGTGGGCAAGCGCAACGGCCGCACCGAGTGGACGCTCGACCTGCCGGAAGTCCCGCTTGGCAAGCGTCATTTCCGCTCGCTGTTCGTGAACGGCCGGCGCGCGCCGCGGGCGCGACTGCCGAAGTTTTCCCCGGACCGCGAGGGCGGCCAGCGCGTCTTCCGCGTCGGCGAGATGCTCGAGCCCGAGAAGACGTACCTCACCGAGGGCCGGGACACCTTCAAGCCGCGGCCGGGCGACGTCGACGCAAGCTGGGCCTCGCTGCCCGACGCCGAGTTCGTGGTGATGCACTACTGGATCGAGGAGCGACTCCCCAAGCCCGCGCTCAATCCGCGCACCGGCTGGGTGAATTTTGCACGCCGCTCGGCATTCTGTTACTACGAGTCGCATCCGCTCCCGGACGGCACGCGCCTCCACGCCCGGTACTACATCGACAATCTCTTCGAGGCGCTGACCGAGCCGGGTGAGTGGTACCTCAACCGGGAAACCGGCCGGCTGTACTATCTGCCGCGGCCGGGCGAGACGCTGGAGAACACGACCATCGTCGCGCCACGCGTGCATTCGTTCGTGCGCGCAGTCGGGACGATCTTCGGCGAGGTGGGCGAACGGATCGACCTGCACGGCACGCGGCACGTGCGCGGGCTCGAGTTCCGGGGACTGACCTTCCGGCACGGCGACTGGTATTCGCCCCTCGCCGAGCGGCACCTGCCCTCGCACGACTCGCTCGAGGGCCAGGACCTGCCGATCGGCGGCAGCCCGCAGGCCGCGATCGCGGTGCCTGGCGCCGTCCTGTTTCGCGCCGCGCGCGACTGCCGGGTCGAGGACTGCACCATCGAGCACGTCGGCCTCTACGCCCTGGAGTTCGGACCGGGTTGCCGCAGCTGCGCCGCCGTCGGCAATCGGCTCCATGACCTCGGCGCGGGCGGCATCCGCGCCGGTGGCGCCGAGCTTGACGGCCTCGGGGAGCGCCGCACCGGGCTGCTCACGATCACCGACAACCACATCCACCACATCGGCCGGGTCTTTCACCAGGGCATCGGCGTGCTGCTGGGCAACGCGGCCGACTGCCTCGTCGCACACAACCACATCCACGACACCTGCTACACCGGTATCTCGCTGGGCTGGACGTGGGGCTACCGCGACACCCTCGCCACCCACAACCGGATCGAGCACAATCTCATTCACGACATCGGCGCTGGACTGCTCAGCGACATGGGCGGCATCTACACGCTGGGCGTGCAGCCCGGGACGGTGATCCGCGGCAACCACCTCCATCACATCTGGTCGCACGACTACGGCGGCTGGGGCGTGTACCTCGACGAGGGCACGGCGCATGTCCTCATCGAGCACAACCTCGTCCACGACACCAAGGACGCGCCGTTCAACATCCACTACGGCCGCGAGAACGTGGTCCGGTACAACATCTTTGCCCGCGGCAAGCGCGCGATGGTGTCGGTCGGCCGCATCGAGCCCGAGCACTACAGCGCGAATTTCTTCGGCAACATCCTCGTCGGCCCGAGCGAGTCGCTCTACCGGAGCGGTTATCAGGGCAACATCGCCGTCGGCGCGCTCGTCGCGAACGGCAACTGCCTCTGGTCGCCCGGCGGCCGGCTGCCGCCGAGCCTGAATCCCGAGACCTATCTCAAGGGCGAGCCCCGCACGCTGAGCTGGACGGCCTGGCGAAAGGCCGGCCACGACCTCACGTCCGTCGTCGCCGACCCGCGGATCACCGAGGGACGGAAGACGTGGAAGGTCGCCGCCCATTCGCCCGCCCTGAAGCTCGGGTTCAAGCCGTGGGACTGGTCCGGCTGCGGGCCGCGGCCGCGCGCCCGGCGCTGAGACTTCGCCGCCATGCCGCCGCCACGCCACGTCCTGCGCTACGACTGGGTGGTTGTCGCCGAGACCGGCGAGCGGTTCGCCGGCTTCGCCCCCTACGTGCCGGCGGTCGCCGACGACGGCGCCGTGGCGTTCCAGGCCGCCCGCCGGACGGGCGGCACCGGGCTGTACCTGTGGCACGACGGCGCGATGACAACCATCGCGGAGTTCGGGGCGGAGACGGGCACCGCGTTCGTCAGCCACCCCGACCGCAACCGGCGCGGCGAGGTGTGCGCCTATGTCGGCGCCGGCGAATCCGGACGCGCCCTCTGGCATTTCGACGGGCACGAAGCGCGTGAACCCGTTGGCACCAGCACCGGCTGGCGCGCCATCGGCCCGCTCGGCCCCACCCTGAACGAGACCGGGGCGGTCGCGCTGCGCGCGTGGCAGCCCGACGGCGCCGCAGCCATTCTTGTGTCGCGGGGCCGTGAGGTCACGACCCTGGCCGCCAGCGGCGAGGCATGGCTGGGCTTCCAGGGCCTGCCGGTGATCAACCGTGACGGTCACGTGGTCTTTCGCGCCGATCGTCCCGATGGCACCAAGGCCCTCTGCCTGCACGGGGCGACGGGCCTGCAGGTGGTGGCCGACACCGCCGGGGAGTTTTCCGACCTCGCGAATTTCCCCGACCTGAACGACCGCGGCGTCGCGGCGTTTGGCGCCCGGAGCCGCGACGGCCTGTGGGGCATCTTCGTCGAGCAGTCGGGTCACCACACCGCGACCGTCGCGCCGACCCACCGGCTGGAGTCGGTGCGCAACGCCCTGATCGACGGCCACGGCCGCGTGATCTTCGCGGGCACGGCCAAGGGCGGCCCGCTGGCCATCCATGGTTCCGCCGGCCTGGACGAGCCGCCGCTGCTGGCGGTGGGCGACACGCGCTTCGGCGGCATTGTCGCGGAGTTCGCGCTGAACCCGGTGTCGCTCAATGCCGACGGCCACTTCGCCGTGCGGGTCCGGCTGCACGACGGCCGGGAGCGCATCGTCCTGGCGTGGCCGCAGGAGTGACCGGCGCTTTTCGCTTCGCCAGCCGCGGCCGCCGCCGCTTGGCTCCCGGGCACCGCATGCACGTCTTTCACCTCTCGCCCCGGGGCAAGGACACGAACCCGGGAACCGTTCAACGCCCCTGGGCCACCTTGGCCGGGGCCCGCGACCAGCTCCGCCGCCTCCGCGCGGCCGGCCGGGTCGAGGGCCCGGCGCAGGTCACGGTGCACGACGGCCACTATGAGCTGGCCGAGACCGTCCGCTTCGAACCCGCCGACTCGCACACGCGCTACGCCGCGGCCCCGCGGGCGCGGCCGGTGTTCGACGGCGGCCGCCGGCTGACCGGCTGGAAGGTGGGCGAGCGGAACGGCCGGAACGAGTGGACGCTCGACCTGCCGGAGGTCGCGGCGGGACGGTGGAGTTTCCGATCGCTGTTTGTGAACGGCCGGCGCGCGCCGCGGGCGCGGCTGCCGAAATTCTCGCCGGACGCGCAGGGCGTGAACCACGTCTTCCGGATCGGCGAGATCCGGCATCCGGAGAAGACCGACCTGTTCGCCGGCGCCGACACCTTCAAGCCGCAGACAGGCGACGTGCAGGCGTGGGCTTCGCTGCCCGACGCGGAGTGCGTGGTGCTGCATTACTGGATCGAGGAGCGGCTGCCGCGGCCGATGCTGAACCCGCGCACCGGCTGGCTGCGGTTCGCGCGCCGCTCGGCGTTCTGCCTTTACGAGGCGTACGAGAACGCGCACGGCCACCGGGACCTCGCCCGCTACTACATTGACAACCTCTTCGAGGCGCTGACCGAGCCGGGCGAGTGGTACCTCAACCGCGAGACCGGCCGGCTGTACTATCTCCCACGGCCCGGCGAGACGCCGGCGAACACGGAGATCCGGGCGCCGCGGCTCCATGCGTTCGTGAAGGCGGCGGGCCTGCTCTTCAACGACAGCACCGACCCGCTGGATGCGAACGCCACCCGCCATCTCCGCGGCCTGGAGCTGGCCGGGCTCACGTTCCGGCACGGCGACTGGTTCTCCCCGCTGGCCGCCTTCCCGCCCTTCCACCGCGAGCAAGCCTACGGCGACGACCTGCCGATCGGCGGCAGCGTGCAGGCCGCGCACATGGTGCCCGGGGCGGTCACGTTCCACGCGGCGCGCGAGTGCGCGGTGCGCGACTGCACGATCGAGCACGCCGGGCTCTACGGGCTGGAGTTCGGCGACGGCTGCCGGCACTGCGCCGCGGTGGGCAACCAGCTCCACGACCTCGGCGCCGGCGGCATCCGGGGCGGCGGGAGCGACCTCGACGGCCACGTCGAGGCGCGCACCGGGCACCTCACGATCACCGACAACACGATCCACCACGTCGGCCGCATCTTCCATCAGGGCGTGGGCGTGCTGCTCGGTCACGCCTTCGACTGCACGGTGGCGCACAATCACATCCACCACGCCGCCTACACCGGCATCTCGCTGGGCTGGACGTGGGGGTTCCGCGAGACGCCGTCGCGCAACAACCGGATCGAAAACAACCTGGTCCACGACATCGGCGCCGGCGTGCTGAGCGACATGGGCGGCATCTACGTGCTCGGCGTGCAGCCGGGCACCGTGATCCGCGGCAATCACCTCCACCACATCTGGTCGCAGGCCTACGGCGGCTGGGGCATCTACCTCGACGAGGGCACGTCGCACGTGATCGTGGAGCACAACCTCGTCCACGACACCAAGGACGCGCCGTTCAACATCCACTACGCCCGCGAGGCGGTGGTGCGGCACAACATCTTCGCCCGCGGCCAGCACGCGCTCGCGTCCGTCTACCGCGTCGAGCCGGGCCACTTCAGCGCCTCGTTCTTCCAGAACATCCTCGTCGGCCCGAGTGAGCGGCTCTACCTCGGCGGCTACAAGGGCGACATCAGCCGCGGCGCGCTGGTCACCCACGCCAACTGCGTCTGGTTCCCGGGCGGCCGCGTCGCCACCAGCGGCCACCAGTCCACCCGAACCGACGGCGTGCCTCACCGGCTGAGCTGGACGGCCTGGCGCAAGCGCGGCCATGACGCGCTCTCACTCGTGGCCGACCCAAAGCTCACCGAGGGCCGCCGAACCTGGCGGCTGGCGCGCAACTCGCCCGCCCTGAAGCTCGGCTTCGTGCCGTACGACTGGACGGTATGCGGCCCGCGCCGTCGCTGAGGCGCGGACGCGATTTCGCGCTTTCGCCCGGCTGCGCTTGTGCGATGCTGATCCGATTGTGACCCTGACCCTTCCTCCTCTCCGGGACCGGCTGATCCGCTGGGCCAACCAGAACTCCGGCAGCGACCACCACGCAGGGCTGGCCGCGATGCTGGACTTGCTGGAGGCGGACTTTGCCAAGCTGCCGGGCGTGAAGATTGAGCGCGTGGCCTGCGCCAACACCACCGCCCAGGCCCTCCGCGTCACCTTCCAGCCGCAGGCCCCGCGGCAGGTCTTCCTCTGCGGCCATTACGACACCGTCTACGGCGCCCGTAATCCGTTCCAGCGCTGCGAGCTGATCGACGAGCGCACGCTGCGCGGGCCGGGTGTGACCGACATGAAGGGCGGCATCGTCGTGATGCTGGCGGCCCTGCAGCTCTACCTCGCCGCCTCGCCGTCGGCCGCGCTGGGCTTCGAGGTGCTGCTGACGCCCGACGAGGAGACCGGCTCCTTCGGCAGCGCCGGGCTCTTTGCCGCGGCGGCGCGCCGTCATCAGCTGGGCCTGGTGTTCGAGCCGGCCCGGCCGAATGGCAGCCTGGTACAGTCGCGCAAGGGCACCGGCAATTTCGCGGCCACCTGTCACGGTCGCGCCGGCCATGCGGCGAAATACCCCAGCGACGCCCGCAACGCGATCGCCGCCCTCGCGGAATTCCTGGTCGCGGTACACCGGCTGCCGTCCGAGATGCCGGGCGTGCTGCTCAACATCGGCTTGGTGCGCGGCGGCAGCGAGGCCACCAATGTCGTGCCGGACTTCGCGCAGGCGCTGCTCGACATCCGCATCACCCACGTGGCGGACCGCGAGCCCGTGCTGGCCCGCCTGCATGAGCTGGCCGGCGTCGTCAGCGCCCGCGAGGGTTTCCGTCTCGAGGTGACCGGCAGCTTCAACCGGCCGCCGAAGGAGTGCGGCCCGGTCGAGGAGGCCGCCTTCGCGGTCTACCAGCGGTGCGCCAGCGAACTGGGCCTGCCTCCCTTCTCGTGGATCCACGCCGGCGGCGGCTCGGACGGCAACCTGCTCTCGGCCGCCGGCCTGCCGAATCTCGATGGACTAGGCGTGATCGGTGAGCACCTCCACAGCGACCGCGAGTGCTGCGTCCTTCCCAGCCTCGTCGAGCGCGCCGAGCTCTGCGCCCGCTTCCTGACTCAACTGGCGACCGGTGCCGGCGTCCTGAAATAGGACCCGGGCGCCGCGCCAAACGCGTCCCGTCTTCGCGGTCTTCGCGCGCTTGGCGGTGACAGTGATCGGCGCCCTGATTGGTGAACCGCTAAGGCCGCTAAGGTCGCGAAGTCCGAGCCGGTCTTCGTGGCCTTCGTGAGCTTCGTGGTGAACCGGAATCGTCCGACTGACTAACGGGCGAAGACCTGGGTGATCTCCTTGAGGCCGACGCCGAGTGCGGCGTGGGCAATCTGGTCCAGCGCCGCCTCGTCGCCCTGCAGGTGGATCGTCTGGTGGACATGGCTCGCGCTGCCGCCGGGCGCGAGGGACAATGCCGGGGAGGACGTCTCCAGTTCGTAGAAGTGTCCGAGGCCCTTCGCGCCGGTCGCGAGCGGGCCGTCGTTGTAGCTGTTCACGACGTCGCCGCTGAACGGGTGCTCCTGGTGTTCCCACATCGAGTTCACGTAGTCCGTCGCGCCCTTGGGCAGCGTGTAGTGGACCAGCGTCAGCGTGTGGCTGGCGGCGTCGTAGCTGCCGAGCAGCGACTTCGCGCGCCGCGGCGGAAAGCCGATCTTGCTGCGATGGTTGGCGTCGCCGCGGAAGAAGACGCGGCCGTCCTTAACCACGAGCCGCTCCGCCGGGACCTTGCCAAAATACGTGTCGTTCACGACCGGGCCGCGCTCGGCCTCGCTGCCTGTCTCATAGGGAACCACGATCGTTGCCGTGGGCGAGGCGTTGAACATGCCGAGGATCCAGATCGAGAGGAGCCCGCTGGGTTTTTCCCACGCAGCCTTCCCGGTGTTGCGCACGGTGTTGGCCGATTCGAACGCCACGGCCCCCACGCCTGCCGGGAGCTTGAGGCCGAGGTCCTTCAGGGCGGCGTCCGCGGCGAGCAGGCGCAGGGACCGGGTGACCTCGAGTTCGAATTTCGTGCCCGAGTAGTTGGTCAGGTGGATCTCGCGCCGGCACACCACCTGGTCGGTCGTGGCGCTGACGACCTCGAACGGCTCGGTGTCGATCGCCGCCGGCGTGAACCAGTGGTCGAAGTCGAACTTCACCCCCGGCGCGAAGAAGATCGAGTACTGCCCGCCCTCGGGCCCGAGCCAGAACCGGTCCTCGCCGCCAAACACGTTGATGTGCGCCGCCACCTGGCCCGACGCGATGAGCTCGCGGTTCACCCAGCCGTAGCTGTCGCCGCCCGCCCCGCCCGCCGTGCTGGTCATGATCCGGCCCTGCCAGGCCGGGACGACGGCGACGCGCGCCCGGCCCGACGCGTCGGTGAGCTCGAGCACCTTCTGGTGCTGGCGCAGGAAGGCCACGTCGTCGCCAAAGGTGGCGGCGCGGGCCGGGGCGAGGAGAGCCGCGGCGGAGGCCGCGGCCAGGAGCAGGTGGGACAGTTTCATGGGGAAAGGCGGGCGCGGGTCACTTCACCGGGTCGGGCACCGCGGTCCAGTGGTCGATCGGCAGTCGCTCCGCCACGGGCGGCAGCGGCGGGAACTTCAGGTGCGGCTCAGTCTGGTACCAGTAGGCGACGGACGAGTAGTCGTCGCCGCGGTTGTTGTTCGTGCCGTGCTCGATCGAGACGCGGATCGACTGGTCGAAGGTCACCGGGTCCTCGAGGTGGAAGCGGTACATCGAGTGGCGGCCGGTGTAGTCCGGGTGGGCGTTACCTTTCCGCGAGTAGCCGAAGTACGGGAAATTGTACTCGCGGTTCAGGAGGTTGAAGTTCCACGCGCCGGCGAAGTAGTCCTCGAGCCCCGTGCCGTTGAGCGTCGGGCGAGCGTCACCGTCGATGGTCATCATGTCGTCGCCCTCTCCCCACCATCCGGTGGAGAGCGCCTGGATGTGCAGCACCACGCCGACGTAGTGGCCGCGGCCTTTGGCCTCCATGATCAGGTAGTTGTTCTTCCCGTCGACGTTGGGCGCCCCGTCGGTGGCCTTCGTGCGCTCACGGTGCCACCACGCGTGGAAGCGTCCCTGCCCCTCCGTCGCCTTGGCCGCCGCCGAGCCGGGAACGTAGCTCTCGTAGTCGACGTAGTAGTAGAACGCCCCGATGGGCTTCTCGCCCTGGTTCTCGATCTCGATCCGCGCCCCGCGCGAGAACGGCATCGGGAAGAAACAGTTCATGGCGCGGTCCGCGACCGCGAGCGGCGCGCTCGCCCAGTAGTTCGGCTCACCGAAGCCGAGGCCGAAGAAATCCCCGATCGGCGCCTCGATGCTCGGGTCGGCCTCGCCGTCCCAGTACGCACGCAGCACGATGCGACGCAGGTGGTACATCTCGGGCGACGAGATGGTCACCCAGATGTGGGTTACGGTCCCGGCGCCGCTGAGCTCGGCCAGCGTGGCCTTCTGGCCGGGGCCGATGCCCGAGAGATAATCGTGGTTGCCGCCGGTGCGGTCGTAACTCGACACGCGCCCGCGCTTCACGCCCTCGCGCAGGTTCGGCAGGTCGCGAAGCCCGCCAAGCGACGAGGCCGGGGACGGGGCGCCTTGGCCGAGGGCCGCGGCGGAGAGAAGCAATGCGCAGGACAGGGAAGCCAGCAGTCGTCTCATGGCGCAGGGGTGCGGGGTGACAGCGGGGGAAGCCCCAGCCTGAACCACCCCGTCCGAGCGTCAACCCCCGCGTCACGCGAAGGCCGGCCGGGCCGTCACTGCGTGTTCGCGTCCCAGGGCTGGGTGGCGGGGCGCTCGTCCTTGTAGCGGACCTTGAAGGTCGGCTTGGACGCGGCGAGCTTCAGGAAGGTGTCGAGCGGGACAATCTCGGGCTTTTCCTCGAGGCCGTTCATGATGCTCATCACGCGCTTGATGCTGTTGGACTCGCGCACGTGGAGCAGCAGGAAGTACGGGCGGACCGGGTTGAGCCGGGCGAGCTCGTCGAGATCGGCGATGGCGCTGGCCTCGGGCCGGTGCTCGTCGAGGTAGTAGTCGTAGGACATGAACGCCTGGCCGTTGCGGAGGTCGAAGGTGTGCGCCGCGGCGTAGCCGTTGATGAACCCGATCGTATCGGGGACGTTGGCGTAGTACTCGTCCACCACCCGCTTCGGCAGGTCGAAATAGCCGATCGGGATCCCGCGGTCGGTGTGGTCCATGATCGTCACCGTGTGCTCATCCATCAGCGGCATGAGCTCGTTCATCTCGCGCATCAGGCCCGGGAAGCGGTCCGCGGGCACCGCGGCCGGGTACATGTAGCCCGACTGGCCGCCGATGAAATAGTCGTTCGGCGTCTTGTCCTTGGAGAACATCTCCATCGCCGCCGGGTACCACTTCGCGCCGTCGACGCCGACCTCCCAGTTGTACGGGATCTGGCCGCGTTCCGGCTGGGTCCACGCACCGATGCCCATGCTGTCGGACTGCACGAGGCAGATGTAGACCTTCTTTTCCGCCTGGACCTGGCTCTGGCGCGTGACGTGGTTGCTGTTGGTCAGCTTGAAGCCCGGCGAGAAGCCGATCTGGCTCATGAAGGTGCCGTTCGGAAACGTGTTCAGGCCGATGACCTTCAGGCCGAAGGTCGAGGTGAGCGTGACCCACTGGCCCTCGGTGTCCTTCGCGTAAGAGTGCCAGCCCATGATCCACGCCGTGGGCTTCATCTGCGCGAGGATCTCCTTGTGGAAGGCGAGCTCGGCGGTGTCGCGCGGGTTGGCGGACAGGTCGGTGACGAAGGCCCCGAACGCGATCGCGAGGTCGGCCACGCCCGGCTCCATCGTGTCGCCCGCGACGCCGCCCATCCAGATCAGGTAGTCGCGGCTGCAGCGGCTCCAGTATTCGTTGTAGGCCCAGCGGTAGATCTGCAGGTCGGTCTGGCCGGTGAACTTCCCGCGGAAATCGGCCAGCGGCTTCAGTCCGTGCTTCTCGGCCAGCGGGATGAGGCTCTCGTCCACCACGACGGCGCGGAGCACGCCGGCGGCGGTGAAGGCAACGTTGAGCGACGGCCGCACCTTCCGGTCCCAGACCACGTAGCCCTTCGCAAAGTGGCCGAGCTGGGCGAGCGCCGCCTCGGGCGTGGCGAGCCGCGTGAACTTGATCCCGTAGCGCTGGGCGTAGAAATCCTTCAGCGGGTTGAAGTCGTGGAAATGCCACGTCTCCGGGTACTCGATGTAGACCCGCGGCGCGTCGGTGTTGGCAAGACCCTGCAGGCCGATCAGGAAGGCGTTCTCAGGCAGCGCGCCGGAGATCTTCCAGTCGTCCTTCACGGGGATAAGCCAGGCCTCCTTGGGGGCCGGGCCAGTCACGCCGGGCACGGCACGGACCGCGGGCGCCAGCACCGCCACCGCGATCAGGAGCTGCAGGAATCGGGAGAGAGAGGATTTCATGGCGAAGGGTGCGGCGGGATTACTGGCGCGTGAAGACGTAGACCATGGCCTCGTCGCGCGTGGAGCGGAGCTCGTAGCACCGCAGCGTGCGGCCGTCGGCGGAGAGCCGGTACTCCTGGTAGAGATGCACGGGATGATCACCCTGCTGCGCCTCGAGCTGGAGGTTGGTCTCGACCTTCAGCACGCGGCCGCCGTCGAGCCACTCGCCGCTCACCTGTTTCCGCCGGTCGCCGCCGAGGTAGACATTCGTGTACCACGTATCGAGCCAGTAGGTCGCCGGGTTGCTCGTCACCGTGCGGCCGTCGGTCTTGAGCGTCGTGACATCGTCGACCTTGCGGTCGGCGCCCCACGCGAGGTGGCGGGTGATCGTGACGGTCTCGCCTGCGACGGCGAAGGTCACGGTGAGATGATCCCACGGCCGGATCGGCGAGCTGCGGGCCACGTCGAGGGCCCAGGTGCCGGCCAGGCGCGACGGCGCGTCGGCGGCGGCGAGGCGGCTGCTGGCCGCGAACAGGATCAGGAGGAAGGCGAGTGCAGGTAGACGGAGGCGCATGGCTGGGCGTTGGGCCAGCGCGACCTTCCACCGATCGCAGCGGCGACACAAGCCGGCCGACCAAATCCTCGATGAACGTTCACCCGCCGACTCGCCTTGCGACCGCGCCGCGCGCGGCGATAATTTTCGCCATCATGAACCGCTGGCTGGCCCTCCTCCTCTTCCTGGCCGCGTCCTTCACCGCGGCCGCCATCGGCGGCTACGCCACGGGCACCTCGGTGCAGACGTGGTATCCGCAGTTGGCCAAGCCGTCGTGGAATCCCCCGCCCTGGGTCTTCGCCCCGGTGTGGACGGTGCTCTACACAATGATGAGTGTGGCGGCGTGGCGCGTCTGGCTGCGGCGCGCGGAGCCGGGAGCCACGGGCGCGCTGGCGCTGTTTGGCGCGAGCCTCGTGCTCAACACGCTCTGGTCGCTGATCTTCTTCGGGGCCCGGAGCCCGGGCGGCGCCTTCGTCGAGGTGATCCTGTTCTGGGCGTGCCTCGTCGCGGTGCAGGCCCGGTTCTGGAAACTCGACCGGCCGGCCGGACTGCTGTGGCTGCCCTATCTCGCCTGGGTGAGCTTCGCCTCCGTGCTCAACGGCACCGTGTGGTGGCTCAACCGCTAGACCTTTTCCGTCATGAAATCCCTCGTTGTCCTCACCCTGCTGCCCCTGCTCGCGGCCGCCGCCACCGGGCCCGTCACGCCCGCCCAGCCCAGCTTGGAAAACGCCACGGCGCTGCCGGCGGTCGAGCGCGCGGCCGCCGGGCTGCCCGCCGGCGGATTCGTGCTGGCGGAGGTCGATGGCGACCGCGTCACGTACGCCAGCGCAGGTCACCCGGGACCGCGCGACGGCCTGACGCCGGAGAAGATCCTCTTTGAGATCGGCTCGATCACGAAGGTCTTCACGAGCCTGCTGCTCGCCGAGGCCGTGAACGAGGGCAAGGCGAAGCTCACGGACCCGATCGGAAAGTTCCTGCCGGCGGACGTGACGCTGAAGCCCGGGACCGCGGCCATCACCCTCGAGCAGCTGGCGACGCACACGTCGGGCCTGCCGGCGCTGCCGGCCAATTTCCGGCCGGCGAACCAGAACGACCCGTACGCCGACTACACAGTCGACCAGCTGTACGACTTCCTGCGCGCCTACCAGCCGGAGCACCCCGCGCCGCAACCGGCGTCCTACTCTAACGTGGGGGTCGGACTGCTCGGGCACCTGCTCGAACGCATCTACGGGAAGCCCTACGCCGAGCTCGTGGCGACCCGCATCGCCGGGCCGCTGGGTCTGACCGACACCGTGATCGAACTCGACAGCGCGCAGGCCGATCGGTTCGCCCCGCCACACTCGGGCAGCTTTGCGATGAACCCGTGGCGGCTTCCGACGCTGGCGGGCGCGGGCGCGCTGCGCTCGACCGCGGCGGACCTGGCGCGCTTCGCCCAGGCGCTGATGGACCCGAAGGACCCGGCGCTCGCCGCGGCGTGGACGCTGGCCCGCCAGCCGCGCGCGGCCTTCGGCGCGACGGGCCACATCGGCCTGAACATCCTGATCGCCGAGCGGAACGGCGTGACGGTGTACAACCACAGCGGCGGCACGGGCGGCACGCGTTCGTACCTCGAGTTCGTGCCGGAGCTGCACCGCGCCACGGTGCTGCTGGTCAACAACGACACGATCGAGCCGGCGCGGATCGTCGCCTCGGTCCGGCGCCCGCCCAGCCTGGCCGGCAAGGGCGGCGCGGCGCGCGCGGAGGAGCCGATCCCGGTGAAGCAGCTCACCGACTACGTGGGCGTCTATGCGATCGACGGCCGCGGCCGGTTCACGTTCCTCCTCGACAACACCGGCCGCCTGCGGGGCCGGCTCACCGCCCAGGCCTTCCTGCCAGTCTTCTTTGCCGGCCACGACCGGTTCTTCCTGCGCGTGGTGGAGGCGGAGTACCAGTTCGAGCGCGACGCCGGCGGTCACGTGACCGCGGTGGTCCTGCACCAGAACGGCCGCGAGGTCCGGGCGACGCGGACCGAGGAGCCGGTGCCGACGGTGCGGTTCCTGACCACGGACGAGGCCCGCGACTATGAGGGCCGGTACGGCGAACACCCGCCCCTGCAGTTCGAGGTGAAGGCCCGCGGGGAGCAGGTTTACGCGAAACTGCTCGGCCAGGCCGCCTACCCGGTCTTCTGCGACCGGCCCGATCACTTCGCCTACGACATCGTGCCGGCGGCGTTGACGTTTGAGCGCAACGCCCAGGGCGAGGTCACCGCGGTGGTGCTGCACCAGAACGGCCGCGACCAGCGCGCCGTCCGCCTGCCCGACCCGCCGGCCAAGCCGTAACCGCGGCGGTCAGGCGGAGCCGGTCAGATAGCCAAACACCGCGGCCCAGTGGCACGCGCTGCCGGCGAGCACCCACAGGTGCCAGACGGCATGGTGGTACGGCACGCGCTTCATCAGGTAGAACACCGCACCGCCCGTGTAGCAGAGGCCGCCGGCGAACAGCAGCCACAGCCCGCCGGCCGGGAGCGAGTGGATGAGCGGCCGGAACGCGATGATCACGAGCCAGCCCATGCCGATGTAGATCAGCGTGGACAGCAGCCGGAAACGGCCGGTGAACCAGAACTTCAGCGCCACGCCCACGGCCGCGAGCCCCCAGACGACGCCGAACAGGCTCCAACCCCACGGCCCGCGCAGGCTGATCAGGAGGAACGGCGTGTAGGTGCCCGCGATCAGCAGGAAAATCGCCGCGTGGTCGAACTTGCGCATCATCCGCTTGAGATCCTCCCGGCGGAAGCTGTGGTAGAGCGTCGACGTGGTGTAGAGCAGCACCAGGGTCGCGCCGAAGATCGCGGTGCTCGTGACCGCCCAGGCGTCCGAGCGCAGCGCCGAGTAGGTCACCATCAGGACCAAGCCGGCGATGCTCAGCAGCAGGCCGATGCCATGAGTGAGGGCATTGGCCAGTTCCTCGCGGGGCGTGTACTGGGAGGCGGTTGTGGTCACGCTGGGACCCTGAATCATGGCACCGCCGCCCGCAAGTGTTGTCAGTGAACTCCGGCCTTCCCACACTCCTGCGCATTCCTTGTCCATGAACCTTCGCCGCCTCGCCTTCTGCCTCGCCCTCGTCGCCGCCCTCGCCGTTCGCGCCGTTCGCGCCGAGGAGCCCAGCAAGCTGGAGCAGGCCAAGTCCGCCCTGAAGGAGGCTGCGTCCGACGCGGCCGACGCCACCAAGCGCGCCGCGACGGCCACCAAGGACTGGTCGGTCCAGGCCTACGAGAAGACCGCCGACGGCACGCGCCACGCGGTCGAGGTCACCAAGGAGAAATCCAAGGAGGCCTTCGCCGCCACCAAGGAGGTCTCCGAGGAGACGGCGGCCAAGGTGAAGCAGAAGTCGATCGAGGTTGGGAAGGCCGTGGCGGAAAAATCCGAGGAGGCCGCGGCCGCCGTGAAGGCCAAGGCGCACGAGCTCACGTCGTCCAAGGACGAGAAGAAATAAACGGGTCCCGCCCTGGCCGCCACGCGGCTACGGATTCGGGCTGATCGGATCCGTCGGCTCCTGGTAGTGGGTGCGGTAGGTCTGCGCGCTCGCGGCGAGCTTGAGGAAGACATCGAGCGGGACGACCTCGACCGGCTCGCTCAGCGAGTGGAGGATGGCGTTGACCTTCTCGACCGTGTTGCGCTCGCGGATGTGGAGCAGCAGGAAGTACGGCCGCTGCGGGTTGAGCTGGATTAGCTCCTCGAGGTCCGCCGCGGCGTCGCGGACGGTGCGGTTCACGTCGAGGTAGTAGTCGTAGCTGATCATCGGCTTCCCGTCGCGCAGGTCGTAGGTCCGCGCCGTGCCGTAGCCGTTGATGAAGCCAATCACGTCGGGGAACTCATGATAGTACCGGTCGACGACGGCCTTCGGCAGGTCGGTGTTGCCGACGTGCCGGTTGCCCTCGGAATAGTCCATGATCTCCATGGCGCGCAGGTCGAGCTGCGCCATGAGCGCGCGGGCGTCGCGCATCAGCGCCGGGAACTTCTCGGCCGGGATCGACTTCGGGTACATGTAGCCCGGGCCGCTGAGTCCCGCGATGAAGTAGTCGTTCGGCGTGCGGTCCTCGTAGAAGAACTGGAGGGCAGGCGGATTCATCCAGGCCCAGTTCATCGTGACCTGCCACGTGTACGGGATCTGGCCGCGGCCCGGCTTCGTCCAGGCGCCGATGCCCATCGAGTCGGTCGCGACGGCGCAGACGTAGACCTTCGGCTCCGCCTTGAGCCGGGCGTCCGGGGCGACGTGGTGGTTGTTCGCGAACTTGAAGTCCGGCGTGAGCGGAATCTGGCAGGTGAATGAGACGTTCGGGAGGTTGTGCAGGCCCTCCATCTTCAGGCCGTAGTTGCCGACGAGCGTGGTGTGCTGGCCCTCGGTGTCCTTCCCGTACGAGTGCCAGCCGACGACGATGCTCGCCGGGTGCTGGCCGCCGAGGATCCGGCGCTCGAGGGCGAGTTCCTCGGGATGCTTCGGATTGGCCGAGAGGTCGGTGAAGAACGCCCGCTGCTTCACGCCGAAGTCGGCGATGCCCGGCTGCATCTCCATCCCCGCATGGCCGCCGAGCACGACGTAGTAGTCGCGCGAGCACCGCGCCCAGTAGTGGTCGTAGGCCCACTGGTAGATGACGTGGTCGGGTTGGCCGGTGAAGCGCCCGCGCAGGTCCGCGACGCACTTCAGCCCGTGCTTTTCCACGAGCGGGACCAGGTCAGGGCTCACCACCACCGCGTCGTCGACGCCCGCGATGGTGAAGGCGACGATCAGCGAGGCACGCACGGCGCGGTCCCAGACGACATAACCCTTGGCGTAGCGGCCAAAGCGCGCGAGCGCCGCGTCGGCATCGTCCTGGGCGAGCCGCTCGAACTTCACGCCATGCCGGCGCTCGAGGAAACCCTCCAGCGGGCGCACGATCTCCCACTGCCAGTCGGCGGGATACTCGAGATAGACACGGGGCGCCTCGCGGTTGGCGAGGCCCTGCAGCGAGATCAGCAGCGCGTGCACCGGCACGTCGCCGTCGAGCCGCCAGTTCGACGAGAGCGGGATGATGGTCGCGGTGGCCGGCGCGCGGTCGACCTTGGCGGGGATCGGCTGGGCTGCCGCGGGGAACGCGGCGAGCGCACCGGCGAGCAGGCAGTGGCGGAACAGGGAAATGGTCTTCATGGCGGAGTCCTCCGGCCTATTCGGCCCGGCCCTTCCCGGCGGCCGCGTCGGCCGCCTCGTCGGTGACGCGCTTGAACACGTACACGATGGGATCGTTGCGGGTGCTGCGCAGCTCGATCAGCGTGAGCTGGGCGCCGTTGGCCGAGACGCGGTAGTCGCTCAGGATGTTCACCGCGCGCTCGCCCTGCTGGGTGGCAAGCACCAGGTCGGCGCTGGTGCGGAGCAGCCGGCCGCCGTCGAGCAGCTCGGTGCGGATGCGCTTCGTCCGGTCGCCGCCGACGTAGGCGCCGAGGTGGCGGTTGTCCGGCCACCAGTTCACGGCCACGCGGTTCACCGCCTGCGTCAGGTCGAGCGGCGTCACCTCGTCGTACGTGCGGCGGCCCGCGGCGTACTGACGGGTGAGGGTCACATGCGGACCCTCCACCGTAATGACCAGCCGCAGCGCGCCCCACGCGCTGAGCTCGGTGCTGCGCGCCGGGTCGTAGCGCCAGATGCCCGCGAGACGGTGCGCGTCGGGCGCGGTCTCCGCGGCGCCGGCGGTCGCGACCGCCAGCCACAGGCCCAGAAGAATGAATCGGTGCATGACGACCCCCACCAACGTCCGCCGGGGCCGATTTTCAAACCCGATATTCGCGAATATTCCCTCGGTCAGAGCGGGCGGCAGGTGAACGACGTCACCAGGTCAAACGCGCGGGCCGTCGCCAGCCGCGCCTCGAGGTGCCAGAGCGGCTCGACGCGGAAGTCGATCGAGTTCTCGCGCTGGCGGAGCTCGTCGGCCCAGGGCGCGTTCAGCACGAGCTCCCAGCCGTCGACCCGCAGCACGGCGCGGCGGCCCTCGATCTGCCACGGCCCGCGGGTGTGAAGGTTGAACGCCAGCGCGGCCGGCGCCAGCAGCTCGCCGCAGTCCCGGACCTGGAAGGTCTCCGGCTCGTCGGCGCTGAGCTCGCGGACACAGGAGGACATGACTCCGCGCCAGACGTGGCCAAGGTCGACGCGGACGCGCAGCCGCCGGGCGTCGCCCTCCCCTTCCGGAATGACGGCCTGCTCGACACTGCCTTGGTTCAGATAGATGCCCTCGGCCGTGACCGGCGTGAGCGTGTTGTGCATCTCGGTCCGTTTGAGCACCTGGGTGCGGAGGTCGTCGTAGCGCACCTGGCCGCGATCCAGCAGCACCGGGATCTGGTCGAGCTCGAGGAGGAACGAGCCCTTGTCGAAGTGAGTGTGCGAGGCCTTCGCCTTGGCGCCCACGACATGGAGCCGGACGGACCGGCCCGCGGCAGTGCGGCGGCGGCTGGTCAGGTGGCCGGTCTGCGGGAGCCGCGCGAATTCCGGCACGATCGAGACCGGCGGGGCCAGGCGGGTGGGCCCGGCGATGAACGCGAACACGCCCTCGGTGAAATACTGGTCGTAGTAGCCGAGCGGGCGCCGGCGGGTCAGGCACGCGGCCGCGACCCGGGCGTAAACGCTGTCAGGGAACACCGCGGCGAGGAGCGCCACGGTGTCACCCACGACGAGGTCGGTGGTGTTGTCACCCTCGGTGACCACCTTGCCGGGCTCCATCGCGGACAGCGCGGCGACGAAATCGGCGGTGTGGACGAACTGCGGCGGCAGCAGCGGAGCGACCTCGCGGCCGCGGGCCCGCGCGTAGGCGATCAGGCCGGGGAGCACGGCGTGCATCGTGACGGAGAAGTAACCCAAGCCCTCGTCGGTGCCGCCGTCGGGCAGGACATAGTTGGCCATGCCGGCTTGGAGATCGCCCAGCGCGAGCTCCGTGTGGGTCCGCATGCGCGGCCACGCCGTCTCGAGGTAAAGCCCCGCGAGCAGCCGGGCCCGGCAGAACCACGGGCCCTGATTCATGGTGTAGAGGTAGTCCCACTTGAGCATGTCGCGCTCGATGACCGCGAGGCCCTTGTCCCACAGCACCTGCTGCGCGAGGTACCGGGCACGGGGCGTGAGGGCGAAGTCGTACCAGTCGAGCAGCAGCGCGGCCGCGGTGGTGGCCATCTCCTCGTTGAAGCAGCGCTGATCCCACACGCTGCCCCGGGCCCGGCTCTCGGCCGACTGCGCCCACGACGTGGTGTGGAGCAGGCACATCAGGTAGCGCAGCGCATGGAACCCGAGCGCGCGGTCGCCGTTGACGAGGCCGACGAAGCCGAGGACCAGCGGCTCGGAAAAATACGTGGCGCGGCCCGACTCGCGGGCCCGGATGTAGCGCTGGTCGGTCTGCGGGAGGTAGTCGTCGAGCTGGTCCTCGGGTGAGCGGGCGAGGTACTGCCGGGCGCGCTCCTCCATGAGCCGCCAGTGGTCGCTCCAGTACGGCAGCGCTCGCTTGGCGCGGAGCGCCGGCAGGTCGTCGACGCTGAACAGCAGCCCGCGGGCGAGCCGCGGCTCCGGCCACTCCTCGGGCGGCAGAATAAGTCCCGTCCACCGGCCATCGTAGCGCGGACGCGCCGCCTCGAGCTCCGCCACGAGAGCGGCGCGGGCGACGCCCCACCACTGGAAGCTGAGATGCACGGTCGGCGTGTCGGTGGCGGTCAGGGAAACGCGCACGGCCTCCACCGGGCGCTCGCCGATCGGGAGCGCCAGCTCATGCCGGCGCCCGCGGCCCGTCACCGGCGCGCCGAGCGGCGACCACTGGCCGCGACGGCAGGCCTCGAACACCAGCGTAACGTGGGCGGGTGCGACGTAACAGAAGACAAACTGGTCGAAACGGTCGGGCAGGCCGGACACCGCCATGCCGAAGCGCGCCGCCAGCTGACCGGCGGGCGCGAGGTCCCAGGAGAGCTTGGTGCCGTCCCAGCCAAAGTCGCGCCGGAGGCCGCGGGCGGCGCCCGGCTCGAGCGTGAGGGGCAGCTGCTCGGCAATCGTCGCGTCGTGGAACGGCGCGAACATGGACTCGGCAGGCGTGAGTTCGAACAGCTGGGTCGGAGGCATGCGCTAGCAATCCCCAGTCGCAGGTCGAAGGTCAAATGTCGAACGCCCGGGCCGGCCCCTTCGACCTGGGACCTGCGACGTTCGACCCGAGTCCGCTCAGCCTTTGCCGGCTTCCTCGTTGCTCACCGGCTTGAAGCTCGGGCGGCCGTAGCGCTGGGTGGGCGGAGTGCCGTACGGGTTGTGGCGGAACTCGTCGACGCCGCGGCACAGGTAGATCTTGAAGTTCGGGTTCACCGCCAGGTCGTTCTTCACGTTGGTGCCCGAGTAGCGGATGGTGAGGCCGGCGCGGCGGCGGTCCGAGGGATTGCCGGGCGAGCCGTGGATGGCGCGGTCGTCGTGCAGCGAGCACTCGCCGGCCTTGAGCCGGAACTGCACGGCCTTGGCCGCGTCGAAGTCCGAGCCGTCCTCCAGCTCGAGCGACAGCACCGACTGGGTCTGCGACGAGCGGCGGTGCTTGATGAGCCCGCCGCGGTGCGAGCCGGGCAGCAGCTTCATGCCGCCGTTCTCCTCGTCGACGTCATCGAACGCGAGCCAGACGGTCACGGAGTGGTGCGGCGCCATCGGCCAGTAGTAGGCGTCCTGGTGCCAGCCGACGGTGGCCTGGTTGCGCGGCTCCTTGATGAAGAAGTTGCTGGCCCAGGCGTAGAAGTTCGGCCCGAGCACGCCCTCGACGAGGTCGAGGATGCGCGGGTTCATGACGATATCGTAAAGGTAGGTGCTCGTCTCGTGCCACTCGCGGATGTCCTTGGTGGTCTCGCCGGGCTTCAGCAGGGCGAGCAGGTTGGGCAGCTCGGCGTTGATCTTCGCCATCTCCTCCCGGGTGAAGATCGGGGGGAGGCCGAGCAGGTAGCCGTTCTCGTGGTAGAACTTCTGCTGGGCGGCGGTGAGGCGATAGGGATTGGGAGCGGTGGCGGTGGACATGGGGAGGTTCAGGTGCGGGAAAAGGCGGCGCGCACCATAGCGGGAAAACCCGCGGACCGCGTTCAGATTTTGCGGTGGAAATGTACAGGATATTACGCCATCCCAGAATAAAGTGCACTCCGGCCCGACCCCATGAAAGTCCTGCGCGACCCCCAGATCATCAGCGGCTACGTCTATGAGCATCCCGTGGACGACCTGCCGGCGCTGACGCACTGCGGCGAGGCGCTGTGCTGCCGGGGCCACCACCTCAAGCCGCACTCCCACCCGGGCTTCGAGTTCCTGTACCTGGCGCGCGGCAAGGCGTCGTGGCGGGCCGGCGGCGAGGTGACGCCACAGGCGATGGGCGACGTGTACCTGACCTATCCGCACGAGAAGCACGGCACCGGCTCGACGGGCAACCCGGAGAACCACCACCTCTGGGTGGGCCTGAAGCTGGACCAGCTCGGCCCGAACGCCCGGCGGCTGGCGGCCGAGCTGCGGCGCCGGCAGGTGCGGACGCTCAGCAGCTGTCCCGAGGTCGAGCCGGTGCTGCGGGGCCTGGTCGCGCAGGTGGTCGCGCACCATCCCGACCGGCGCGCGACGATTCTGGCGTACCTCGAGCTCTTCATCGCGCTGGTGGCGCAGCGGCTGCACGCGGGCGAGGGCCGGGCGCCGGTCCCGACCGCCCTGCCCTACTCCTACGCGGTGCAGCGCGCGGTGGCATACATGGAGCAGCACCTCGACCGCCGGATCCCGCTGCGCGACCTGGCGTCGATGGCGACGGCGCGGAGCGTGCCGCACTTCTGCACGCAGTTCCGGCGCGAAGTCGGCGTGAGCCCCGCGGCGCACCATCTCCAGCGGCGGCTCGATGCGGCGCGTCTCGCGCTGCGGCAGCCGAACTTTGATGTGACGAAGGCCGCGCTGCAGCACGGCTTCAGCTCGTCGCAGCACTTCAGCACGCTGTTCCGGCGCGCGTACGGCGTGACGCCCCGCGAGTGGCGGCGGCAGCAGGCCGGGACGCGGCGGACGGCGGCGCGCTAGACCCGGGCCGCGCTCTCGGGCCAGCGGCGGAAGGCGGAGAAGTTGGGCTTCACCTGGTCGAACACCTCGCGGCGCCGGGCGTACGCGGTGTAGTCCGCGACCTGCTCCGGGTGCTGGCGGCTGGCGACCAGGAAGTCGGCCTCCGGGGGATAGCAGGCGATGTTGCCCTTGGCGTAAAACTCGGGGTTGGCCTCGCCCTGGTCGTTGACCGCCTCCGGCCAGAGACCGACGTTGTTCGGGGCCTCGGCGGACTGGTAGCGGAGGTCGACGCTCCAGCGGATGTGGTCGGAGTAGTTCGGCGTTGAGCAGTGCGGCGTGCGGTTGGTCATGAACACCACGCCGCCGCGCGGGCAGGCGGCGGTGATCGCCTTCCGCGGATCATCGGGCAGGTTCTCGTCCTTGATCACGAGGAAGCCCGCGTTGCCGCCCGTGTGGTGGGTCACCACCTCACCGAGATGGGTGCGCGGGAGGATCTGCATGCAGCCGTTCTCCACGGTCGCGTCGACCAGCGGGATCCAGCACGTGATGATCATCTCGCGGTCGCACATCGGCGCAAAGTAGCCGCTGTCCTGGTGCCACGGCACGATGCCGCGCCCGATGTTGGGCAGCTTGGGCCGGATGCGGTAGACGGAGGACGCGACGATCTCCTCGGACGCGAGCAGGCCGCCGACCTTCTTCAGCAGCTTCGGGTGCGAGATCACGTCGAACATCTCCGGCGCATGGAAGCCGCCGCCCCGGAGGCCCTCGAGGTGGCGCATGATGGCCTCGCCGTTCTCCTTCGAGTCACGGTAGATCGCGGCGAGGCGGCGGTCGAAGTCGAGCCCGGCATGCAGGTCCGCGAGCTTCCCCGCGGCGTGCAGCTCGCGCGCCTTGCGGTCGATCTCCTTCTCCAGCTCGCGGCGGAGCGGCTCGAGGTCGGACGGATCAAACACGTCCGGGACAATCAGGTAGCCTTCCTCGTGGAAAAAACGAATCTGCTGCGCGGTGAGCGCCTTGGGGTGGTTCATGAACACCACTCTCGCAGCTTCGGTCCGGGTTGGCAATGGCCCGCAGTCACCTTTGGTGGTGAATAAACACCATTGAAAGCCAAGGCGGCCCCGCCCTCGTGTCACGTAATACGTGACACGAGGGCGGGCCGGCGTAGGGTGGCCAGCGCAATGGAGCGATTTGCGGGCCGGGTGGTGTGGATCACGGGAGCCTCGTCGGGCATTGGCGAGGCGCTGGCGCACGCGTTCGCCGTCGAGGGCGCGCGTGTGGTGCTGTCGAGCCGCCGGCCAGCCGAGCTCGAGCGGGTGCGGCAGGCGCTGCCGCGCGCGGCGGAGCACTGGTGCGTGCCGCTGGACCTGGTCCAGACCGCGAGCTTTCCGGGGATCGTCGCCGAGGTCCTCCGCCTCGCCGGGCGGATCGACGTCCTGGTCAACAACGGGGGCGTGAGTCAGCGGGCGCTGGCGGTGGAGGCGACGCTCGAGGTGGAGCGGGCGCTGATGGAGGTGGACTACTTTGGTCCGGTGGCCCTGACCAAGGCGGTGCTGCCGGCGATGCTGGCGCAGCGGGCGGGTCACGTGGTCGTCGTGAGCAGCGTGATGGGCTACGTCGGCACGCCCGGCCGCTCGACCTATGCGGCGGCGAAGCACGCGCTGCACGGCTACTTCGACTCGCTGCGGGCGGAAATCTGGCGCGACGGCATCCGTGTCACACTGGTCTGCCCGGGCTATGTGCTGACGCAGGTCTCGGCCAACGCGGTCGGTCCGCGCGGCGAGAAGCACGGCGTGACCGATGGGACGCACGAGCGCGGCATCAGCCCGGCGCGGGTCGCGCACGCCACGCTCAACGCGATTGTCCGCGGCAAGGAAGAGATCGCCATCGGCGGGACCGAGCGCTGGGCGATCCTGCTGAAGCGCCTGCTGCCCGGCGTCGCCTCGCGTGTGATCCGGAAGATGACGTTCTCGGTGACGCCGGGCGGGCGGAAGTCGTAGCGGGGTTCAAGTTCCGAACCCCGCCCCGCCGCCCGCGGCGAATCCCTTACGCGAAGCTGCCGCCCCGGACGATGCCGAGGGCGCGGCGGCGGGCGCGGCGATCGGCGGCGGCCTTGCGCTCGTAACCGCTGCGGCGGTGCTCGGCGAGCGGGTCGGCGGGTAGGCCGTTACGCTTGCGCCAGGCAGCCAGGGCGGGAGTGACGTCGGTGAAGAACGCCTGCTTCAGCTGGAGCTCGGCATCGATGACATTGTTCCTGGCCTGGGCGGCGCGGAGACGGTCGTGGTCGACGAGCGCGGCCTTGGCGTAGAGCTCCTGCGCGATGACGACAGTCTGGATCATCGCCTCGACCTTGGGCTTCTCGTTGTGGCACTGGTCGACCATGTAGGCGATCTTTGGCATGCGGCCGCGGTCGGCGGCGAACGCGTGGATCTCGTGGAAGATTCGGAAAATCTGGTACGGGTCGATGGAGCCGAGCGTGAGGTCGTCGTCGGCGTAACGGCGGTCGTTGAAGTGGAAGCCGCCGAGCATGTCCTCGTCGAGCAGCCACGCGACGATCTGCTCGATGTTCTGCGCGTTGTAGTGGTGGCCGGTGTCGACCAGCACCTTGGCGCGGGGGCCGGCGCGCTTCGAGAGGAGGTAGGCCATGCCCCAGTCGGCGATGTCGGTCTGATAGAAGGCCGGCTCGAAGGGCTTGTACTCGACGAGCATCGTCTGCTTCGGGCCGAGCTTTTTGTGCAGCGCCTTGAGACAGTCGGTGAAATGGCCCTTGCGCTCGCGGATGCTGCCCTGTCCCGGGTAATTGGTGCCGTCGGCGAACCAGAGCGAGAGGTACTCGCTGCCGACGGCCTTCATGATGGCCACCGAGTCGAAGCAGTGCTGCAGCGCCTGGCGCCGGACCGCGGGATCGTTGTGGCCGAACGAGCCCCACTTGTAGCACTGGTCCTGGAAGACATTGGGATTGATGGCGCCGAGCTTCACGCCGTGCTTCCGCGCGAGCCGCACGACCTTGCGCGGGTCCTCGCCGGGGGTGAAGTCCCACAGCACGTGCGTCGCGACCGTCGGGCAGCAGCCCGTGACGGCGTGGACCTGGCCGGCGTCGGCCAGCTTGTCGTTCATATCGATCGCGGCGGCATCCTGGAAGAACTTGCCGAAGCGCGTGCCCGTGTCGGCAAAGCCCCACGACGGCGTCTCGACGTTGAAGGAATCAAGCGCCTCGACGGCGCGGCGGAGTAGTTTCGGGGTCATGGCGAACCCATTTGGGCCGCGGGGAACGGGGTTGTCAGCCGCGAAATCCTCGGCTCTCGTGGCCGCGCGATGTGCGACGCCTGCCTGATGCTGGGTTCCCCATGGCTGCCGAGCCTGCACGGCGGCCGCCCGCGCCCGCGCCCGACCGCGGTGTCGCTGGGACTGCGCCGCAAGGCAACGCCAGCGGCGGCAAAGCCCGATTCCAAGGCAACGAAGACCCGCGGATCGCGCCGGAAGTGAGCGCGTGGGCCTAGGTTGCCACGAAGGGCACGAAGACCGATCCGCGCTGCTTCGCGGCCTTAGCGGACTTAGCGGTAACCAAGACCAAACCGTCGATCCGTTTCACCGCTAAGCTCGCGGAGGGCGCGAAGACCTGATCGTCCGGGCTTCGTGCGCTTCGTGACCTTGGTGGCAATTCCCAGCCCTGCGCTCGGCGAACACGTCAGTCTTCGGGCGGCGGGGTGACAGGAACGGGGCGGTGCGTGCGGAGCAGGAGGTAGGCGAAGAGTGCGAGGGCGGCGGAGACGCCGACGAACCAGTCGCCGTGGAGCACGTAGAAGGACGGCTGGCCGATCCAGCGGGCGTCGCGTGTGACGGCGACCGTCTGCGTACCGCGGAAGTAAATGCTGCCGTCTTCGTTGACGAGCGTGGCGCGGATGCTGCCGAACTCGTCGATCCACCCGCTCCAGCCGCCGTTGCCGCAGCGCAGCACGGGGCGGCGGGTCTCGACGGCGCGCAACACCGAGTGAGCGGCATGCTGGTAGGCCGCCCCACCCTCGCCGAACCAGGCGTTGTTCGTCTGGACGACCAGCACGTCGGCGCCGGCCAGGGCGCTGGTCCGCGCCAGCTGCGGGTAGATGTCCTCGTAGCAAATCAGCGGGCCGAAGGTCACCGAGTTGCCGGCGACGGGCACGACCAGCGGGGAGGAATAAAGTCCGGCCGCGAAGTCATCGCCGATGGGCACGAACTTGGAGAGCCAGCCCAGCACCGGACGGAGCGGAACGTATTCGCCGAACGGCACGAGATGGCGCTTCGCGTAGTAGGTCGTCTGGACGCCCGTCACGGGATCGACCGCGAACACGCCGTTGTACCAGGCCTCGTTAGGGGTGTGCGCCGCCTCGACGGCGACGGAGCCCAGCAGCAGCGGGGCGCGCGAGCGGCGGGCGAGCGACTCGACGAACGCCCGGGCGTCGGGATCGCCCTGCACGGCCCACGGGGTCGTGGCCTCGGGCCAGAGGATCGCGTCGGGCAGCGTGGCGGCGGCCTTCAGGGTCGTGTCCTCCAGCACCTTCAGGATGCCGGGGCCCTTGGCCGGGTCCCACTTCACGTCCTGCGGGATGTACGGCTGGACGAACGCGAAGCGGCCCAGGGGCACGCTGTAACGGAGCCGGTTGAACGACTCCTGGACATGGACGCAGAGGCACACGAGCAGGAGGAACATCGCGAGGAAGAACTCCTGGCTGCGCTTGCGCAGGCCGGTCTCGCCCTCGCGGAAGAGCCGGTGCGCGTACGCGGCGAACCCGAGGTTCATCATCACGAGCACGAACGAGACGCCCCAGCCGCCGGTGAACGCGGCGATCTGGAGGATGCTGGCGCGCTCCCACTGGGTGGCCGAGAGCGGCAGCCACGGGAACCCGCTCAGCAGCCACGAGCGGGTCCACTCGACCACGACCCAGGCGCCGGCGAGCCCGAGTACGGCGACGAGGCGCACCGGCGTGGGCCGGCCGATGATGCGCGGCATGACCCACCGGGCGGCGAGGAACCAGCTGCCGACCCAGGCGCCGATGAACGGGCCGAGCAGGAAAAGCCCCAGCCACGTCACATGGTGCAACCAGCCCAGCACGACGGTCCACGCGACGGCCTGCGCGCCGAGCACCGTGAACGCGAACAGCCGGAACGGGGGCCGCAGGTAGGCCCAGAACAAGGCGGGCACGAGCATCGCGTAGGCGAACTCGGGCATCTGGAACGGGGGATACGACAGCACGCCGAGCAGCGCCGTGACTCCGAAGACGATCGCGGCGGCGACCGCGTTCGGATGGCGGTCCCAAAGCGTCGGCTGCGGCGCGTAGGGATCGGGCGGAGAAGACGAGGAGTCGGGCACGGGAGGGAACGCTCAACTTTCAACGCTCAACGTTCAACGTTCAACTTCGGGCAAGGCGAACGCCGGACGTCGAACGTCGGACGCCGGACGTCGAAGGGCGCAGACCGCTGGGCCTAGGGCGCGAGCCGACTTGGGCGTCGAGCGTTGAATGTCGAACGTTGAGCGTTCCGGTCCGACACTTCGGCGTCCGGCGTTCGACGTCCGATGTTCGGCGTTCGTCCGGCCCCACCAAAAATCAGGCTCCGTGGCAGTTCTTGTATTTCTTGCCGCTGCCGCACGGGCAGGGATCGTTGCGGCCGACCTTGGGGGTCTCGCGGCGGACGGTGACCTTGGGCAGCTGGATCTCGCGCTCGCCGCCGGAGGTGGCGGTGGTCGTGGTCTCGACGCGCGGGGCGGCGGCCGCGGGGGCGTCGGTGGGGCCGACGGCGCGGGCAGTGCGGCTGAGGAGGGCGAGCATGTTCTCGAAGGACTCGAGATTGGACGCGCTGCGGAACAGGCCGGTGCAGATCTGCAGGCGGACATTGTTCATCAGCTCCTCGAAGAAGCGGTAGGCCTCGGACTTGTACTCGACGAGCGGGTCCTTCTGGCCGTAGGTGCGCAGGCCGATGCTCTTGCGCAAGTCCTCCATCTCGGTGAGGTGCTCCTGCCAGTGGTGATCGATGGCGTTGATCACGACGTAGCGCTCGAGCGAGCCGAGCGCCTCGGGAATCTCGGCGGACTCCTTGATGCCGTAGGCGCGCTGGATCCGCTCCAGGACCAGGCGGGCGAGCGGCTCGACCTCGTTGCCGGCCAGCTCGTCGACGCGGAGGGTGATCGGGAAGTGGGAGTTGACCCAGCCGACGAAGCTCTCGACGGCGGCCGGGGCGGGGCCGGCCTTCTCGCCGTAGCCGGCGGCCTCGAGGCGGTTGAGGATCTCCTCCTCGACCTGCTCGAAGATGATGGTCTTGGGGCGCTCGGCGTGGATGGCGGCGTTGCGGATGCCGTACACGACCTCGCGCTGCTGGTTGAGCACGTCGTCGTACTGGAGCAGGCGCTTGCGGATCGAGAAGTTCTGCTGCTCGACCTTTTTCTGGGCGGACTCGATGGAGCGGTTGAGCCACGGGTGCTCGAGCTCCTCGCCCTCCTTCATCGAGCCCTCCATGAGACGGGACGCGAGGTTGCCCTGGAGGAAGAGGCGCATCAGGTCGTCCTCGAGCGAGAGGAAGAACTTGGTGAGGCCGGGGTCGCCCTGGCGCGAGCAGCGGCCGCGCAGCTGGCGGTCGATGCGGCGGGACTCGTGGCGCTCGGTGCCGATGACGTAGAGGCCGCCGAGTTCGCGGACGCCCTCGCCCAGTTTGATGTCGGTGCCGCGGCCCGCCATGTTGGTGGCGATGGTGACGGCGCTGCGCTGGCCGGCGCGGGCGACAATCTCGGACTCCTGCTGGTGGAACTTGGCGTTGAGGACGGTGTGGACGACGCCGGCGCGCTTGAGCATGCGCGAGAGGATCTCGGACGACTCAACGGACACGGTGCCGACGAGCACGGGCTGGCCGCGCCCGTTGGCGGCCTCGATCTCGCGCACGACGGCGGCATACTTGTCTCGCCGCGTCTTGAAGATCGAATCGTTCCGGTCGACGCGGATGCAGGGCTTGTTGGTCGGGATGACCTGCACGCCGAGCCGGTAGATGTCGTGGAACTCCGTCGCCTCCGTCTCCGCCGTGCCGGTCATGCCGGCCAGCTTCTCGTACATGCGGAAGTAGTTCTGGATGGTGATCGTCGCGTAGGTGCGGGTCTCGCGCTCGATCGTGACGCCCTCCTTGGCCTCAACGGCCTGGTGGAGGCCGTCGGACCAGCGGCGGCCGGGCATGACGCGGCCGGTGTTCTCGTCGACGATCATGACCTTGCCCTCCTGGACGACGTACTCGACGTCCTTCTCGTAGAGGGAGTACGCGCGGAGGAGCTGGGAGATGGCGTGGATGTCCTCGGAGATCTCGGTGTAGCGGGCCTGGGAGGCGAGCTTGCGCTCCTCGCGCTGCTCGGGGGCGAGGGCGTGGTCCTTGTCGAGGTCGCTGAACTCGGTGGCCAGATCAGGGAGGACGAAGGCGTCGGGGTTGTCGGGCCGCAGGGCCTTGCGGCCGATCTCGGTGAGGTCGGCCTGGTGCTGGCGCTCGTCGATGGTGAAGAAGAGATCCTCCTTGAGGCGGTAGAGCTCGTCCTTGTTGAGGTCGGAGTTCATCTCCGTCTCGGTCTTGTCGAGGAGCTTGCGCCACTCGGGCGTCTCCATGAGCCGGAGGAGGAACTTATTCTTCGGGTTGCCCATCTTGACCTGCAGGAGCTTGCGGGCGGCGAGGAGCTGGTCGTCCTCGGAGGCGCCGGCCTTCTCGAGGAGGGCCTTGGCGTCGGAGGCGATCCGGTTGCAGAGGCGGGTCTGGTCGTTGACCAGGCGCTCGACCGGGGGCTTGATGCGGGTGAAGGGCTGCTCGCGCTCGATGGGCGCGGGGCCGGAGATGATGAGGGGGGTGCGGGCCTCGTCGATGAGGATGGAGTCGATTTCGTCGACGATGCAGTACCAGTGGTCGCGCTGGACCTGGTCCTCCTTGCGGGTGGCCATGCCGTTGTCGCGGAGGTAGTCGAAACCGAACTCGCTGGCGGTGCCGTAGGTGATGTCGCGGCCGTACATCTCGCGGCGGAGATCGGGGGCCATCTGCTGCTGGATGCAGCCGACGGAGACGCCGAGGAAGTTGTACAGGTGGCCCATCCACTCGGAGTCGCGGCGGGCGAGGTAGTCGTTGACCGTGACGAGCTGGGTGTTCCGGCCGTTGAGGGAGTTGAGGTAGAGCGGGAGGGTCGAGACGAGGGTCTTGCCCTCGCCGGTGGCCATCTCGGCGATGCGGCCCTGGTGGATGGCGAGGCCGCCGATGATCTGGACGTCGAAGTGGACCATGTCCCAGGTCAGCTCGTGGTCGCAGACGATGATCTTGCGGCCGACGAGGCGGCGGGCGGCATTCTTGACGGTGGCGAACGCCTCGGGGAGGATCTGGTCGAGCGTCTCGCCGGCCTTCACCCGGGCGCGAAACTCGTCGGTCTTGGCGCGCAGCTGCTCGTCGGTGAGGGACTGGTACGTCTGCTCAATCTCGTTGATGCGCGCGACCGTGGGGCGGGCCTTGTCCAGGAACTTTTTGTAGTGCCGGCCGGCGAAGCGTTTGAACAGAAAGGAAAGCATGAAGGGCCGATACCATAGAAGCACCCGGGGGCTTGGCAAATGGCAAATCGGACGGCGGGGACGGGACGGGCGCCTGACGGATGCGCATGGGACGCAGGCAATTGAACGACCCGGCCGCGGCGGCCGGACGCACGATTTCTGAAATTCGCCCGGGAATCTCCGCGAGCTCGCACGGGTCTTGCTTAGGGGAACCCATGACCGTGCCTGCCCCCACCCCCGCCCACCCGCGCGCCCCGGGCGGCGCGCCGTCGCCCAGCGTCCTGGACGGCTACGCCACGGAGAGCTTCTTCGACGAGATGTTCCAGGCCGACGGCGCGCTGCGGCCGCACTACCGGAAATTCGTCGCGCGCCTGGGCTCAATCCCCCGGTCGGACCTCGACGCCCGCCGTCAGGCGGTCGACGCGATGTTTCTCCGGCAGGGCATCACCTTTAACGTCTATGGCGACTCGCAGGGCACGGAGCGGATCTTCCCGTTCGACCTGCTGCCGCGGGTGATCCCGGCGGCCGAATGGGAGAAGCTCGAGGCCGGCCTCGTGCAGCGCATCACGGCGCTGAACCTCTTCCTCCACGACATCTATCACGAGCAGCGGATCCTGAAGGACGGGGTGATCCCTCCCTACTTCGTCCTCTCGGCGCGGCATTTCCGGCGGGAGTTCGTGAACTTCCGGGTGCCGGGCGACACCTACATCCACGTCTGCGGCACGGACCTGATCCGCGGGGCCGACGGTGGCTACCTGGTGCTGGAGGACAACGCGCGGTGTCCGTCGGGAGTGAGCTACCTGCTGGAGAACCGGCGGGCGATGCGGCGGACGTTCCCCGGGTTCTTCGACGGCACCGGGGTGCGGCCGGTGGACAACTACCCGGCCGAGCTCCTGGCCGTCCTGCAGCATTCGGCGCCGGCGGGCGTGGCGGACCCGACGGTGGTGCTGCTCACGCCCGGGCCGTACAACTCGGCCTATTTCGAGCACACCTACCTCGCGCGGCAGATGGGCATCGAAATCGTCGAGGGCCGCGACCTGGTGGTGCGGGACCAGCGCGTGTACATGCGCACGACGAAGGGCCAGCAGCCGGTGCACGTGATCTACCGGCGGATCGACGACGACTTCCTCGATCCGACGGTCTTCCGGCCCGACTCGGCGCTCGGCGTGCCCGGGCTGATCCACGCCTACCGCGCCGGCAATGTCTCGCTCGCCAACTCCGTCGGCACGGGCGTCGCGGACGACAAGGTGATGTATTATTTCGTCCCGCGGATCATCAAGTACTACCTCGACCAGGACCCGCTGATCGCGAACGTGCCGACCTACCTCGCGAGCGAGGACCAGGACCGGGCATACATCCTGGACCACCTCGACGAACTGGTGGTGAAGGCGGCGAATGAGGCGGGCGGGTACGGCATGCTGATGGGTCCGCAGGCCTCGGCGGCCGAGCGCGCGGCGTTCCGCGAGAAGATCATCGCGGACCCGCGGAACTACATCGCGCAGCCGATGATCTCGCTGTCGCGGCACCCCACCTTCATCGAGGAGACGGGCCGCTGCGAGGGGCGCCACATCGACCTCCGGCCCTACATCCTCTACGGCAAGAAAACCACGGTGATCCCGGGCGGCCTGACGCGGGTGGCGCTCCGCCGCGGCTCGCTGGTGGTGAACTCGTCGCAGGGCGGCGGGAGCAAGGACACCTGGGTGCTGTACGCCGACGAATAACCGCCATGCTGAGCCGCGTCGCCAACTCCCTCTACTGGATGAGCCGCTACCTCGAACGCGCCGACAACACGGCGCGCCTGGTGGACGTGAACCTCCAGCTCTTCCTCGATTTCCGCGCCCGCGACGACCGCGAGCTCGCCGCGCGCTGGATGCCCGTAGTCCAGAGCGCGGGCGACGAGTCGCTGTTCCGGTCGCTCCACGGCTCGCCCACGGGGCGCACCGTCTCGGAGTTCCTCGTGTTCCAGCCCGAGAACCCCAACTCGATCCTGGCCGCGGTGACGCAGGCCCGCGAGAACGCGCGCATGGTGCGCGACCAGATCACGATCGAGGTGTGGGAGGAGCTCAACCGTCTCTACCTCTACCTGCGATCGGCGGCGGCGCGGGCCCAGCTCGAGTCGAGTCCCGGCGAGTTCTTCCAGGAGATCAAGGCGAGCTCGCTGCACCTGCAGGGGCTCACCAACGCGACCGTGGTACGCAACGAGGGCTGGCTGTTCCAGCAGGCGGGCAAGTACCTCGAGCGCGCGGACCAGACCTCGCGCATCCTCGACGTCCGCCACGCGACCTTCCCGCCCAAAGGGCCGCCGGCGCCGGTCGACCAGGCGGGCGCGCTCGAGTGGGCGGCGGTGCTGCGGTCATGCAGCGCGTGGGACGCCTACCGGTCGCTCCACGGGGCGGATGTCCAGCCGGCGCTGGTGGCGGAGTACCTGCTGCTGACGCCGGACTTTCCCCGGTCGGTGCGGTTCTGCCTCCAGTCGCTGAACGCCACGCTGCGGGGGATCTCGGGCACGGCCCCGGACCGCTTTGCCAACGACGCCGAGCGGCTCGCGGGCCGCCTGCTGGCCGAGCTGCAGTTCACAACCACGGCGGAGATCTTCGCCACGGGCCTCCACGCCTATGTCGACGAGCTGCAGACCAAGCTGAACAACATCGGCACCGCCCTCTTCCAGGCCTATATCTTCCAATCGTTCCAGACGCTCGACACGGAGCAGCTGCAGCAGCAGGAAGAACAGCAGCAACAGCTGACGCCTGGAAGATGAAGCTGCAGGTCCACCATCGCACCCACTACGCCTACGGCACCCCGGTCCGGGACAGCTTCAACGAGGCCCGCCTCCAGCCGACGACGGCGGACGGCCAGGTCTGCCACAGCTTCGTGCTGAAGGTGCTGCCACCCACGCGGCTCACCCACTACCTCGATTTCCAGTTCAACTACGTCCACCTCTTTGACCTCACCGAGCCGCACGCCGCGCTGACCGTTGACGCCACGTCGATCGTCTCGACCGCCAGCCGGGCCCTGCCGGCCGGCCAAGCGACCCTGCCGCTGGCCGAGATGGAACGCGCCTGCGGGCACCTCGAGCGCTGCCACGACTTCCTGCAGCCGAGCCGGTTTGCCGATCCCAGTCCCGAGGCCCGCGCGCTGGGTGAGGCCGCCGCCGCGGGCCGCAGCGACGCCTGGGCGGTGGCGCAGGCCGTGATGGCGCAGGTGCACCGCGAGTTCGCCTACATGCCGGCCGCGACCCACGTGCACACGCACATGCGCGACGTGCTGCGGCTGCGGCGCGGGGTCTGCCAGGACTTCGCCCACGTGATGATCGGCGCGTGCCGCGCGTTGCGGATCCCCTGCCGGTACGCGAGCGGCTACCTCTACAACGGCCCCGCCGACCAGCTGCGCGGCGCGCAGGCCAGCCACGCGTGGGTCGAGGTATACCTGCCGGAGCTGGGCTGGCGTGGACTCGACCCGACCAACAATTCCCAGCCCGATGAGCGCTACGTGAAGGTCGCGGTCGGCCGCGACTACGGCGATGTGCCGCCGATCAAGGGCACCTACCGGGGAACCGGTGAGCACAAGATGACCGTCGAGGTCCTGGTCACCGCCCTCGACCCGGTGCCGGTCGCGTGAACCACGTTTCCAGCTCGCCACGGGCTCCCGGCTCGCCAGCGTTCCGTCACCTTACCTTGCCATGACGGATACCCCTGCCGCCATTGCAGCCCCGGCGTCGCCCGCGCGCCTGGAGTCTGTCGACCTCCTGCGCGGCCTCGTCATGGTCGTGATGGCCATTGATCACGTCCGGGACTTCCTCCACTTCGGCGCGATCCAAGGCGTCGACCCGCTGGACCTGACCCGGACCACCGGGGCGGTTTTCCTCACGCGCTGGATCACCCATTTCTGCGCGCCGATCTTCTCGTTCCTGGCCGGGACAGGCGTGTGCTTCGCGCTGGCGCGGGGCAAGAGTCGGGCGGAGATGAGCTGGTTCCTCATCACGCGCGGCGCGTGGCTGATCGTCCTCGAGCTGACGCTGCTGATGTGGTTCGGCTGGATGTTCAAGATCACGCTGGATTTCTACGTGCTGGCGACCCTGTGGTCGCTCGGCTGGTCGATGATCGTGCTGGCGGGCCTGATCTGGCTGCCGACGGGGCTGGTGGCGGCGCTGGGCCTGGCGCTGGTGCTGCTGCATAACGCGTTCGACGGCGTGGCGCCGGCGGCCTGGGGAGCGTGGGCGCCGCTGTGGCAGGTGCTGCACGCGGGCGGTTTCTTCGACCTCGGCCGGATCCATTTCTGGGCCTTCTACCCGCTGATCCCGTGGCCGGGCGTGATGGCGCTCGGCTATGTCTTCGGCTCGCTGTACCGGCTCGACAGCGCGGCCCGCCGACGCCGGCTGTGGCAGCTCGGCTTCGGGCTGACGGCGGCGTTCGTGGTGCTGCGAGCGACCAACCTGTACGGCAACCCGACGCACTGGGCGCACCAGGGCAGCGGGCTGTTCACGGTGCTGTCCTTCCTCAACTGCGCCAAGTACCCGCCGTCGCTGCTCTACCTCCTGATGGCGCTCGGTCCGGCGTGCCTGCCGCTCGCGTGGTGGGACGGCGGCACGCCCTCGTGGCTGCGGCCGCTGCTCGCGTACGGGCGAGTGCCGATGTTCTATTACGTGATCCACATCCCGCTCATCCACGCGATCGCCTGGGTCTGGGCGAAGGCGAGCTTCGGTCGGGCCGATTTCCTCCTGCTCGCCGAAAATTCGCCGCCCAATGCCGGCTTCGGCCTGCTGGTCGTCTACGGAGTGTGGGCCGCGGTCGTGCTGGCGCTGTACCTGCCCTGCCGCTGGTTCGCCGACGTGAAGCGCCGCCGGCGCGAGGCGTGGCTGAGCTACTTCTGAGCGAGGTGAGTTGAAGGTTGAAGGCTGAGAGTTGAAAGGCGGAGGCATACGGCCATCCGCCTTCAGCCGGACGCAATCAACCGTTCCAGTGCGGCTCAGACGCGACCGCGGAAGTAATCGATGGTGCGCTTGAGGCCCTCCTCGAGCGGGACCTTGGGCTCCCACTTGAGCACCTTGCGGGCGAGCGTGATGTCGGGCTGGCGCTGCTTCGGGTCGTCGGACGGGAGCGGCTTGTGCACGAGCTTCGACTTGCCACCGACAAGCTTGAGCGTGAGCTCGGCGAGTTCCTTCATCGTGAACTCGCCCGGGTTGCCGAGATTCAGCGGACCGACGGTTTCCGTCTGGGCCATGAACCGGACGAAGCCCTCGATCAGGTCGTCGACATAGCAGAACGAGCGCGTCTGGGAACCGTCGCCGTAGATCGTGATGTCGTCGCCGCGGAGCGCCTGGACGATGAAGTTCGACACGACGCGGCCGTCGGCCTCGTGCATGCGGGGGCCGTAGGTGTTGAAGATGCGGACGACGCGGATATCGACCCGGTTCTCGCGGTGGTAGTCGAAGAACAGCGTCTCGGCGCACCGCTTGCCCTCGTCGTAGCACGAGCGCTTGCCGATCGGGTTGACGTTGCCCCAGTAGCTCTCCGGCTGCGGATGAACCTGGGGGTCGCCGTAGACCTCGGACGTCGAGGCCTGGAAGACGCGGGCCTTGACGCGCTTGGCGAGCCCGAGGCAGTTGATCGAGCCCATCACGGACGTCTTGATGGTCTTGATCGGGTTGTACTGGTAGTGCGGCGGGGACGCCGGGCAGGCGAGGTTGTAGATCTGGTCCACCTCGAACTTGAACGGGTCGATGATGTCGTGCCGGACAAATTCGAAGCGGGGATTGCCGAGCAGGTGCTCAATGTTGCTCTTCCGGCCGGTGAACAGGTTGTCGATGCAGATGACCTCGTGGCCCTCGCGAAGAAGGCGTTCGCAAAGATGGGAGCCGAGGAAGCCGGCGCCGCCGGTGACGAGTATGCGCATGGGAAAAATGAGAGGGAAACTCGGCCAATTGGCGAGTGCAGGAATTGGGCTCGGTCCATGCGGTCGGTCGAATTGCGCTGGCCTGAGGCGGCGGGTCTCCGCAGCCTATCCGCCGATGTCCGGCACCCCTGCTCTACGGACCCCGTTTCCCGATACCGGCCGGGCCGTGCTGTTGGTCGTCGCCTACGTGTCGGCACAGGCGATCGTGGGTTTCTTCGTCGGCATGGTGGCGGCCATCGTGGGGCACGGCGACATCCCCTCGGTCGGCTCGGTCATGGGGGACGCGTGGGTGCTCCTGCTCATGCTGGTTCCCTCGGCCATGGGCATGCTGGCCCTGGGGCTGTACCTGGCGCGGGAAACGCCGGCGCAGTTTTTTCGGCTGCGCCCGTTTCCCGTGGCCCTGGTGCCGGCGATAGTGGTGACCGCCGTAGGCGCCTCGTTCGTGCTGATCGAGGTCGACAACGCCATCTGTCACGTGCTGGCCCTGGCGCTCGCCCCGAAGAAGCTGCCGCCGGACCTGCTCGACATGGCCGCCGCGCCAGTCGGGGCCTTTGTCCTGGCGGTGGTGGCGGCGCCGTGGCTGGAGGAGTATTTCTTCCGCGGGCTCATCCTGCGCGGGCTGCTGGCGCGCCATCGCACGAGCGCGGCGGTGATCCTGAACGCGGTTCTGTTCGGCCTGATGCACGCCAACTTCCGCCAGTTCGTGCTCGGCACCGTGATCGGGTTGATCTTCGGCTGGTGGTACGCCCGCACCCGCTCGGTCGCGCCCGGCATCGTGGGTCACATGGTGTTCAACTCCACCTCCTGGGTGGCGGCGCAATGGCCGGTGCTCGCGACGTTGGGATTGGGCCGGCAGGACGGCGTGGTCCGACACGAACCGTGGTGGCTCTTCCTGGGCGGCGCGGGACTGCTGGCGGGCGGCCTGCTGCTCTTCCATCGCCTCTGCCCCAGCCTGCCGCCGCCCGAGCCAAGCCCGGAACTTCCTCCAACGGACGAACCGCCTCTGCTCGACCAGCCGCCGCTGCTAGCGTCACCGCCGCCAAGCCTCTGACCGCGCCCCGTTGTGCCGGCCAGACCATTCCGGAATCCGGATTCCGGAATCCGGAATTTGCAATTCAGCGCTTTTCAGTGCGCGTCGCGGCTCCCGCTTCGTAGCGCTCGATCCACGCGCGGTGCCACGGCGTGTAGTCGCCGGCCTCGAGGTGCGCCCGGGCCTGGGTCATCAGGTCGAGGTAGAAATGGAGATTGTGCAGGGTGAGCAGCGTGCAGCTCAGGATCTCGCCGGCGAGCGTGAGGTGCCGCAGGTAGGCGCGGGAGAAATTGCGGCAGGTGTAGTTGTCGAGGCCCTCGACGATCGGCCGCGCATCGGTCCGGTACTGCTCGTTGCGCAGGTTCATCGGGCCGTCGGGCGTGAACACGAGCCCGTTGCGAGCGACGCGGGACGGTAGGACGCAGTCGAACATGTCGACGCCGAGCGCGATCATCTTGAGCAACTGCGGGGGCGTGCCGAGGCCCATGGTGTAGCGGGGCTTGTCGGCGGGCAGGAACGGCGTGGTCGCGGCGACCTGCTTCAGCATTTCGGGCTCGGGCTCCCCGACGCTGACCCCGCCCACGGCATAGCCCGGGAAATCGAGGGCGGCGAGGGACTCGGCCGCTTCACGCCGGAGGTCATCGAAGGTCGAACCCTGGGCGATGGCGAAGACATGGTGACCGTTCGCGAGAAACCCGCTGTCGGTGGCGATCTGCCGGCACTGCTGCGCCCAGCGGTGACTGCGCGCGACGGCGGCGGCGCACTCGTCGCGTTCACAGGGCCACGGCGGGCACTCGTCGAGCACCATCGCGATGTCGCTGCCGAGGTTCTGCTGGATGGTCATGACCTCGCGCGGGCCGAGGAAGAGCTTGGCGCCGTCGAGGTGGGACTGGAACGCCACGCCGTCGTCGCGGATGTCGCGGAGCTTGGCCAGCGAGAACACCTGAAACCCGCCGCTGTCGGTCAGGATCGGGCCGTCCCAGCCCATGAATCGGTGGAGTCCCCCGAGATCACGCACCAGATCGCTGCCGGGGCGTAGGTTGAGGTGATACGTGTTGCCCAGGATGATCTGGGCGCCGATCTCGCGGAGATGGGCGGGCGTGAGCGACTTGACCGTGCCCTGGGTGCCGACCGGCATGAAAATCGGGGTCTCGATCACTCCATGACGGGTCCGCAGCCGGCCGCGGCGGGCGGCGGACGCGGGGTCAGTGCCGAGAAGCTGGAAGTGGGAGGACACGGCAGATTGCGGATTGCGAATCGCGGATTGCGGATTGGGGAGCCAGCGGGCGGTTTTGGCAAGGGAGGAGGTACGGAGCCATAGGCCAAATGGCCTGCTGGCAGGGCAATTGCGGATTTGCCACTCGATGGGTTCCCTGTTCCCTTGGGCAATCCGCCATTCGCGATCCGCAATCCGCAATTCCAAGCCGTGCTGCTCGTCATCGACAACTACGACTCGTTCACCTTCAACCTCGTCCAGTATTTTGGGCAACTGGGGGTGACGCAGCGCGTTTTCCGCAACAACGAGATCACGCCGGCCGAGGCGCTCGCCCTGAAGCCGGACCGGGTGCTGCTCTCGCCGGGTCCCTGCTCGCCCAAGGAGGCGGGGGTGACGCTGGACATCATCAAGGCCTTTGCCGGGGTGAAACCGATCTTCGGCGTCTGCCTGGGTCACCAATCGATCGGGCATTACTTCGGCGGCAAGGTGGTGCGGGCGTCGCGCCTCATGCACGGCAAGACCTCGCCGATCCGGCACAAGGACACCGACGTTTTCCAGGGACTGCCGCAGGGCTTCCAAGCCACGCGGTACCACTCGCTGCTGGTAGAGCGCGAGACCTTCCCGGCCGAGCTGGAGATCACCGCGGAAACAGCCGAGGGCGAGGTTATGGGCCTCCGCCACCGGACCCTCCCCATCTGGGGCGTGCAGTTCCACCCCGAATCCATCGCGACCGAAGGGGGAATGAGGATTCTGCAGAACTTTCTGACGCTGAACTGATCCCAACCTGTAGCTGGTAGTTAGTAGCTGGTAGCTAGCATCAAATCCCAAAGTCTAGGACCTCCTCACAAATTTCGCTGTCTTCCTCACGGCTCCCTCATCCTACCAGCTACCATCTACTAGCTACTATCTACGCCTCCACCCATGCGCTGCCCGAAATGCACCTCCATTGAGGACAAGGTCATCGACTCCCGGATCTCGAAGGAAGGCTCGACGATCCGCCGCCGGCGCGAATGCCTCGAGTGCGGCCATCGCTTCACGACGACGGAGGGGTTGGTCCGGGACGGCATGGTGGTGATCAAGCGCGACGGCCGGCGCGAGGAGTTTTCCCGCGAGAAGCTGCTCCACGCGGTGCGCGCCGCCTGCCACAAGCGCCCGGTCGACGCCGAGCAGATCGGCATGCTGCTGGAGGACGTGATCGACGTGCTGGAGGCCCAGTACGAGAGCGAGATTCCCTCCGCGGCGATCGGCGACGCGGTCATGCAGCGCCTCAAGGCCGTGGACCAGGTGGCCTACGTGCGCTTCGCGAGCGTGTACAAGGAATTCCGGGACGTGACGGAGTTCATGACCGAGATCAGCGCGCTGTCCAAGAAGCCGAAATGAGCCGCGACCGCGCCGACCTGCGCCGCCTCCACTTCATCAACGCGTTGTTCGCGCACGCGACCGGTCACGACCTCTATCTCGCGGAGCAGATCAAGCAGGCCATCACGTTCAGCCTCTCCGACCTGGCGGCCCAGACTGCCGCCCATCCGGATTACGCCGCGAGATTCGACACGGAGTTCAACGCGGCGGCCGCCCTGCTCATGGCCCGGCTGTTCTCGCATCTGCCGCGCCGGGGCTTCTACCACTGGGACGCCGCACTGACGCCCGAGGCCGCGACCCCGCTGTTCGCCCGCGCCGAGCTGATGGCGGGGCTGCGACACCTGGCCCGCTTCCGGGAATCGACGCTGCTGGTGACCAATCTCCGTCCCGCGCTGATCCCGCCCGAGCGCCGCGCCACGCCCCGCCGTCGCCGCGACTACGAGGACGCGCTGGCGTTCATCCAGGACCTCACCGCCGCCCGAACGACCCGCGCGGCGGAGCTGCAGCTGTTGTTTTTGTAGTAGCGAGTAGCGCGTAGCGGGTAGCGAGCATGTGGCGAGGCTTGCGGGAAGGACGGCTAGGACCGTCGTTGCCACCCAGCCGAATTCGATCACGCTGCTGCCTGCCTACTCGCTACGCGCTACCCGCTACTCGCTACTCCAAAAATGAAGACCATCTTCCAGAAAATCATCGCCCGGGAGATTCCGGCCAAGATCGAGCATGAGGATGAGCATTGCGTGGTGATCCACGACATCCAGCCCCAGGCGCCCGTGCACATGCTCGTGATCCCGAAGCGGCTCGTGGCCCGGCTGAGCGAGGCGCGGCCGGACGACCAGCCGCTGCTGGGTCACCTGCTGCTCACCGCCGGCAAGGTCGCGCGGAAGCTCCAGCTCACCGAGGGTTACCGCATCGTGATCAACAACGGTCCGTTCGGCGGCGAGTCCGTGCCGCACCTGCACGTCCACGTGCTCGGCCGGCGCCAGCTGACGTGGCCGCCGGGATGAGCCGCGGACGCGGCTGGAGAATCGGAGATTGGAGTTGGGAGATGGAATACCCGCAGACCGCTGCCGGGGTATTCCAGCTTCCAGCTCCCAGCACCTAACTTCCACTTGCCGGCGGCGCGAGGCGCCGCCTAGCGCAGGCCTGGGTAGTCGAGGGTGCCGAAGTGGTCGGCGAGGGTCTCGGCGCGGCGGATCAGACGGTAGTTGGTGCCGCCCTGCCAGAGGACCTCGGCGGAGCGGAGCTTGCCGTTGTAATTGAAGCCCATCGCGTGGCCGTGGGCGCCGGTGTCGTGGATCACGAGCAGGTCGCCAATCGCGGGATCGGCAATCTCGCGGTCGACGGCGAACTTGTCGTTGTTCTCACACAGGGAGCCGGTGACGTCGTAGACCTTGCGCGGGCCGTTTTCCTTCCCGGGCACCGTGATGTGGTGGTACGAGCCGTACATGCCCGGACGCATCAGGTTGGCCATGCAGGCGTCGAGCCCGACGTAGTCCTTGTAGATCGCCTTCTTGTGGAGGACGCGCGTGACGAGGTAACCGTAGGGTCCCGTGATCATGCGGCCGCACTCCATCGCGATCCGCATCGGCCCGAGCCCGGCGGCGACGATGGTGCGCTCGTAGACCTCGCGGATGCGGCCGCCCAGCGCTGCCAGGTCGACCGCGGTCTGGTTCGGGCGGTACGGGATGCCGATGCCACCGCCGAGGTTGACGTACTCGAAGCGGATGCCGAGCTCGCGGCTCAGCTCCACGACGAGGGTGAACAGCATCTGGGCGGTCTCGACGAAGTAATCGGGATTGAGCTCGTTCGACGCGACCATCGTGTGGAGGCCGAAGCGCTTCACGCCCTTGTCGCGGATCATCCGGTAGCCCTCGAACAGCTGCTCGCGGGTGAAGCCGTACTTGGCCTCCTCGGGCTTGCCGATGATGGCGTTGCCGGCCTTGAGCGGGCCGGGGTTGTAGCGGAAGCACAGCATCTCGGGCAGCTTCCCGCCAAGGCTCTGCTCGAGGAAGGCGATGTGGCTGATGTCGTCGAGGTTGATCAGCGCACCGAGCTGGTGGGCCTTCTGGTACTCGTAGGCCGGCGTGTCGTTCGACGTGAAGACGATCTGGTGGCCCTTGATGCCGACCGCCTCGCAGAGGCGGAGCTCGGCCAGGGACGAGCAGTCGCCGCCGAGGCCTTCCTGCTTGAGCACCTCGAGCACGTACGGGTTCGGCAGGGCCTTCACCGCGTAGTGGTTCATGAACCCACCCGGCACCCACGAGAACGCCTGGTAAAACGCGCGGGCGTTCCGGCGCATCGCCGCCTCATCGTAGAGGTGGAAGGGCGTCGGCACCTGGGCGGTGATGGCCTCGAGTTGTTCCTTGGTGAACGGGAGCGATTTGGTCGTCACGGCGAAAGGCGCGAAAAAAGGCAAAGCAATCCCCCGGTGTCAACCGTGCGCCCCGTCAGGCCCCGGGCCGGTGCCGCTGACGGTAGCCCCGGGCGTCGAGCCCGGTGAAGTGGCGGAAGACCCGGGCGAAGTACTGGCTGGAGCTGAAGCCGCAGGCGAGGGCGATGTCGGTGATGGAGGCCTCGGTCTCCTTGAGCGCCAGCTTGGCCCGGTCGATCCGCAGGCGGTTGACCAACACGAGGGGGCTGTCGCCGGTCAGGCGACGGCACAGGGTGGCAAATCGTGAACGTCCGAGCCCGCACTGTCCGGCCATCTCCTCAAGGGACCACGTGTCCGGGCTGCGCTCCCGCAGCCGCCCGATGAAGTCGGCCACCCGGCGCTCGGACGCCGCCGCGGCGCCGTCGGCCGGCCCGGCCTCGATGCTGCGCACCAGCTCGAACACCGCCAGCCGCACCAGGGCGTGGCAGTAGCTCGGGCTGTGGGCGCCGGGATGGGCCAGCTCCTCGACGATGACGGGCAGCAGCCAGCGCATGCGCGAGGTCGCCGGGTAGCAATGCCTTCCGCAGCGGGTCAGGAGCCCGCTGATGCGCCGCGCCTCGGTGGCGCTAATCCCGAAGGCCGGGTGGAACCCGAACGACGCGCGCGGCCGGCGCAGCCCACCGTCGAGGCCGATCTGGACCCATTGCCAGTGGTGGCCCGGCTCGAACTCGTCGACGCTCCCGTGCTCCTGCCACGGCAGCGAGAAATACACCGAGCCGGCCGTGACCCGCTCGACGCGGCCCTCGACGTGCCAGTTGAGCGCGCCCTTCTCGAGCAGGATGATCTCGAGGCCGTGGTCGCGGTGCGTCGGGAGGGTGCGGGCGCTGCCGCGGCCGAAGCGCGGGATGCTCTTCATCGATGTGCACGATTTGCCACTGCCCAACGCTGGACGCAAGCCGGGGCCGCGGCTGCTAGACTGGCCGCGACAACCCACCCGGGCTGTCGGCTCTCCGGAGCCGCTTGAACCCACCCCATGAAACTCACCTCGACCCAGATCGACCAGTTCCGGCGCAAGGGCTACGTGGCCGTGCCCGGCTTCTTCAACGCGCAGGAGACCGCGGCCCTGCAGGCCGACATCGCCCGCCTCAAGCGCAACGGCTTTCTGCGCAACGTCGCGACGGACGGCGACGGCAAGACCCAATCGTCCACGAAGCAGAACCTGCAGCTCTGTCCTGCGAACTTCTACAGCACGCTGATCCGCGCCTTGCCCTTCGCGCCCAAGGTCGTCGACGCGGTCACGAAGCTGATCGGCGCGGATATCACCCTCCACCTTGATCAGATCTTCCTGAAGCCCGGCCGGAGCGGCATGGGCACCGCGTGGCACCAAGACAACGCGTACTTCCGGATCCCCAAGCCGCTCCGTGGAACCGCCATGTGGATCGCGGTCCACGACGCGACGGCGGCGAACGGGACGATCCGAGTGATTCCCGACGCCTGGGAAGAGCCCCTGCCCCACCAGCGCGACGGGAACAGCGACCACCATATCCGCTGTTTCCCGGACGAGGCGAAGGCGGAGACCGTGGAGCTGAAGGCCGGCGGCGTGGTGTTCTTCTGCTACGGCACTCCGCACGCGACGGGCGACAACCAGACCGACACCGAGCGGGCGGGACTGGCGTATCATTTCCTGTGCGAGGACCAGACCGACGACGCGTTCTATTCGTCCGGCCGGATCGGCAATCCCCGTCCCCGCCTCACCGGCTCACGCGCGACAGGCGGCTTGGAGGAGTACGGCAACGTCATCGCCGGCACTTGGGACGCCGAGGTGGCACGGGCGGTCGCGCCGCGGTAGACGCGCGGGACGCGCGAGTCGAAGGTCGCAGGTCGAAAGGCGCAGGTCGACAGCGCGGCTTTGCCGCGGGTTGGTTAAGTTGGGAGTCTCCCTTCGACCCAGGACATTCGACCTGAGACACGTGCGCGCTCCGCGCGCACGCTAGCTGCCTTCCTCGACCTTGATGTGGAGGCGGTCGGCGCAGGATTGGCAGATACCGTGGGTGATCTTTCCCTCGTTGTGGCGGACCAGGTATTCGGTGACCTCGTGCCAGTAACCCTCGTCGTCACGGACCTTCCGGCACCAGGCGCAGATGGGCAGCAGCCCGGACAGCGTCGTGAGCTCGACACGGGAGGCGGCCAGCTCGTCGCCGCGGTTCTTCAGCACGGCGATCAGGACAGCGACAAAGAGCGCCACATCGAACACGACGGCGTCGGCGTAGTCGACATAGGTCAGCAGCGCGGGCTCCCGCGAGGTCGGCCCGAGTCCAAGGATGCCGTAACCCGCCACCCGCAGGAACAGGTAGATGGCCTGCACGAGGAAGATGCCCGCCGGGGAAATCAGGGAGTCGGCGAGGTGATTCCGGGTCCGGCGGAGGTAGAAAAAACCGGCGAGGCAGAAGCCGCCCCAGATGACGCGGCTGAGGATCACGCGGGCCACGTTGCTGGGATGCGACGGCCCGAAGACCACCAGCGCGAGCCCGTAGGCGACGACGACCGAAGCGACGATCAGCACCTGCGGACGCCGGCCAGCGGCGCGCTGCGCGCCGAGGAACAGCACGCCGTACGCGACGGTCACCATCAGCCGCGAGACAAACCGGGCGTCCGGCGAGTACCAGAGCGCGCTGTAGACAAAGAGGAAGTCCGTGAACGCAAACAGCCAGGCCCCCAGGGCCCAGAACCCAAAGTCCGGCGACCGCTGGCTGGTCCACCACAGGTACGTGAGCTGCAGCGCCAGCATGATCGCCGTGAAACCCGCGGTGAGGAAAAACGAGGTTTCAGCGTTCATCAGTGGGGCGACAGGGCGGACGAAATGAAAAGCGGTCGCCGGGGTCGGTGCAATGCCAAGTCGCTGACTGCCATCGTGTCCGTGGTCCCGCTGTTTAGGGCCTTGATCGCCGACCGCAGCAGCGCCTCGTCGTGGTCATTCCGGCGAGGGACGACGCTAACTGGGCTGGAGCCCGCGGGTGCAGGCCCTTCGAGGCCCAACCGGGCGACCGGGCCTAGATGATCTCGCGGTAGTCGCGGTCGGGCAGCGGCTCGAGCGGGGCGCCGGGGAGGGTCTGGTACCAGTAGGCGACCGAGGCGATGTCGTCCTGCAGCGCGAGGTAGCGCTTGTGCGGGAAGTCGCGGTCGAGGTCCCGCCAGCCGAGCGCCTGCATCGTCACGCGGAGGTCCTTCTTGAAGAACACCGGGTCGTGCACGTGGAAACGGTAGAGCGTCATGCGGGCTCCCACCTGCATCGACTTGCCCACGACGTGCTGGAAGCCGAAGTACGGCGAGGAAAAGTTGTTCTCGTCGAAGCCCCACGCGCCGCCGAAGTAGTCCTCCGTGCCGGTGCCGCAGATCGTCGGCCACTCCTTGTCCCCGTCGAGGTACATCTTGATCTCGCCCTCGCCCCACCAGCCGGCGCTGTTCTGCTGCCAGCTCATGAAGGTGCCGACGTACTGGCCGTGGCCCTTCACGCCCTGGAGGATCGTGTAGACCTCCTTGTACGGCACGGGATTCGTCCGGCGGAACTGCGCGTGGAAATACAGCGCGTCCGCCGGCACCGGCTCGAGGGTGAAGTTGATGGTGTAGAAGAAGTGGGTCAGGTCCTGGGCCATCGTGTTCTCCACCGTGATCCGCACGTGCTTCCGGAACGGCATCGGGAAAAAGCAGTTCATCCCGCCCTTCGGGTTCACGTTGATCGGCTGCGCCGTGATGTTCTGGTCCTTGCTCCACGACTGGCACATGAAGTCGCCGATCGGACACTCGACCGACGGGTGCTTCTGGCCGTCCCAGTAGATGCGGAGGATCGTCTGCCGCCGGAACCGCATGTCGAAGGTGATCCAGATGTGACGGAGGAAGCCCGGGCCCTCGTGGTCCATGATCGTGATGGTCTCGCCCGCCTTGATCGGACGGCAGGGCGAGCACTTCCAGCCCCGGCCCAGGTCGCGGGCCTGATTCCACGCCGCCGGCTCGAGCGTCGTCTTCGGCGTCGCGGAGCCGCCGACGCCCTTCTTGCCGTCGGGATTCTCCGCCGAGATCGAGCGGGACTCGGCCTGACGCTTTTGGAAGAGGTTCGAGAGATCGATGGAGTTCATGCGGGGTTCGGAGTTCGGGTTTGCGGAAGGTGACCGGGGACAGGTGGCGATGCGAATCGTTTTTGGCGGTCCACCCACTCATCAGAGTGTTCTTTCACCACGAAGCGCGCGAAGCACACGAAGCCAAGTCATCGACTGACCTAGTCCAAACACGAGCCTTGGTGCCCTTCGTGTCCTTCGTGGTTAACCAAACCGTCAGGATCTCGCCTCGAAGGTGCCGTCGGCGTGCTTGGCGATGAGGCGTTTCAGCTCCAGCAGCATCAGGGCGGCCGCCAGTCGGTCCGGCGGGAGGCCGGTCGCAGTCGCGAGCGCATCGGCGTTCAGCATGGCGCCGCCGCGGAACTGCTCCCAGGCCGTCGCCTCGTCCGGGCTCAGGTCGCGCGGCTCGGCCGGCGCGGCGCCGGCCTTGGGTGGAATCGGCGCCGGACGCAGCCCCTCGAGATAGTTCAGCTCGGCCAGGATGTCGTCGACGCTGGTCAGGAGCGTCGCGCCGTCGCGGATCAGCTGGTGGCAGCCGGCGCTGGAGTTCTGGTCGATGCGGCCCGGCACGGCGAAGAGCAGCCGGCCCTGCTCGCCAGCAAAGCGCGCCGTGATCATGGCCCCGCCGCTGACGTCGGTCTCGACCACGATCGTGGCCTCGCACATGCCCGCGACGACGCGGTTGCGCATCGGAAAGCTCTGCTTGTCGGCCCGCCGGCCGAAGGGAAACTCCGAGAGGACGGCTCCTGACGCCTCGATCTGCCGATAGAGGCCGAGGTTTTCCGGCGGGTAGATGATGTCGATGCCGCAGCCGAGGACCGCCGCGGTCTTGCCGCCGACGGACAGGGCTCCCTCGTGCGCCGCGGTGTCGATGCCGCGCGCCAATCCGCTGACCACACAGAACCCGAGCCGCGCGAGCTCGGCGCCCAGCCGGCGAGCGGTCGCCTGACCGTACAACGTCGCCCGCCGCGAGCCCACGATGGCGATGTTGGGCTGGGTGAATTCGTAGTGGCCCTTCCGGTAGAGTCCGATCGGCGGGTCGCTGATTTCCTTCAGGAGCTTCGGATAGGCGGCATCCCGCGTGGTGATGAACGTGGCCCCGGCCTTCGCCATGCGCTCCTCCTCGCGGGCGAGGTCAAAGTGCTGGGTCCATTGCGCGATGGTCGCGCTGATCACCGGACCAACGCCCTTCACCGACTCCAACCGGCGCGATCCGGCGGTGAACACGGCGCGCGGGTCGCCGCCAAGCTCGGCCAGCAGGCGATTGAGGGTGATCGGCCCGATGTTCGGCAGCGCGTTCAGCACCAAGAACGCCTGCGACTCGGTCAGCTCACGGGTCATGCCGCGACTCTCGCAGCGCCGCGGCCAAAAAGTCGAGCAGCTGTGTCGTCTGCACTGCCGTCTGGCCAAGATTGCGGGCCAGCAAATCAGCTGCGCTTCCGTGCCACACCGCGCCGCGCGCCGCCGCCAACAGGGGATCGTCCGGGGTTTGCGCCAGAAGACCGCCGATCAGGCCGGCGAGCAGGTCGCCGCTGCCGCCGCGCGCGAGCACCGGGCCGCCGTGGAAGCTGTGGTAGACCGCCTCGCCATCGCTGATGCGTGTGACCGGTCCCTTGAGCACCACCGTCGCCTTTCGACGGCGCGCATACTCGCGCAATTCGTAACCGTCGCAGATCCGGGCGAATTCGCCGGCATGAGGCGTGAGCACCAGCGGCCCCTTGGCGGCCTTGATCAATTCGGGTTGGAGAGCGTCGGCGTCGAGCAGCGTCGGCAGCCGCACCGAGCCCAGCACGTCAGCCACCAGCGCGAAGGTCTCGGCTTCGCGTCCCAGTCCCGGCCCGATCACCAACGCCTGGGCCCGTCCCAGCCGCGCCTGCAGCAGGGCCCGTCCTTCCAAGGCGAGCCCGCCGTCGGGCGTCTCAGGCCAGCCGACCCACATCGCTTCCGGCGCGCGGGCGGCAAACGCCGGCGCAAGCGACTCGGGCACAAAGGCGGTCACGAGCCCCGCCCCACCCCGCAACGCGGCGAGCACGGTCATCAGCACGGCGCCGGGATAGCTGCGGGAACCGCCCAGCACGAGGACGTGGCCGAGCCGGCGCTTGTCGACCTCTGCAGGCCGCAGTCCGGCCAGCGGCGCGAGCAGGCCGGGGGCGATCACCCGGTCGCGGCCCTTTTCGGTGCCGGAGAAAAACCCAAGGTCGAGATACCGGAGACGCCCGGCGCGGTCGCCGGTGAAGAGCGGTTCCTTCACGCTGCCCGTGGCGTAGGTGAAGTCGGCGCGGAACAGCCCGGCACTCGGCAGGTCGACCGCGGCGCGCAGGCGGACCGGGAGCTCATTTGCGCGATCGAGGAGCACGGCGACCTCGGGGCCGACCGGAGGTCGGAACTGGAAGCCGAACACCCCGTCGAGACACAGCTCATAGCTCCCACTGAGCACGTGGCCGGGCGGCAACACCGCGAGCCGGGGACCGGCGGCCTGCGCGAGTTCGCGGTACGCCCGAAGCGCGAGCGGACGGAGCGCGCGCTCGCCGAACGCGAAACGCACGTGAAAGCTGGCGTGCGGGAAACGGCCGGCGAGGTCGGCCGCGGCGAGCAGCGCGTCGCCGCCATTGTGACCCTTGCCGACGAGCACCAGCACGCGGCCCGAGGGCGCAAACCCACCGATCTCGCGGAAATCCTCCAGCAGGGCGACCGCAACGGCGCGACCCGCCTGCTGCATCGCGGGCCATTCGCGGGCTTCGTCGCCGCCGAACCGCTTCGCCTCAAGCCGGCCGGCCGCCTCGCACGACAGGATCGGGTGACTGGGCAGGCTCATGGCAGGAAAGACGTTACTGGGGCGTGCCGCCCGTCAGCCACTCGCGGCGCTGCTCCTCGGTCTCGGTGTACTGCAGCGGGGAGTTCTTGGGCACGCCGTGATTTAGGATCGGGCGGGTCAGTCGCGGGATCGAGCGGAAGTAGAACCCGTCGCCGACGCGCATGACCTCGTAACAGACGGAATAGGTCTTCTTCTCCACGTCCCAAAGCGCGACCTCGGTGAGATCGTGGTCCCACGCGGCGTGTTTGCCCCAGTCGGCGAAGACGGCCTCGATGTCGCTCATCTTCGGCCGGTCGAGCACGACATGCTGCGTCGGCGGCTCCGGCCGGACGGGCGGAACCGGCCGGGGCAGCGCCCACACGAACAGCGCGCCGATCACGAAGCCCAGCAGGACCCATGACGGGGTCTTGGACAGGCGGGACGGCGACGGCGGCCGGTCGGGGGATTCGTCCATGGGAACCTCAAGCCCGCACGAGGGCGGCGACCGCCATGGCGTGGGTCTCGGTGTGGGAGAGCGTGAGCAGCACGTGGGTGGCGCCGACCTGACGCAGCAGCGCCTGGCCCTTTTCGTCGAGTCGGACGAGCGGCTCGTGGCGCGATCCGTGGTAGACCGACACGGAACGCCAGCCGAGCTCAGCGCCGATACCGGTGGTGAAACACTTGGAGACCGCCTCCTTGGCGGCGAAGCGGGCGGCGTAGTGCTTGTGGGGATGGGCCATGCCGCCGCAGTAGGCGCGTTCCTCCTCGGAAAACACCCGCTCGAGGAAACGCGCTCCCTGTCGTTCCAGCACGCCCCGCACCCGCTCGACCTCGATCAGGTCGGCGCCAAGGGCGACGAGGATACCGCCGGGAGGGAGGGAGAGGTCCATGGGGTCGGAAGTAGCGAGTAGCGCGTAGCGGGTAGTGAGTAGGAAATCGGCGGGAAGAAGGAGGAAAAGTGCAGGGACGGTTTGAAATGCTCGCTACTGCCGCGGATTCATCCTCGCCTTCAGTTCGCGGACGGCTTCCTCGATGCCGGTGAAGAGGGCGCGGCTGATGATGCTGTGGCCGATGTTGAGCTCGTGGAGATGCGGCAGGGTCCGGATCTCGGCGATGTTGACGTAGTTGATGCCGTGGCCGGCGTTGACAGTGAGACCCAACTCGTGGGCCCGCACGCAGCCGAGCCTGAGGGCGTTGAATTCCTTGGTCCGGGCCGGCGTGTAATAGGCGTTGGCGTAGGCGCCGGTGTGCAGCTCGACGATCGGCGCGCGCAGCTTGGCAGCCAGGTCGATCTGCGCCTCTTCGGGGTCGATGAAGAGGCTCGTCTGGATGCCGGCGTCGGTCATCGCGTCAATCACCGCCTTCACCCGGGCGCGCTGCCCCACCACGTCGAGCCCGCCCTCGGTGGAGACCTCCTGGCGGTTCTCCGGCACGAGGCAGACGGTGGCGGGCTTCAGCTTCAGGGCGAACGCCGTCATCTCGGGCGTGCAAGCCATCTCAAGGTTGAGCCGGGTCGAGATGCTCTCGCGCAGGCGCCAGACATCGCGCTCCTGGATGTGGCGGCGGTCCTCGCGCAGGTGGACCGTGATGCCATCGGCTCCCGCCCGCTCGCCGAGCAGGGCAAGGGTGACCGGATCTGGCTCGACCGCGCCCCCGACGGTGGCGGGCGCTTCACGGTAGCGCGCCTGCCGGACCGTGGCGCAATGGTCAATGTTGAGGCCGAGCAGAATCATGGGACGGAGGTTTGACGCGATTAAGCGACCTGTGAATCTGCAAGGCAAAGCGAAATGACCCCGCCGACCGAGCCGAAGCCCGCCCCACCCGCTGCCCCGAAGCAGGAGAACCTGCTGGTCAGCATCATCTGCAACATCGTGATCCCAGCGGTGGTGCTTGGGAACCTGAGCGGACCGAACCGTCTCGGCACCGCGGGCGGGCTGATCGTGGCGCTGATTTTCCCGGTGGGTTACGGCCTCCACGACTTCTACCGGCGCCGCAAGGCCAACTTCATCTCCGTGATCAGCTTTGTCGGCGTGCTGCTCACCGGCGGCCTGGGCCTGCTCAAGCTCGGCGGCTTCTGGTTCGCCGTGAAGGATGCGGCGGTGTCCTCGGTCATCGGCATCGCCGTGCTGGCGTCGGTCCGCGCCCGGGAACCGCTCGTGAAGACCCTGTTCTGCAACGAGACGGTCATGGACCTGCCGCGCGTGGAGGGGGCGCTGCGCGACCGGGGCACCGAGGCGGCGTTCCAAGGGCTGCTGCGGCGCTGCACCCTGATCGTGGCGTCGGCGTTCTTTGTGAGCGCGGTGCTCGGTTACTCGCTGGCGCGTTACCTCCTGCGCAGCCCGGCCGGCACCGAGGCGTTCAATGCCGAGCTGGCGAAGATGCACTGGCTCAGCTGGCCGGTGATCGTCGTTCCCTGCATGGTGCTGATGATGGTCGCGCTGTGGCGGCTGGTGGTGGGGCTCAAGAGCCTGACCGGCCTGACGACCGACGAGATTTTCAAGTCCGAGCCGGCCAAGGCGGAGACCGGGAAGCCGGAGTCCTGAGCCGCGCACTTCCCCCTCGCGTTAGGGCGCCGCGGCACGCTAGGCGTGGGGGATGCCTTCCGCACCGACCACGGACCAACGACCCAAGCGCGGCCAGCCCTGCCCCTGCGGCACGGGCCAGCTCTTCGAAGCGTGCTGCGAGCCCATCCTCGCGGGCCAGCAACAACCGGCGACGGCGGAGCAGCTGATGCGGGCGCGTTTCACGGCGCACGTGGCGCATGATTTCAAGTTCCTGCACGAGTCCTACCGTCCGACCGCGGGCACGCCCTTCATGCCGGAGGAAGGCACGCCGTCGGTGACCTGGACCAAGCTCGAGGTGCACGCGCACGAGCTGACCGAAAACCCGGACAAGGCGTACGTGGACTTCTCAGCCTACGGCACGGAGGACGGGGTCGAGAAGGTGCTGCACGAGAAGGCCGAATTCCAGCGCGTGAACGGCCGATGGCTCTACACCCGCGAAGCCCGGCTCGGGCCCGCCCCGTACCGTTCGGCTGCACCCAAGGTTGGCCGCAACGACCCCTGCCCGTGCGGCAGCGGCAAGAAGTACAAGCACTGCTGCTGGGGCAAGAAGTGACCTACGGGTGGTCGGGCGTCTGGCGCCGCGGGTCGGTTTCGACCTGCCGGCGCAGCGCGGCCATGTTGTCGACGAGATTGGGATAGCGACGCCCCGCCGTCTTCGCCCTAGCCTGAGCCCAGGCGATGCTCTCAGCCGAGAGCTTGGCGCCGGTGCCGGTCTTGGGGCGCGGCTTTTTCCACGGCGGAGTGCGATGGCTGGGCATGGGGTGATTCGACCAAGCGTCGGGAGTCCGGGGCAATGCCAGACTGCGCCCGGCGCTTCTGACTTCTGCCGGACGCTTCTTCCGCCTAACCCCGGGAACCCATGGCAGGGTAGAACTTGATCGAGGCGCGCCGCGCTGGCCGGAGGAGTACGCGGCCAAGCCGGCGCGGCTACTGGGCCCAATCCATCGGGGCGGGCGGTACGAACGAGGAGTTCACCGCCACCGCGCCGCCGTTCTTCATGGAGTTGCCCACGGCCTCGAGGATCTCGACAACGTGCGCGGCCTGACTGCCGCTCGCGCGCTGGGGTCGGCCGGCCAGCATGGCCTGGGTCATGTCGTCGACCGCCCGCGCGAACTCGACGCCCTCGAAGGGTGACCGGATCAGCGGCACCGGCTCGTATTTTCCCCCGAAGGGAGCGAACTCGACCGAGGCATTGAAGCCCTGGAAACTGCCGAGGTAGACGCTACCGAGGTCGCCGTTGAACTCAATTCCCCCGCCCTGCTTGCCGCCGGCGACGTAGAAATTGGCCGACAGCCGGGCGGTGAGTCCGGCCTCAAACTCCAGCATCGCGAGGACGTAATCGGGAGTCGTGATGGTGAACTTGCGCCCCTCCTTGGTGACCCGATGCGGGTACACGACCTTGCCGGTCGCGGTGACCCGGCGCACCGGGCCGAACATGGTGGTGAGAAGCGTGAGGGGATAGACTCCGACGTCCCACTGGATGCCGACCTCGTAGAACGGCTCGGGATTGGGGTGCCAGGCCTCGATGCGGCCGTGGTTGATGTCGGCGTACACGAGGCGAACCGGGCCGGCCTTCCCGCTGCGGAGCAGCTTCCACGCGGTCTGCTGGGCCTCGCCCATGTAGGTGATGGGCGCGCTGCCGAGCCGCAGCCCGCGCGCGGCGGCCAGGTCGACCAGTTCCTTGGCGTCGGCGTAGCGCAGCGCGAGCGGCTTCTCGGTGTGCACGTGTTTGCCGGCGAGCAGGCACTGCTTCACGACCTCGTAGTGCGCGAAGTGGATCGTGAGGTTCACGACCAGCGCGATGCTCGGGTCGGCCAGCATCTGCGCCAGGCTGTCGTAGGCGCGGCCCCCGAACTTGGCAGCGAACGCCCGGGCGCGGGCGGGATCGAGGTCGGAGAAGCCGACCAGCTCGCACGTCGGGTAGGTCAGGATGCGCTCGGCATAGCGGTCGGCGATGTTGCCACACCCGACGATGGCAACGCGGATCTTCTGGGGAGAGGACATGGGGAACGGAAGTCCACCAATCACACCCGGCGCCCGGAGCCAAACCAAACCGCTCGGCCCGACGGGGTGGAGGATTGCCACCAAGGACACGAAGCACACGAAGGTGGCGCTCTGCTGCTTCGCGGTCGTGGCGGCCTTGGCGGTCAATCCCCATCGACTCCGATCCGCTTCACCGCCAAGCACGCGGAGAGCGCGAAGCCAGCCAAGGTCTGGGCTTCGTGTGCTTCGTGCCCTTCGTGGCAAACCCCCGTGGTCGTGGGCTTGCCAATGAAGGCGAACGGGCCAAGCTCGGCGGCCGATGTCCGCCGAGTCACCCCGCTCCGCCGCGATTTCCGACGCCGTTGGCACACGCAACGCCAAGGGCGAGTGGCGGCCGCCGTATCCCGTGCGGTATGCGCCGCTCTTCGCCTGGCCGCTGCGGCTGGTGGCGCTGGCGAAATGGACGTTTGGATTTCCCGGCTTCCTCTGGCCGCTGAACACGCTGCTGCTCCTGATCTCGGCGGTGTCGTGGTACGCCACGCAACCGGACATTGCACGATGCGCACAGTTCGAGGTCGGCTGGATCGCGCAGGTCTATGTGCGAAACCTCGCGATGATGTGGCTCTTCTACGGGAGCTACTACTGGTACCTCTACATCCACAAGGGCGAGGGCACGAAGGGGAAGTACGACCCGAACTGGCCCGCGCGAAACAGCCGGCTCTTCCTGTTCCGGGACCAGGTTTACGACAACGTTTTCTGGACCAGCGGCGTGGCGCTGCTCGTGTGGACGGGCTACGAGGTCCTGACGCTCTGGCTGTACGCGAACCACCGCATCCCGTGGCTCGAGTGGTCGCAGCATCCGGTCTGGTTCGTCGCGTGGTTCTTCGTGATCCCGCTGTGGCGCGAGTTCCACTTCTACTGGGTGCACCGGCTGATCCACTGGAAGCCGCTCTACAAGCACGTGCACTCGCTGCACCACAAGAACATCAACCCGAACCCGTGGTCGGGCATGGCGATGCACCCGGTGGAGACGATTCTCTACCTCAGCGTCGTGCTGATCCACTGGGTGGTGCCGTCGCATCCGTTCCATTTCCTGTTCGACCTCCAGCACGCGGCGCTCGGGCCGGCGAGCGGCCACCACGGATTCGAGGGACCGATCGTGAACGGGAAATTCCCGACCGGGTCCTATTTCCACTATCTCCACCACCGTTACTTCGAGTGCAATTACGGCGAGACCACGGTCCCGCTGGACCGCTGGTTCGGCACGTTCCGCGACGGACTCCCGGAAGGCGAAGGCGCGAAGCTGGCAGAGGAGCACGAGTACTAGGGCTGGGAGCACAGGAGGCACCGGCGGGAACGGAGTCGTCGTTTCCCGGCACCGGCCTCCGCTCCCTCCGTTGCCTCCTGTGCAATGCCTGGGTTCGGGATCGCCCGCTCCACCCGGTCCGACGAGGAATTGGCTTTGGTTCACCGGGCGCGAGCGCTACGCTCCGGGGCCAAGCACCGGAGTTGTCATGCCTCCCCCCAACCAAGCCACCGGCAACAAACCCAACGACCTCAAGCGGTCAGATTTCCCCTGCAATCCCAACTGGAAGGACGACTCGGCGGGCCGCCATCACATCTTCCTGTTCGACGGCACGTGGAACGACGACACCGGGATGAATCCCGCGGACTTCCGCTGGGATGCGGCCCGGCACCTGTGGGTCAGCCAGAGCGACCCGACGCAGGCGTTTCCGCCGGTCGTCACGAACCTGGTGAAGACGTACACGGCCCTCGGGCCGGACAGCGACCGGCAGGTCACGCACTATTTCCGGGGCATCGGCAACGACGACGAGAATGACGCGCTGAACCAGCGCACGGAAGGAGCCCTGGCGACGATGGAGCAGCACATCCGCAACGCCGCCTACTGCGAGTTCCTGCGGACCTACCGCCGGGGCGACCAGATCTCGATCCTCGGGTTCAGCCGCGGCGCGGCGAGCGCGCGCCTGTTCGCCCGGGATCTCGCGACGATCGGATTCCTGAAGGAGGTCACGATTGAAAGCCGGTATTGCCGCGTGCGGAACAGCGGCGAGATCCGTCACGACGTGTGGACGCTCGAGACCAAGTGGGCCGGCCGGCCATTGGTGGCCGGCAAGGACCTGCCCATCGCCTTCCTCGGCGTGTGGGACACGGTGGCCACCAGCATCGCGGCCAAGCCGAGCGACTGGCGGGTGCCCGACACCGTGGCGCGGGCGGTGCATTGCCTGGCGCTGGACGAGACCCGGAAGCTCTTTGCCCCCACCCTGCTCCAGTACCCGAAGAGTCGCGCGACGGAGATGAAGGAAGTCTGGTTTCCCGGCGCGCACAGCGACGTCGGGGGCGGATACTACAACGACGCCCTGTCGCGCGTGACCCTGAACTTCATGTGGAACAACTGGGAGACCGCGCTGGCGGCCGAGGGCCTGCCCGCGCTGACCTGGCGCCTGGACTTGGCGGGACAATACACCGCGACGGACGGGCTGCCCTGGATGCGGCACCAGGAAACGGGCCTGACCGCCGACCTGGGCGGAGTTGAACCGCGGGACCTTGAACCGTTGAACGGCGGCCTGCCCCGGGTGCATCCGAGCGTCGAGCGGTTCGTCCAGCAGGGCGGACTCCAGTACTGCGTCGAGGGGAAGGATTTTCCGCCCTCGTGCCAGGTCTCGCCGCAGGTCTACAGCCCGCTCGCCTATCCCGGGCCCGACCTCGTGGTGCTGTACGAGTCGACGGCGTGGGCGTAAGGACGGGCCGCGGCGGCGCGGTTTTACTCGGTTGCTTTCCGGCGGGACTTCGTTGACCTACCGGCGACCCCGCTACCCCACATGAGCTCCTTCCGCCTGACCAAGGAACAGCTGACGTTATTCCACACGTTTGGCTACCTGCACTTTCCCGGCCTCCTCAATGACCGGATTGCGCGCATCATCGAGGAGTTCGAGCGCATCTGGGTCACCGAAGGCGGTGGCCACCACGGCGGCTCGCACGACGGCAAGCGGCGCTCGTGCATCGTGCCCTACATCGACCGCAACGAGTACCTTTGCACGATGCTGGACGACCCGCGGCTGGCGGGGATCGCGTCGAGCATCCTGGGCGACGACTTCAATTACATGGGGTCGGACGGCAACCTCTACGCCGGCGACACGGGCTGGCACTCCGACGGTTGGCACCGCGAGGTCATCCACATCAAGATGGCCTTTTACCTCGACCCGGTGGCGCGCGACACGGGATGCCTGCGGGTGATTCCAGGGAGTCACAAAATCGGCGACCACTTCGCGGACTCGCTGCAGCGGGAGATTTACCTGTCCGACAAGACCTGGGCGACTGCCGGGCGCGACGTGCCCTGCGTGCCGCTCGAGTCGAAGCCGGGTGACGTGGTGGTCTTCAATCACAACCTCAAGCATTCGGCGTTCGGCGGCAGCGCGCGGCGGCGGATGTTCACGATGAACTGCTGCCAGCGCTACCCCGAGCACCTGCTGCCGGAACTGCGGGAATACCTCTCCGGGGCGGCCCGCTTCTGGGTCGAGCGCGCCTATGGCGACACGATGATCCGCACGGCGACGCCGGAGCGGAAGGTTCACCTCGAGCAATGCCTGGCGAACGACGGGCACCTAAAGGCGCTGTCGGAGGAAGCCCGGCGCAAGATGACCGAGCCGTCGCGCGGCTGACGCGGCTAATTACCCAGCTCGAAGACGATGGGCACCTGCACGCGGCAGGGCACCTTGGTCCCACCGAGCAGGCCCGGCTTGAAACGCCACTTGAGCACGCCGTCAGACGCGGCCTTGGCGAACCGAACTTCCGTCGCCTTCAGCACGACCGGATCCTTCACGTGGCCGTCGGCCTCGACGGTGATGAGCAGCAGGACCTCGCCCTCGATCCGTTTCCGTTTCAGCTCGCCCGGATAATTGGGGCGCGGCTGGGAACGCGGCTTGGGCGGAACATCGACCTGGCTGGACTCGTAGACGCCGGCCGGCAGCGGCGGCGGGTCGTTTCTTACTGACCGAAGATCCTCGTCCTGCGCCTGAACCGGGAGAGAGAGCAGGAGCAACGACGCCAAGGCTGCGGGGAAGCGAATACGACTCAAGGTCATGGGGAGTGACATACGAGTTAGCTTTTCATGCCGCTGAGCAGGCGATGTGCCAGCCGTGCAGGTGGGGTAGACACTGGCTAACCCGGACCGCGCACAAATCAAGCCTCCGTCGCAGGCCCGGTTGGGCGCGCCCAGACCGATGGCAGGCTTACCTCTGGCGCGGGGCGGCGGCTGAACACCGCCCCGGCGCGCTGGGTCACTGGCAGGCTTCGCACTCGCCGCCGTTGCGCATCGCCTCGATCGAACAGGCGATCTTCTCGGACTCGGAGTAGACGCGCTTCCCACCCTCCTGGACACTCACCGGCTTGCCGGCGTCGGCCAGGTTCATCGGCGGGGCGGTGATGCCGGGATCGGCCTGGGCGGCCGCGTCCTGGGCTTCCTTGACGGCGCCGCGGACCTCCTTCTTCACGGCAACCGTGGCCTTCTCGATGTTCGAGGCGCCGAGGCTGCGGAGGTAATAGGTGGTCTTGAGGCCGACATGCCACGCCGCTCGGTACATGTGGCTGAGCGTCTTAAGGTCAGGGGTCTTGATCCAGAGATTCACCGACTGGGACTGGTCGATCCACTTCTGGCGGCGGGCCGCCGCGTCGATGATCCACTTGAAGTCGATGTCGAAGGCCGTGAGGTACTTCGCCTTGAGGTCGGCCGGGACATTCGGGATGTCCTTCAGCTCGCCGTCGAAATACTTCAGGTTGTCGATCATCTCCTGGTTCCACAGTCCGCGGGCCTTGAGGTCCTTCACGAGGAACGGATTCAGGACGATGAACTCGCCGGAGAGGTTCGATTTGACGAACAGGTTCTTGTACGTCGGCTCGATGCAGGGCGACGTGGCCGTGATGTTCGAAATCGTGGCGGTCGGGGCGATGGCGAGGACGTTGCTGTTGCGCATGCCCTGCTTGGCGATCTTCTGGCGGACCGGAGTCCAGTCCAGCTTGCCGCCGCGGGGCACCTCGACGGCGACGCCGCGCTCCTGCTCGAGGAGGTCGATCGTGTCCTGCGGGAGCAGGCCGCGCTCCCACTTCGAGCCCTGGTAGGTCGAGTACGGGCCGCGCTCGGCGGCGAGATCGGAGGACGCCTCGTAGGCGTAGTAGGCGATGGCCTCCATGGCCTCGTCATTGAACTCAACGGCCTCGGGTGAGGCGAAGGCATGGCCGCGGAGATAAAGCGCGTGGGCCAGGCCCATGACGCCAAGGCCGATCGGACGGTGGCGGAGATTGGACGTCTTGGCCGCGGTCGTCGGGTAGAAGTTGATGTCGATGACGTTGTCCAGCGCCCGGACGGCCATGCGGACGGTGGCGCGGAGCTTGTCGTGGTCGATGGAGCCGTCGGGCTTGAGGTGGTTCTCGATGATGACCGAGCCGAGATTGCAGACGGCGGTCTCGTCGTTGGACGTGTTGAGCGTGATCTCGGTGCAGAGATTCGACGAGTGGATGACGCCGACGTGGTCCTGCGGGGAGCGGACGTTGCAGGCGTCCTTGAACGTGATCCAGGGATGCCCGGTCTCGAAGAGCATCGAGAGCATCTTCTTCCAGAGCTCGAGGGCGTCGATGCGCTGGCCGTGGATCTTGCCCTCCTCGGCGAGCTTCTCGTAGCGGAGGTAGGCCTCCTCGAACTTCTTGCCGTAAAGGTCGTGGAGATCCTTGGTCTGGTTGGAGCGGAAGAGGGTCCAGTGCTGGCGGGCCTCCATGCGCTTCATGAACAGGTCGGGAATCCAGTTCGCCGTGTTCATGTCGTGCGTGCGACGGCGGTCGTCGCCGGTGTTCTTCCGCAGCTCGAGGAACTCGGTGATGTCGTTGTGCCAGGTCTCGAGGTAGGCGCAGCCGGAGCCCTTGCGCTTGCCGCCCTGGTTGACGGCCACGAGCTGGTCGTTGTGCAGCTTGAGGAACGGGATGACGCCCTGGGATTCGCCGTTGGTGCCGCCGATGTAGGCGCCGGTGCCGCGGACCGCGGTCCACGAGCCGCCGAGGCCGCCCGCCCACTTCGACAGGAAGGCGTTTTCCGCGATGCCGCGGAGCATGATGCCCTCGATCGAGTCGTCGACGTAGTAGAGGTAGCAGGAGCTCAACTGCGAGTGGAGCGTGCCGGAATTGAACAGCGTCGGCGTGCTCGAGCAGAACCGCCGGCTCTTGTAGAGGTCGTAGAGGGCGGTGACGAGTTCCTCGCGGCTCTGCTTCTCGTCGAGGAACAGGCCCATCGCCACGCGCATCCAGAAGAACTGGGGCGTCTCGATGCGGCGCGACGGCTTCGAGGTCTTGTCGACGATGAGGTACCGGTCGTAAAGGGTCTGGATGCCGAGGAAGTCGAACTCCAGGTCGGCCGACGGATCGAGGACCGAGGCGAGCTTCGCGAGATCGTACTCCAGGAGGCGGGGATTGAGGCGCTTGATGGCGATGCCGTGCTCGAGGTACTTGCGGAAGGCGCGCTGGTGGGCGGCCTTGAGGGCACCGATGCCGTCGCGGGTGATGTCCCAGCCGAGGATTTCCTCGTAGATGTAGGTCAGCTGGATGCGGCCGGCGAACTTGGCAAAGTCAGCATCCCTCTCGATGAGGGTCTTCGAGTTGAGGATGATCGTGGAATCGAGATCCTTCTGGGAAATCTGGTCGTAGACCGAACGGCGGAGCTCGGCCTCGATCTCGTCGGCGGAGAGGCACAGGTCGAGGCCGATCTGGGCGAACTCGATGCGCTTGCGGAGGTCGGCGCCGTCCCAGAAGACGTTCTCGCCGTTAGCCTTCTTGACGACGATCATCGCCGACTGCGCCGGTGCCTCGGCCGCGGGCGCATTGAACGGCGCCTCGCTGGCGGTCTCGAGCCCGGCTTCGCGGGCGGCGCTGCGCTGGGCGCGGAAAAGGATGTACGCCTCGGCCACCTTGTAGTGGCCGGACTTCATCAGTTCCTCCTGCACCATGTCCTGGATCTCCTCGATATGGACGAAGGACTGCTTGGAGGAGTGAACGCGCTCGGTGACTGCTTTGGTGATGGCGACGGCAGGGGCAGAATCGCGCTGGAGGGAGAGGAACGTCTTGCGGACGGCGATCTCCACCTTCTGGTCGCTCCACGGGACCACCTGGTTGTTGCGGCGGATGACGCGGAGGGAGGACTGGGCGGCGGCCTCGCGATCAACGGAGATCTTGCGGGCGCGATTGAGCAGGAGGCTCTTCGCCACGAAGTAGGCGTTGTTGTCGACCAGCGTCTTCTCAATCAGCTCATAAAGACTGTTGAGCGAGAGCCGGAGCGGCGACTGCGTGCGGGCAAGCTCGTTGAGATTGCCGGCGACCTCGCGGCAGATGCGGGCGAGCCACGCGCGGTTCGTGTCGTTGAAGATGTCCTTTTCGCCGCGGGCGAGGCAAACGTTGGTCAGCGCCTTGCCGAGCGTGTCGGCAACCTCGGCGAGCACAAAACGCTCTTCACCGTGCGGGCACAGCAGCACAATGTTCGGCACCTCAATGCTTTCAGAAACAACAACGTCACGCCAAGCGTAGTGGGGCTTTTGATCGATCGGGGTGTGGACAGTGCGCTTGAGAGCCAGATCGTGCGCCAGGGAAGGGTTGCTCATGGAAAAACGTAACGGGTTTGAGACAAAAGGGTAAGAGTTAGAAACGGAAAGATGACGGAGCCGGAGCGTAGCCGCAAAAGCGGCGGCAGCGCCGGCTGAAAAGCAAAGATGAAGCTAGCGGGACGGGTGGACGGTAGGCCGACGCGACAGGCGAATACTGCTCAGAGCTCGTCGTCGGCAGCGACGTTAAGGGAAGAGGATTTCTGATACTCGGTGACGCGACCCTCGAAGAAGTTTTGCTCCTTCTTGATGTCCATCATCTCGGCGAGCCACGGAAGCGGGTTCTTTACGCCCACCGAGAGCGGAGCCAGGCCGCAGCTTTCCAGCCGGCGGTCCGCGATGTAGTCGATGTAGGTCAGAAAATCCTCGGAGCTGAGACCCACCGAGTTCACCGGCAGGCAATCACGAATGAATTCCTTCTCGAGGTCGATCGCCTCGCGCATCAGGCCGCGCAGCTCCTCCTTGAACTCCGGGGTCCAGATCTCGCGGTTCTCGTCCACGAGGTCCATGAAGAGGTTCCGGAACACCTCGATGTGGTTCGACTCGTCGCGCAGCGTGTACCGGAACATCTGGCCGATGCCCGGGAACTTGTTCTGCCGATAGAGCGAGAGAATCATGCCGAAGAGCCCGTAGAACTGCGTGCCCTCCATGCACTGGCCAAAGATGAAGATGTTCTTGGCCAACAACTTCTTATTCTCGGTCTTGGTCAGATCGAGATCACGGCGCAGGGAATGCGACGCGCGGGTGACGAACTCGTTCTTCCGCAAAATCGTCGGAATGTCCTCAAACATCGCCTCGCACTCGTGCGGATTGATGCCGAGGGACGAAATCATGTAGAGGAGCGAGTCCGCATGGATGTTCTCCTCGTGGGCATGCCGACCCAGGACCAGCTTGAGTTCGGGAGCGGTGACCAGCTCGCGCACCACGTGCTGGATGTTGTCGCCGACAATGCCCTCGGCGGCCGAGAAATAGCCGATGCCCATCCGGATGATCCAGCGCTCGACGTCGGACAGGGCCTTCTCGTCGCGCCACTGTTCGATGTCCTTGCCCATCGGGATGTCTTCCGGCTCCCAATGGTTGGCCTTCATTTTCCGATACAGGTCGTACGCCCACTGGTACTTCAGCGGGAGCAGATTGAAGGTCATCGTCTCCCGCCCGTTGATCACCTTCTTGGCAGCAAAAGCAGCCTCCGCCTTGTCTTGATCAAGGATGAAGGTCTTGGAGCCAACTTGGAAGGATTTGAGCATGGAACTGAACGGGCAATCGGGCGGTTTTTCGGGTGTTTTCGCCGCCAAATGGCGGAAGTCGAATGAGAGTTGCTGGAAGTTACTGACGCATTGTTAACCACTACAGGATGTGGTCACACGACGCTTCGACCACAACCTATTGGTCTCGGGTTTTCGCTCGTCAATAGGTTTATCGGGAAAAACTCATGAATTTTTCCGCGATTTTGGGCTTGCGGAGATTTCTCCCGTTTCCTCCCGAGGGAAAAACTTCCCCAAACGCGTCCAAAATCGTTTTTCTCCTCTGAGAAACGCTCGTCGCCACCAGTCGGCAACGCCATCGCACGCTCCAACCCTGGCCTGATTTCTTCTCTGGTATCGGACGCTGTGATACAGGATGATCCTCTGGCCAAGTGCTTTTCCGGGTCGCCTTCCTCCACGCCTTCGGACACTTCTTGCCCGTCTTGAAACGGTCGTGAATCGCGCCCCGCCGACACCTTCAACTGCTTCCCGCCCGGCGATCCTGCTCGCCGCAGGGATGCTGGCGTTGCTCACGCTGGCGGCGTACGCACCGGCTTTGCACGGGCCGTTCCTCTTCGACGACGCCTCGGCGATCCTCGAGAACTCGACGATCCGCCAGCTCTGGCCGATCGACGGTGCGCTTCATCCCCCTCCCAACAGCACGGTCTCCGGTCGCCCGCTGCTCAATCTCTCCTTCGCGCTGAGTCACGCTCTCAGCGGTCTCGATCCGTTTGGCTATCACGTCTTCAATCTCGTCGTTCACGTCCTCGCGGGGCTCTTGCTCTTCGGCTTGGTGCGACAGACCCTGCTCGCTCCCCTGCAGCAAGGACGTTTCGAGCGATGGGCGCTGCCGGTTAGCGTGACGGTGGCCGCGGTCTGGTTGCTCCATCCCGTGCAGACCGCGTCGGTGACGTACATCTCCCAGCGCTCAGAGGTCATGATGGGTTTCTTTTTTCTGCTCGCGCTCTATGCGTACGCGCGCAGCGCCCTATCCGAGCCGGCGTGGTTCTGGAGCACGGTCGCAGTAATGTCAGGACTGCTGGCCGCGATGGCCAAGGAGGTCGCGATGACCCTGCCCTTCGCAGCCTTGCTCTACGATCGGGCTTTCTTGTCCGGGAGCTTCGCCGAGACCTGGAAGAAGCGCCCAAGACTCCTGATCCTGCTGACCCTCACGTGGCTGGTTACGGCTTCTCAAGTACTTACTCTTAAACAACATGGAGTTGGCCTCGGCCTCGGCAAGAGCCCTATCTCGTATCTCTTCGATGAGTGCGAGGTGATCGTGAGGTACTTGGGCTTGGCGTTGTGGCCGAACCCGCTGGTCTTCGACTATGGTGAAAACCTGGGCTTCACGGCCGCGAGTGTAGCGACGTCGGCCGGCCTGCTCTTGGTTCTTCTCCTGGCCGCCTGCTACGCGCTCGTTCGAAAACCCGGCGTCGGTTTTCTGGCGATCATGTACTTCGTGCTGCTCGCGCCCACCTCGAGCTTCGTACCGATCGTGCACCAACCGATGGCCGAAAATCGGCTCTACCTTCCGCTGGCGCCGATCGTGACGCTCGTCGCATGTGCTGCGGCTAGAGTCATGGGGCGCCGCTGGTTTCTTGCCGGCGGGACAGTCCTAGTGGTGACACTCGCCTGCTTGACGGCGACCCGGAATCGCGACTTTCAGGACGAGATTCGACTTTGGCAGGACACCGCGCAGAAGCGCCCGGGCAACGCACGCGCGCACTACAATCTTGGTCACGCCCTGGCCCAGGCGGGCCGAGACGTCGAAGCGGTGCCGGCATATGAGGCGGCAATCGCGCTGAGCCCGAACTATGCCGAGGCGCAGCACAACCTCGCCAACAGTCTCGCTCGCGTGGGTCGGCGGGCCGACGCCGTGGGCCACTACGAGGCTGCCCTCCGTCTCGTGCCCAACTACTCGGCCGCCCACTACAACCTGGCAATCACCCAGCAGGAGCTCGGACATCTCGACGAAGCGATCATCCACCTTGAGGCCGCGTTGCGGATCGAATCCGACAGCGCCTTCATGCACTGCCGACTTGCTGACGCGCTGGCCCGACAGGGGCGGCGTGGTGAGGCGTACCAACACTACGCGGAAGCCACGCGACTTCAGCCCAATTACCCGGAGGCATTCTCCAATTGGGGCAACACCCTCTCCCAAGAGGCACGATGGACCGAGGCCGTCGGCCGATATCAGGAGGCGCTGAGGAACAACCCTGAGTACGTCGAAGCCCACATCAACCTGGGCAATGCGCTTTATGCGCTGCAACGCGTGAACGAAGCCGTGGAGCAGTTCGAGCTCGCCGTCCGTCTCGCGCCGCGTTCAGCGGCCGCGCATTACAACCTCGGCAATCTCGAACTCGCCCGAGGTCGTCTGCCGGAGGCGATTCGCCTCTTCGAACGAGCCCTGACCCTCGATCCCGCGCTTGCCGGAGCACATCACAACCTCGCGCTCGCGCTCGTTGGATCCGGGCGCACAAGCGAGGCGCTGCCCCATTATCAGGAGACTCTGCGGCTGATGCCGGACTCCGCCGCGGCGCATCATAATCTCGCACTGGCGCTGGGACAGCTCGGGAAGTACGCGGAGGCGATGGCCCACGAGGAAAAAGCGGTGGCGCTGCAGCCCGATTTCCCCGAAGCGCGCGACCACCTGGAGTGGCTCCGGCGCAACTGGGCCAATGCTCGGAATTAAATCGTTCCCAGCCGCGCAAAATCGGTTTTTCTCCCACCAGCGTGAACGCGTCCCGTCCGACCCGGAGCACCCCTGCCCTGCCATGGCTTCCGCTGGCCGTCGCCGCCTTGATCCTGGCTGCAGTCGTCTGGACCTATCGCGGCGTGGGCGCCGTGCCGTTCTATTTCGATGACGTTCCGGCGATCGAGCGCAACGAGACGATCCGACAGGTTTGGCCTCCCGGACCGATGCTGAATCCGCCGGAGACGGCGGCAGGTGCCACCGGCCGGCCGGTGGTGAATGTCTCGCTCGCGCTCAACTACGCAGTCGGCGGACTCGAACCCAGAGGCTACCACTGGACCAATGTCGGACTTCATGCCGCGGTTGCCCTGGTTCTGTTCGGCCTCGTTCGGCGCACGTTGCTGCTGCCGACAAGCTCGCCGGACCTTGCCAGCGCGGCCCTGCCCATTTCCGCCATCGCGACCATAATCTGGGCAGTCCATCCGCTCCTAACCGAGTCGGTCGTGTGTGTGGTGCAAAGAAACGAAGTGATTGTTGGGCTGTTCTATCTGCTGACGCTTTACGGTCTGGTTCGATCTGCAACTTCGCGTTACCCAAATATTTGGAATACGGTCGCCGTGACCGCGTGCGCGTTGGGCATGGCGAGCAAGGAAGTGATGGTCACCGCTCCGGTGGTGGCGCTGCTCTATGATCGGACGTTTCTCGCGGGCAGTTTTGGGCGGGCGTGGAAAGAGCGTCGGTGGGTCTATGTCTCTCTGGTGGCGACGTGGGGGATACTCGTTTTGCTCATTTCGCAACATCACCAGCGCGCGGGCACCGTCGGATTCGGTCTCGGAGTCAGCTCATGGGATTATCTGGTGGCACAAGCGCGGGCAGTCGCGACTTACCTCAAACTCGCATTCTGGCCGCACCCGCTGATCCTCGACTACGGGCCGGATCTCTTCCCGATAGCGCAAGTATGGTGGCAAGGGCTGATCGTGTTGGCCCTGTTGGCAGCCTCCGCTTGGGCGCTCGTCCGCAAGCCCGTGGCCGGATTCCTCGCTGCCGCCTTCTTCGTGGTGCTGTCGCCAAGCTCGAGCTTTGTCCCGCTCACCACCCAGCCGATTGCCGAACACCGGATGTACCTTCCGTTGGCTGCGGTCATGGTCCTGCTGATTGCCGTGATCTGGCGGCAGGGCTCGGTCCTACGCTACCTGGTCGTGGTTGGTTTGGCTGCGGCCTACGCCTCGCTCACGGTGTCACGAGTGGAGGTCTATGCCGACGACGAGAAGCTCTGGATGGACAATGTCGCCAAGACCCCGGGCAATGCTCGCGCGCATGCCAGCTTGGGAGCGGTATACGCGAGGCGTGGAATATGGAAGGAGGCGCTCCCCCAACTGGCTGAGGCGGTCCGGCTCCGACCCGATTATGCCGATGCTCGCAGCGACTACGCCACCGCACTCATGCAATCAGGACGCAGCGAAGAGGCGGTGCGCGAGCTCACCGCTGCGAGGCAACTGAAACCGAAAGACGCTGACATTCAGTACAACCTAGGAGTGGCTCTGGCCCAAGCCGGGCGAACAGCCGAAAGCACCAGCGAATTTCGCGAGGCGGCCAGGAAGTCCCCTCGCCGCGTCGAAGCCTGGAACAACCTGGGAGACGCATTGCTGCGACAGGGACAGCTGACCGAGGCACTTGAAGCATTCCAAAAGGTACTCTCGCTCGATCCAGACTCGGCGGCGGCCCACAACAACGCGGGCGTCGTGCTGATGCGAATGGGACGCCCGGCTGAGGCCGTGCCACACTATCAGGCAACCCTGCGCCAGCATCCGGGTTTGGCGATGGTGCACCACAATCTCGCGCTGGCTCTAGCCCAATCAGGCAAGATCAGCGAGGCCATCGCCCACGACGAGGAAGCGATTCGCTTGCAGCCGGACTTCACCGCTGCCCGCGAACAGCTCGAGCGCCTGCGACAGGATCGTTAGGGTCAGAGGACTGCAGCCGCCGGCGGAGGAGGCTCATCGAGCAAAAAGCAAAGAGGCGGCTGCGTTGCCGCAGCCGCCTCTTGAGATGAATCAGCCGAGGGCTGAGATCAGAACTTGATCTTCAGACCGGCCTGGACCTGCCAACGCGAGATCGGCGTGTCGTTGGCAACGATCGGCATACCGTCGAGCGTGCCGCTGTTGAAGGTGTAGTTCCACTGGCCCTGGCCATTGTTGGCCGTGGCATTGTAGGTGGCACCCGCAACCGCGCGGCGATAGGAGAACGGAATCTCCTCCATCTGGCCCCAGCTCTTGTCGATCATGTTCCCGATATTGAGGACATTGACGAAGAGCTCGGTCTTGACGCTCTTCCAGATCGGCACCTCCTGCGAGATGCGAATGTCGAGCGTGTTGAGCCACGGCGAAACCTCGCTGTTACGCTCCGGGTGGGTGCCCTGGTACTTCCAGAGGTCGTTCGTCTGGATGAACGCGAAGAAGGCATCACGCTCGGTAGCGCTCGCCCACGCGACCTTCGGGTCGCTCGGGCCGGCCGGGACGTAGAGGAGGTCGTTGAACGCGTATCCGTCGCCGTTGGCGTCACCGCGGAACACCCACGAGTACGGGTGGCCGGTGCGGCTCTGCCAGATGAACGACACGCGGGTCTTGTTGCTCTTGATGAACTCAAACTGACGCGTGAACGTGCCGACGATGCGGTCCTTGATGTTCGTGTTCGAGATCGAGGCCCGGTCCTCGTTCGGGTTGAACGAGGCGCGGTTCGAGTAGTTCGAGCTCGCGACGGACGACGTCATCGGGCTGACCTCGGTCGCCTTGCCACGGGTCCAGGAGAGCGACCAGCCCCAGTTGTTCTTCAGCGGACGGCTGAGCGAGAACGTCGTGCCGTCGGCGCCGCCATTGCGGGTGTTCGTGAGGTAGAACACGTCGGCGAAACCGTTGCCAACGGGACCGCCCGTCGTCACGCGGCGGCGACCAGCCGTGCTGGTGGTCGTGCTCGAGGTGATGCTCGAAACGGTGCCGTAGCGGACGCGGCCGTCGGGCATGACGCTCGGGCCATCCGTCGCGATCTTGTAGTTGAGGAACTCAACATTCAGCGCGGAGTCGACCACGTTGTGGTAGACTTCCGCCGTGAAGTTGATGCCGCCCCACGGCAGCTGGTGATCGAAGGCAAGATTGCTCTTCCACAGCGCGGGCTGGCGGAACTTCGGGTCGGTAACGTTGATGTTCGGACTGCCAAGGGCACCGCCGGGGATCGGCTGGTTGTTGACGTCCGGGCTGAAGGTGATGCCAGGCAGCTGGCCCGAGGTTGCGGTCGCATTGGCCACCGAACCGGCGTTCGAGTAGGCGTTCGAGATCCAGACGGCCGGGTTCTTACCCTGGAAGAGGCCGAAGCCACCGCGGAGCTGGGTCTTGCGCTCGGTGTTGAACTTGTAGGTGAATCCGACGCGCGGGGCGATCGTCTCGTTGCCGCTGTTCGTCGTAGTGTTGTCCGTCACCGCACCACCGTTCGGGCGATTGAATCCGGCGGAGGAGAAACCAGCGGCGACCGGCGGCTTCTGGCCGATATGCGGGTAATCATACCGAACACCAAGCATGAAGGTGAGGGCCGAGTTGACCTTGATCGTGTCCTGGATGAACAGGGCATAGGCCTCGTACTTCCAGTTCGCGATGGCATCATTGATCGAGAAGCCCGAATAGGCCTTGGCCAGCTGGTAGGCGCTCGGCGGGGTGCCAGCCACCCAGTTCGTGATGTTGGAGAACGTGTAGTAGCCGTCCGTGTACTGCACGAAGGCGTTGCGGTACTTGGTCGAGTCGGACTCCGCGCCACCGCTGATCGTGTGGTCGCCCACCGAGTACTCGGCGATGAACTTGCCGACCGTTTCCTTGGTGATGATCTGGTTCAGCTGGCGGGACGACTCCGTGCCGAAGTAGACCGCGCCGTTGGTGATGGTGGCGCCGGTGTCGTAGCGGGTGCCGGTGACGCCCTGGACCTGAACCTGCGGGAACGGCGCGCCCTTGTTGGCGGGCGAACCATTGAAGCGGTTATACGAGAGGTCGACTTCCGTGCGGAGGTCGGGGGTCCACTGGCTGAACAGCTGGGCCGTATAGGCGTCCGTGTTGCGGGGCTGGTTGTACCAGTAGTTGCTCAGCGACGTGTTGGTCGAGCCCGTGTAGTTCGCAAACGCGGTGTCATGACCGTAATTCTTACGGTAGGACAGCGAGAGGCGGTGGGCCTGGCTGATATTCCAGTCGATCTTGCCGATGAGCGTGCGCTGCGTGGAGGTGTTGTCGGCGTTCAGCGTGCCCGGGTCGTAACCCAGCGTCTTGGCGCGGGCGACGATCGTAGCGAGCTGAGTGGCATCCGGCACGAAATTCGCCTGCGGGGGAGCGGCGTTGCGCTTGAAGTCCTCATAGGCGACGAAGAAGAACAGTTTGTCGCGGATGATCGGGCCACCGAGGGTGATGCCATAGGTGCGCTCCTTGAAGGTTTCCTTCAGGTTCGTGATCGGATTCTTGGCGCGCCAGTCCTGGTCGGTCCACTCACCGTAAATCGAACCGTGGAACTTGTTCGTACCGGACTTGATGGTGGCGTTGAGCAGCGCACCGGTGAAGCCGGCGTAGCGGGTGTCGTACGGGGAGAGCTGGACGTTCAGATTCTCAATGGCGTCGAGCGGGATCGGGCTGCGCAGCGAGGAGAAACCGTTGCTGTTCAGACCGAAGGTGTCGCTCGCCTGCACACCGTCGACGAGGAAGGAGTTGTAGCGGAAGTTCTGGCCCTGAGCGCTCAGCTGGCCGCCCTGGTCGAGGGAGCCGAGGTAAAGGCGCGAGTCGAGGTTGGCGACATCCTGCACGCTGCGGCGGACCGTGGCGGTGTTGCTGATGTCCTGATCCGAGAACGTCGTGCCCGTACCCATCTTGCCGGCGTCAAACGTCGTGTCCTTGCTGGCAGAAACGCTGAACGCCTCCATCTTCACAACCTCGGCGGAGAGTTGAAAGTCAACGGCGGCGTTTTCTTCAAGGTTGAGGTAGATTTCTTTCTGCTCCTGCGGCTGGAGGTCTTTGGCGGAAGCGGTGACCGTGTACGGGCCACCGACGCGCATTCCGGACAGGTTGTACTGGCCGTTTGAACGCGTCACGGCGAACGAGCGCGTTCCTGTGGGTTCGTGTACGACGGTAACGCTTACGCCGGCGATCGGCGTCCCGTTTTTGTCAGTAACAACACCGTTGATAGCCGCGGTAGTGATACCTTGGCCGAACACCGCTGTTGCCATCGTTAGGCTGAAGGCGATCATCGCCGTCAGGATATGCGCGATGCGGGTAGTCTTGTGCATGGATTGGTAGTTTCGGTTACGTTTCTTGCCGGCGATAGGTCCGTCGACAGCTTGATTTGGTCAACGCAAGACCCGTGCCACTGGTCAGTCAAGCCCCGAGGGATTCGAAGTGGCCGGCGTTTCTGAAAAGTAACTCCACCCTCTCGCGCAAGCCTGCGCGCGAATCGCATTCGTCACCGAGGTTCAATTGATCGATTCTCGGGGCAGCTTCCTCGAGCTCCCTGGATTGACCAACATCCGGCAAAAGCGTGAACACGGACTGGGCAGGCTAGGAACGTCGGTTCAGCACGAGCAGATCCTGAGGGCTAGCAACTGGGTGAGCTGCGCCGACGGCCGATCCTGCATGCCTCGAGACGCAAACCAACTGCTCCACTCGCGATCAGGATTTCAAGGGAATCAAACATCGTCGATTCGCGGGAGCCAGAAAGGGCGCTCTCGCGATCCTGGAAAAAGAAAAGGCCCGGACCTTCTTTCGAAGATCCGGGCCATAAACCTGGCAACGACCTACTCTCGCGGGACCTAACGTCCAACTACCATTGGCTGCTCGGGGCTTAACGGCCGTGTTCGGGATGGGAACGGGTGGAACCCCCGGCATGTGGTCACCAGGAAGGGAAATCCCGCGGATGCGGGATAAGTGAATAAAGTCTAGGGAGACAGGTAGTAGGTAAGATAAACGCCTAGAATGAATCTTGAGGATGCATAAACCTTCAAGGTCATTAGTACCAGTAAGCTGAATGGGTTACCCCAATTACACCTCTGGCCTATCAACCGGGTGGTCTACCCGGACCTTGCACCATCTTGCGATGGATTGTGATCTTATCTTGGGATGGGCTTGGCGCTTAGATGCTTTCAGCGCTTATCCCTTCCGAACATAGCTACCCGGCGCTGCCGCTGACGCGACAACCGGAACACCAGAGGTTCGTCATTCTCGGTCCTCTCGTACTAGAGAATGAACCCCTCAAATCACAAACGCCCACAGCGGATAGAGGACCGAACTGTCTCACGACGTTCTGAACCCAACTCGCGTACCACTTTAATCGGCGAACAGCCGAACCCTTGGGACCTTCTCCAGCCCCAGGATGTGATGAGCCGACATCGAGGTGCCAAACCGCGCCGTCGCTGTGAACGCTTGGGCGCGATCAGCCTGTTATCCCTAGCGTACCTTTTGTCCTATGAGCGATGGCGATTCCACATTCAACCACCGGATCACTTGAACCTGCTTTCGCAACTGCTCGACTTGTTGGTCTCACAGTAAAGCTCCCTTATACTCATGCGCTCTATAGCCCGATTACCGACCGGGCCGAGGGAACCTTCGTAATCCTCCGTTACTTTTTGGGAGGATTCCGCCCCAGAAAAACTGACCTGCTATCACTGTCCCACGCCCAGTTGATGGGTCGAGGTTAGACGCCTAACAATTAAAAAGTGGTATTTCACATTGCGACTCGGACCGATCCTGGAACCGGCCTTCGAAGTCTCCCACCTATTCTACGTATTAAAAATCAAGCGACAATAACAGCTTACAGTAAAGGTGCATAGGGTCTTTCCGTCCTGCTGCGGGTAGGCGGCATCTTCACCGCCACTACAATTTCACCGAGCCTCTCTCCGAGACAGTCGTCAACTCGTTACACGATTCGTGCGGGTCGGAACTTACCCGACAAGGAATTTCGCTACCTTAGGACCGTTATAGTTACGGCCGACATTCACGGGGGCTTAGA
>DAOQKI010000003.1:0-70431 GCA_035334485.1 Opitutaceae bacterium
CTCCCGTCGCCCGCCCCCGTCCAACGCGTCGAGCCGCCTGCGCCCCCGGGAACCACTCCCGCGCCGTGAAGTCCGCCCCGTCCGCCGCCGCCGCTCCGGTCTCGATCCCGATCACCGGCGAGCTGGACTTGCACACGTTTGATCCGCGGGACCTCGGCGAGCTGATCCCGGCGTACCTCGGCGCCTGCGCCGAGCGCGGCATTCACGAGGTCCGGATCGTCCACGGCAAGGGTACAGGCCAGCTGCGCGCATCCGTCCATCATCTCCTCAGCCAGTCGCCCCTCGTGCGCTCGTTCCGCTCCGGCGACGAGCATTCCGGATCGTGGGGCGCGACCCTGGTCACCTTGCGCCGATGAAATCCCTCCTGCGTCTGCTCGGGTTCGCGATGCTCCCCCTGCTGGCCGGCCTGCTGGCTGGCTGCGCCACCGGTTCAGGCGACGGCGCGCCGCCACCGCTGATCCTGGTCTCGATGGATGGATTCCGCTGGGACTATTGCGACAAGTACCCGGCGGAGACGCCCAATCTCCGCCAGCTGCGCCAGGAGGGCTGCTCCGCGCGCGAGCTAATCCCGGTGTTTCCGTCGAACACCTTCCCCAACCACTACGCGATCGTCACCGGCCTCTATCCCGCGCACCACGGCATCATCAACAACGAGATGTTCGACCCGCGAACGCAGGTCTACTTCCGCTACAACCGGCCCGCCTCGGTGCACGAGAGCGTGTGGTGGGCGGGCGAGCCGATCTGGGTGACCGCGATCAAGCAGGGGCATCCGAGCGCCTCCCACTTCTGGGTCGGATCCGAGGCGGAGATCGGCGGCTACCGGCCGACCTACTGGAAGCCCTACGACTCGAAGATGCCGTTCGATCAGCGGCTGGAGGAGATCATCGGCTGGCTGCGGCAGCCGCCGGAGAAACGCCCAGTGATCGTCACGTTCTACATGGAGGAGACCAATTCCGCCGGCCATCGCTTCGGGCCCGACTCGCCTGAGATCGCGAACGCGGTGAAGCTGCTCGATTCGCGTCTCGGCGCGATCCGCGCCCGCCTCAAGGCCGAGCAGATGCCCGCCAACTTCGTCGTCGTCTCCGATCACGGCATGACGCCGATCAGCCTCTCGCGCGTGATCATCCTCGACGACTATCTGGATCCGAGCACGGTGCAGGCGGATTTCTTCGGGCCGGTCTGCGGCCTGCGGCCGCTGGAGGGCACGCCGGAATCCATCGTCACGGCCCTGTCCGCCGTACCGCATGTGAAGGCCTATTTGGCGAAGGATCTGCCGGCGCGCTATCATATGTCCGGCAACCCCCGCATCCCGCCGGTCTGGGTCGTGCCGGAGGAGGGCTGGGAAGTCGGCCCGCGGAAGTACTACGAATCGGTCCACGGCAAGTTCAACCACGGCGACCATGGCTTCGACCCGAAGTACCAGTCGATGCACGGCATCCTCATGGCCGCCGGCCCGTCCTTCCGCTCCGGCGTGGTGATCGACCCGGTCGAGAACGTGAACATCTACAATCTCCTCTGCGCGGCCTTGCACCTGAAGCCCGCGGCCAACGACGGCGACGATCGACTGGTGAAGGCATTTCTGAAGTAGGCGGCCACCGGGACCCGAAGCGTACAAGGCTGCGGTGCTCCGCGGATCGGGGCTGGACGAACAGGAACGTTACCCTAGCGACGCGAGCAGCCGTCGCTTCCGATCTCCGTTTGTTTCGTGTTCCTGGTGGCAGCGGCCCACGCCGCATCCGCACCCATTCGCGGCGATACCATTCATCATGCGTGAGGACCGTCCCTCCAATCGGACGGATTTCGGTGCAACTTTTCGGGGCGACCCGAGTTCTCATGGCAACAAATCCAACCACCATGTCTGCCGCCTCCGTCATGAAACTCATCTCCTTCCTCTCCGCCGCCGCCCTCCTGGGCCTGGGCGCGTTCTTCTTCGATGTCTCCCTCGGTATCTTCGCCGCCACGGCGTCGATCCTCTTCCTCCTCAGCGTCATCCGCGACTACGCGCCGCGCCGTCCTTACTGGCAGCCGCGGTCCGAGAACCTGGTGCCGTTCCGTCGGTTCCCCCGCCAGGGCGCCATGCCGCTGGCCGCCTGAGGCCCCGTCGCGCATCCGCGCCGCTGGTCTGGCCGCCGCGCCGCCCGTCACAGCGGGATTGTTTTCATCGCAGGGCGATCCATGATCGGCCCGCGATGAAAACCTACTCCCTCTACGGCTTCTACACGGCGCTCGCCAGCATGGTGCTGACGCTGGCGATCTACTTCCTCGGCTACCACTCGGATCCGGCGAAGTTCTCCACCGGTCAGATCATCGGCTCGGTGGGCGGTCTCGCGATCGGCATCACCTTCATCGTTCTCGGCACGAAGGCCCGCCGCGCCGAGTGGCCGGTCGCCGAGGACTTCACTTACGGGAATGCGTTCGTCGCCGGCTTCATGACGATGTTCTGCGCCGGGGTCATCGGCATCGTCACGAACTACCTCTACTTCCAAGTCATCAATCCGGGCATCGCCGACGTGATCGTGCAGGCGCAGCTCGACAAGCTGGAAGCCAAGGGCCTGAGCGGCGCGCAACTCGAGGGAGCCGAAAAGAGCATCCGCTTCTTCATGAAGCCCGGGATCACGGCCGCCGTCGGGTTCATCAGCGCCCTGTTTTGGGGTGCCATCATCTCCCTGGTCACGTCCGCCTTCCTCAAGCGCCCGGCGGTCGAGGAGATCAAGGAAGAGACGGCCGCCTCCTGAGCCGCGTTTTCCCTCTGGAAACAAAAAAGGCGGGGTCGCAAGACCCCGCCTTTTTGCTGACACCAACACAACCGGACCGGACGGCGGAACGAACCGGCGTCCGGACGGAGTGAATTCTGCGATCAGAACGCCGGCGACGGCGGCACCGCGGGAGCGGCGGGCGCGGGCGCCGCATGCGGCATGACGATCTTGGTCTTGGTGGGACGCACCACCTTGACGTTGCCCTCGAAGTCGTCGTCGGTCTGGAAGCTGAATTCCTGCATCCCCTCGAGCTTGTCGAGACGCTCGCGGACCTCGGGCGGCAGGGCCTTGCGCTCGTCCGGCGTGTTGATCGGGCCGGAGAAGATCTGCTCACCCTTCGCGTTCTTCGCGACCAGCGACTTCTGGCCGTCCTTGATGGTCAGGTCGAGGGAGCCCTTCTCATCCGAGAACACCATGTTGCTGTTGTTGGTGCTGACAGTGGTCGTGTGCATGCCCGGGGCCGGATTTCCGTCCCGCTCGATACGCATGCGGTGCATCTGCTGCATCGCGCCGGGCGCATGCTGGTCGATCAGCGCGAGCACCCGGTCCATGTCCTCACGGCCCGCACCCGGGACGCCGTCCTGCCCGAAGGGCATCGCGTGGAAGTTGAACATCATGTTGTCGCCCTGGCCGTCGCCCAGCAGGGCTAGCTTCGGCACCTCGTGCTTGCCCAGCTTCACCTTGGTGGTGTTCTCCTTGCCGCCGCGGATGTAGGTGACGGCGATCTCGTCGCCTTCCTTGTGATTGCGGATGAGCACGGCGAGCTGGCGCGTCTCGATCAGGAGCTGATCGTCGAGCTTCACCAAAACGTCGTTCGCCTTCAGCACGCCGTTGGCCGGACTTTCCGGCACGACCGCGCGGACGATGAGGCCGGTGCCCTTCGCGAGATTCAGCTGGTCGGCCAGCGTGGGATCCGTCGGGCGGGTCTCGACGCCGAGGAACGTGACCGTCTCCATCTCGCGCGGACCGTGCATGCGCACGGCCACGTGCGGACCGGCTTGGTCGGCATTCACGATGACGCGCATTTCCTTCTTGGAGGTCTTTGTTTCCTGGGCCGTCTCACCCGCGTGCGCGAGCGGCAGCAGCACCGCCAGGCCGGCGGCGGGAATGAGGTAACGGAGGTTCGATTTCATGGATGGTGCTTTCTTGGTTTTGATCGGAGGGTTTGGGTTACTGGAAACTGACGGGAATCACGCGCTCGACTGTCCGCGGCACGCTCCAGCGCAGGGACGCCTGGGTGCGGGGGTTCTTCCACGTGATGGTGTCGACGTACGACGAACGGTAGCGCCGGGCGGCCGTGCCGTCGGCGAGCGTGACCATGCCCTCGTCCTGCATGTCATAGAGGAGGTTCTCGGCCGACACCGGCTTGTAGGCGAAGGACTTCGTGACGGGACGATTGGCGGCCTGGGCCAGCGATGCCGGCGTCGCGGGCGTGGCCGACGGGGTCACACCGACCCGGTTCTGCAGGTAGGCCAGCCCGACGAGGGCCGCGGCCAGCGGCAGCGCGAGCCATGACAACCGCGCCGGCCGACGGGAGGTAAGCTCACGCTCAATTCGGGCGCGGGCCAAAGCCGACGGCGCCACGGGGCGCAGGCGCTTCAGTTCGGCCTCGAGTTCCTGGAGTTCGTTATCCATGGCAATCAGCAGCGGTCAGGGCCTCGCGGAGAGCGGCGAGCGCGTAGCGGTAGCGCGAGGCCGCGGTGTTGGGTGAAATGCCAAGCTGCCCGGCAATCTGCTCGAACGTGAGCTCGCCCCAAATCTTGAGGGTAAGGACTTCGCGCTGCTCCGACGGCAGGCGGCGGAGCGCGGTCTCGATGGCTTGGCGACGATCATCACCTTCCAGCGGGGTCTCGAACCAGGGCTCGGTGCTCTCCAGACCCCCGTCCGACAACTCCTCACGCGCGCCGCGGCGGGAGTTGCGTCGGGCGAGGTCGAGCGCGGCGCGCTTGACCGAGGTAAAGAGCAGCGCCTGCGGTTCACCGCCGAGCTGGCGCTGATGCCGCCAGAAACGGACGAAGGCATCCTGGACAACGTCCTCGGCGTCCGCCAACGACCGACACCACTGGCGCGCAGCCAGCAGCAGCCTTGGGCCGTAGCGTTCGAACCAAGCTTTCCAGGATTCATCATCAGGTCGGTCCTCCATGCGTTCGTTCGGGGGATCTTTCCTGAGTAGCGTCATCGCCGTGGGGTTTTGTCTATTTGCCCCGGAAAAAGTTTCGGAGCGATGCTGGAGTGCGCGCGCCCATCCTAGTGCAGGCGGCGAAACCTGAAACCGGCCGATCCGCCCAACCGGTACAAAAAAAAGACCCGGATCGCTCCGGGTCTTGAACTTGGGTAGGTTATGCCAACATCGCTTAGCGACCGATCAGGCTCTTCCAGCGGATGCGGTATTCCAGCGCAGCCACCGCAAGCAGGGCGGCGACCGCAGCACATCCGATCAGGGAGTCCGCGCTCACCGCGGTGTCAGCATGAGAAAGCAGGTAGGCGGCGGTGCCGGTAAGGCCAAGGGAGGTCGCCAAGGTGATGATTTCGAGCTTCATAGGTTTTCTTTCGTTATGGTTGTCGGAGACTTCTCGGTCCCGACGTGCCAATCATACGACACTTCCTTCAATAGTTGAAATAATCGCTAACTATCTTAGTGATAGGTCTGACCTATGGAACTGCACCAGCTCCGCTACTTCCTGGCCGTCGCGGAAACCGCCAATTTCACCCGGGCGGCGGAGCGGTGCCACATCACTCAACCTTCTCTTAGCCAGCAAATTCTAAATCTCGAGCGCGAGCTGGGCCACAAGCTTTTCCATCGGCTGGGACGGAAAGCCGTACTAACCGAAGCGGGAACCACGTTTGTCCAGCGAGCCCGCAAGGTCCTCATGGAGGTCGAGAACGCGACCAAGGAGCTCAAGGACCAGCCGAACCTCGACCGCAAGATCACCGTCGGAGCCATTCCGACCGTGGCTCCGTACCTGGTCGCTCCCTTGATCGCCAAGTGCCGCGAAACCCACCCGAATCTCGAGGTTCATCTCCGGGAGGACTTCCGCAGCGACCTCAGCCGCGCAGTGCTCGAGGGTGACCTCGATTTCGCCGTCGTCACGCTCCCCATCAAGGACCACCGGCTTTCGGTCGAGCCCCTCATGGTCGAACCCCTGCTGCTCGTAGTGGGCAACGTCCATCCCCTCTCCCAGCGCCGCGAAATCACCACCAACGAACTCGCGAACGAGACCTGGGTCACCATGGGCGACTCCAGCACCCTCGCAGCCCAGATCCGGGCCTTCTGCGGCGACCACAACTTCGCGCCGAAGATCGGCTACCGCTGCGCTCAGGTCGCAACGCTCAAGATGCTCGTCGGAATGGGTGTCGGCATCTCCATCCTGCCCCAAGTCGTCCAGGAGGCCGAGGAGCGCCGGACCCTGACCTACCTGCGCCTGACCGACAGCTTTCCAACCCGCGAACTGGCCGTGATCCGCCACTTGCAGCGTTACCAGAGCCGCGGCGCCGAGCAGTTCCTGACGTTGCTGCGCGATCATGCGCACGCACAGAGCAAGGCCCTGAACGACGAGAAATAGCAGCTCAGCCCAGGCACGACTCGCAGCCTTGTAATCCAGTGAACGGCCACAGCCCACAGACGACCGTCTTCCGTCGACAGTGAGTTGCGCTCGAACGAAAAACCCTAAGCGTTTGCGCCTTCATGTCCTCGACTGGCCAGTATCATGAACTTCCTCCCGCTCAGGAGCGTGCCACGCTGCTGACGCTGGCGGCAGTCCAGTTCACCCACATCCTGGATTTCATGATCATGATGCCGCTGGGCGCGCAGCTGATGCGGGCTTTTCAGATCACGCCGGCTCAATTCACGCAGCTGGTGGCCTGCTACGGGCTCGCTGCGGCGGTCAGCGGGTTCATCGGCGGATTCGTCATGGATCGGTTCGACCGGAAGAACGCGTTGCTCACCCTTTACGCGGGCTTCGGGCTGGCGACGTTCGCCTGCGGCCTCGCCCCGACCCATCATGCCCTGATGGTCGCGCGACTGGCGGCGGGAGCGTTTGGCGGGCTGGCGGGATCGATGGTGACCGCGATGGTCGGGGATTTCATTCCGCCCCATCGGCGGGGTCGCACCATGAGCTGGGTGGCGGCGGCTTTTCCCGTCGCTTCAGTGCTGGGAGTGCCGCTCAGCCTGGTGCTGGCGGGACACTTTGGCTGGCATGCGCCTTTCTTCCTGCTGGCCGGATGCGCCGCCGCCAACTTCGTGCTCGGCTCCCTCGTGCTGCCGCACCTCCGGACCGCCGTGGCGGACCACGAGCCCGCGCGGCAGATGCGGGAGATCCTCGCCCACCCGATTCACCGGCGCGCGTTCGCCCTCGGCACCATTGTCGTCATGGCCGGCGGAGTGCTCATCCCGTTCATCGCCCCCTCGTTCGTTGCGAACGTCGGCCTCAATGAAACCGTGCAGCTCCCGCTTTGCTATGCGGCCGGCGGCCTCGCGACGATGTTCACGCTGCCACTGATCGGTTGGCTCAGCGACCGAACCGACCGTTACCATCTCCTGATCTATCTCTCGATCGGCGCCGTCGTCGTCGTGCTGGTCCTCGTTCGCATGGGCGCTTCCTCCGTCGTCTTTGCCTCGCTCATGATGGCTCTGTTCATGGTCTTCATGTCGGGACGGTTCACGCCAACGATGACCATGGTGACCAACGCGGTGGAGGCCCGCTATCGCGGCGGCTTCATGAGCGTCATCGCCGCGCTGCAGCAGGCGGCCAATGGCATCGCGAATGTCTTTGCCGGCCTGTTCGTCACCACCTCGGCCGCCGGGCACCTGGTTGGCCTGCCGCTGCTCGGCTGGGTGCCGGCCGCCTTCTTCGTGCTGACCGTCCTCTGCGCCGCCGAATTGCGCGCTGCGGCGCCCCACGTCTCACAGCCCGGGCACGCGCACCCTGCGGCTCCGGCCGAGGCAGCGGCCTGAGCCGGGAGGTCCGGACAGGATCGTTCGCTTCTCCACCCTCGACCTCGCCGCCGCGTTGGGGACAATGCGGCTTGCGCATCATGGACACTGCAGTCTCCCAGCCCGCCCTCCCTGACGCCCCGCCTCGAGCGGGGCGCCGACCGGAGCTGTTGGCCCCGGCGGGCGATTGGGAGTGCGTCCATGCCGCCGTCGAAAATGGGGCCGACGCGATCTATTTCGGGCTCGAGCGTTTCAATGCGCGCATGCGCGCCAAGAATTTCACGCAAGCGGACCTGCCGGCCCTGATGGAGTTCCTGCACCGCCGGGGCGTGCGCGGATATGTCACGTTCAACACGCTTATTTTCACGCCTGAACTCGTCGATGCCGCCGACTACGTCCGCACGATCGTCGCCGCCGGAGCCGACGCGGCCATCGTCCAGGATGTCGGGGCCTGCCGCCTCATCCGTGGGATCTCGCCCGACTTTCCGATCCACTGCTCCACGCAGATGACGATCACCAGCGCGGCTGGCGTGGAGTTCGCCCGCCAGCTTGGGGCGCAGCTAGTAGTCCTGGCGCGGGAGAACTCACTGGCCGACATCGCCAAGATCAATGCCGCCCAGGCCGGGGCGCCCGTGTCCCTGCCGCTGGAGGTGTTCGTCCACGGCGCGCTGTGTGTCGCCTACTCGGGGCAGTGCCTGACGAGCGAGTCACTCGGCGGGCGCTCCGCGAATCGCGGCGAGTGCGCCCAAGCCTGCCGTCTGCCCTATGATCTCATTGCCGACGGTCAGCAGGTGCCGCTCGGCGACCGGCGTTACCTGCTGAGTCCGCAGGACCTTTCCGGTCTCGAAGTGCTGCCCGACCTCGTTCAGGCCGGCGTCGCCTCGCTCAAGATTGAGGGCCGTCTCAAGTCACCCGAATACGTCGCCTCGATCACCCGGGTCTACCGGCAGGCGCTCGATGCGGTCTGCGGGAAAACCGACAGCCGAACATCCAAGGTCGAAGGCCGTGATCAGCCGCTCAAGCTCGCCAGCGATCGTCAGCCTGCAGCCTTTGACCGCCAATCGGCCCGGTACGAACTCGAAATGAGTTTTTCCCGCGGTCTCTACACGGGATGGTTCCGCGGCAACAACAACCAGGAGCTCGCGCACGCGCGCTTTGGCACGAAGCGCGGCGTGTTTCTCGGCGAGGTGCTGCGGGTGGCCCACGAGAGCGTGACCCTGCGGCCGGTCGGTCCGCTCAAGCCCGGCGACGGCGTGGTGTTCGATGCCGGCAATCCAGAGGAACGCGAGGAAGGCGGCCGCATCTATCAGGCGACAGCCGGACGCGATGGCGAGATGACGCTGCGGTTTGGCCACGGCGACATCGACTGGCGCCGGGTGCAGGCAGGCCAGCTCGTGTGGAAGACGAACGACCCCGCGCTTGATCGCGAGGTGCGGGCCACCTTTGACGGCGACAAAGTCCGGTTCCAGCGCCCGATCACGATCGAGGTCCACGGTCGCGTCGGCACGCCGCTCACCGTGATCGCGAACGATGGCCAGGGTCACGTCGCCAAGGTGGAATCCTCCGTCCTACTCGCCCCGGCGGAAAAGCAGCCCCTCAGTCCCGAACGGCTCCGCGAGCAACTGGGCCGATTGGGCGGAACTCCGTTCACGCTGGAGGCGGTGCGCTCCCAGCTCGAAGGCGAAGTGATCCTGCCGATCAGCGAGCTAAACCGGCTCCGTCGCGACCTGGTCGCCGCACTAGACCAGCTCCGCGCCGCCCCGAAGCGTTGGCGCACGGTGGAGTACCAATTGCCGGATCTCCGGCATTCGGATTCCAGCAGACAGCCGGAGGAAACTACGGCGCCCGAACTCATCGCCGTGATCCGCCTCCCCGAGCAACTCGAGGCCGCGTGGGCGGCGGGCACCCGGACCGTCTACTGCGAGTTCGAGAATCCCAAGCACTACCGCGACACCGTCGTCCGTTTCCGCGAGTTGCAGGGTGCCAGTGGAGCCGGCTCGTCCATCTGGGTTGCGGCACCCCGCGTGTTCAAGCCCGGCGAAGAGTGGATCCTCAAGCAGGTGCGGTCCTGCGAGGCGGACGGCTACCTGGTGCGGAACTACGACCATCTGTCGTTTTTCTCCGGCGACCGAAAACGCGGCGACTTCTCGCTCAATGTCGCGAATCCGCTCACGGCCGACTATTTCCTGCGGGAGCACGGACTCGAGCGGGTAACGGCGAGCTACGACTTGAACATCATGCAGCTCGAGGCGCTGCTGCGGGCAGCGCCGGCCGGGTGGTTCGACCTGACGATCCACCAGCACATGCCGATGTTTCACATGGAGCACTGCGTATTCTGCGCGTTCCTCTCGACCGGGAAGGATTACCGCGACTGCGGTCGGCCGTGTGAGAAACACCGGGTCGCTCTCCGCGACCGCGTGGGGGCCGAGTTGCCGCTGCGCGCGGATGCCGGTTGCCGCAACACCGTCTTCAACAACCGTGCCCAGACCGGCGCGGAATACGTGGCCCGCCTGATGGAACTGGGCGCGCGGCATTTCCGGGTTGAGTTTGTCAATGAAGACGCGGCCGAGGTGAGCCGAACCCTCACGCAGTACCAGCGCCTGCTCCGCGGCGACATCACCGGCGGCGAGCTCTGGCGCGAACTCAAGCTCATCAATCAGCTCGGCGTCACCCGCGGCCAGATGGAGGCAGCTCCACAGGTGATCCAGCGGAAGAAGTGAGTGCCGATCACCCGGTGGACAGTCGGGTGGCCCGCACAAACTAGGCGATCGGTGCGAGGACCCGCGTGAAGTCCGAATCCTCCACGAGCTGGGGATGCGGCGTATACGAGCCGATCTGCGGTACGATGACCTGGACGCCATGCCGTCTCGCTAGTTTGAACGCGGGAATCAGGTCGGTGTCATTTGAGGCAATGAGAATACGGTCGACGTACCGATTCAGCGCGAGCGTGGCGACGTCGATGCCCAGGCGCATGTCCACGCCCTTTTGCTCAAACCGCAGCTCGTAATCGCCCGCAGCTGGAGTCCGCGGACCGTTAGCCGCAAGGCTTCGCTCGTAAGCCTCAGTCAGGACCCAACCCCGGGCCCTCGCCTCACCACAGCGCAAGGCCACGTAATCAAACTTGCCCAGATCAGACAGAAACCGATCCCGTGCATGTGCCGCCGGGCTTTGCGAGTAGTCTACCGTCTGCCGGGTCACCGGATGGGTCTGCGCTCCTTTGTACGGGCGCGAATCATAGTAGAAGATCCGCAGGAGCTCTTCGTCCGCGTTCCGCAGCGCCAACGCATTGCGGTAGATCACGTCGGCCAACGGCCAGCGCACACCCAACGCCGATCCAACCGCCTTGGAAAAGAACCCTCCATCTATCAGCAGAGCGATTTTCATGCGAAAATGGAAAACCCACTACCTTTCGGTAGTGGGCGGTTTTTGCCCGCCTACGGGCGTTGCGGTATTAGAGTCTTCGAACCCGACAATGAACTTCCGGCTAGAGGTGTCAAACCGGCGGCCGACCAGCTCCGCGCCGGGTTTTGAGAAAGGAAGCGATTTCATCCGTGTGACGTCACCCATGATAGACGTTTCGAACCGCCTTTCTCACTAGGTCGCTCACCAAAATACCCCAAAGCGGGTATGACTGACCTCCGTGGTTGCCCTCCAGTCCTGTCGAGATCAATGGCCACCCGGAACGCCCCGCTAACGAGCGCCTCACAGGAGCGCCAGCAGGCGCGCTGGGCGTCCTGCCATCCCGCGTTAGGCGCGACAGGCGGCGGCCTTCTCGAGGGCGGCGACGTCGATCTTGATCATCGTCATCATCGCCTCCATCACGCGCTTCGCCTTGGCCCGGTTGCGGTCCTTGAGCAATTGCTCGAGACGGACCGGCACGATCTGCCACGCCAATCCCCAGCGATCCTGGATCCAGGCGCAGGCCATTTCCTTGCCGCCGTTTCGTTTGATCCTGGCCCAGATCCGGTCGACCTCGGCCTGATCCTTGCAGTGGATCTGAAACGAAACCGCCGGGTTGAACTTGAACTCCGGCCCGCCGTTCAGGGCGAGGAACTCCATTTTCCCGAGGGTGAATTCCACCGTCAGGACGTCGCCCGCCTTGGAATGCGGGGTGTCGGTCGGCGTCCGAAAGATCCGCGTGATGCGTGAACCGGGCACCAGCGAGACATAGAACCGGGCGGCTTTTTCCGCGTCGCCGTCGAACCAAAGGCAGGGGGTGAGCTTTTGCATGGGGTGCGGGCAAGCTGGCTAGTTCACCGGCGTCCGCAAGCGCGACCGCGCCCCCCGACTGTCAGGCCACCGTCGCCCCGGCCTCGATCAGCAACTCGCGCAGGATCGACCGGTGACAGCGCGATAGGTCCTCACAGTAGCATCCCACCGCAAAATTCGTTGTCTGCGACATCGCCGCCAATAGCGCCAGGTCGTGCCTCGCCACCGGCGCCGCCATCTCGGCCCGGTATTTCCGGGCAAACGTGGCCCAATCCGACGGCGTCTTGGCGGCCATCCCAAGTTTCACGGTGCCATCACTGGGCGCCAGATTCGGAAACCAGACGTCGTACCAGTTCTGCGAGGCAAACTCGGACTTCGGCACGCCCCGCGGCGGCCGCCGCACCGTGCCAATCCGCAATCCCTCTCCCTCACCGCGCGGCGTCCCCAGCCGGATGATTCTCACGCTCATGCGCCCAAGTTGACCCAGCCCGCACCCGATGTCCAACGCCCGGGAGCCCCTCCGAAGCGGGCCGTCTTAGTCAGGCGAATCTCTGAAACCGAAGGTTGGTCCTTCGTCTCGACCTCAGCGGCCCACGGCCCTGTCTACCCTGCCCGCGACGCCGCCAATGGCGCGGTCATGAGTTCGATGTCCGGGTGCTGCTCGTGCGGGCCCTGCCGCGTGAACCCGAGCGATTCGTAGAGGGCGATGGCCACCGGGTTGTCGCGGAACACGAAAAGCGAGTACCCGGAGATGGGAAACAGCGCCGGGGCCTCGCGCATCAATGCGGAGCAGAGCATCCGGCCGTAACCCTTTCCGCGCTGGCGAGGATCCACCACAATGCGGGCAAGGTGGGCAAAGTCTGGCTCGCGCCGCTTGAGTTGGCCAAAACCCACCTGCCCGTCAGTCGAGGAATCCAACGCGAAGGTCACAAAGTCACCGCGGGTAAGGTCGGACCAGAACTGAGCCGGATCCTCCGGCCAGCGCGCGCTGGGTCCGGCCCAGCGTTTCAGCGCCGCCAGATCCGGCGACCACGAGAGCGCCGTCGCGGCGTCCGCCGGAACGGCGCGGCGCAGGTTCACGGTGAGTCGAGAGTTCATCACCGGGGGAAGGTTTAAGCGTCGGCCGATTCCGGACCACCGCCCTGGCGGGGCAACAGGAACTGGAACGTGGCGCCCTGGCCGGGCTCGCTGGCGCACGTGATGCTGCCGCCATGCGCCACCACGATCTCGCGCGCGATCGCGAGCCCCAGCCCGGCGCCGGCCTTGTCCTGACCCGGGGCGCGATAGAACCGGTCGAACACATGCGGCAGCACCTCCGCCGGTACGCCCGGGCCCTGGTCACGCACCCAGAATCTCACGAAGCCCAGCGGCGCAGTCGCCGCCCCCAGGGTCACGGTCCCGCCGCTCGGCGAGAACTTCACGGCGTTGGTCAGGAGGTTGATGAAGACGTGCCGGATGCGGGCGCTGTCGACCGCAACGCTGTCACCCGCGATGTCCGGCTCGAGTTCGAGCTCGAGCCGGAGGCCCGCGGGATCCACCAGCATCCGCGCCTCGGCGGTAATCTCGGCGGCAAGCTCGGAGATTTTCACGGGGTGCCGATCCAGCGACGACGCCCCGGCCTCGAGCCGGGCGAGGTCCAGCAGGTTGTCGAGGATGCGCAGCAGCCGGTCCGCATCGTCCCGCGCGGTCTCCAGCAGCTCCTGCTGGGTCGGCGTGAGCCCCGCGATTTTCTGCTCCATCAGCAGGTACACGGCCATCCGCAGGCTGGTCAGCGGCGACTTGAGCTCATGGCTCACGGTCCCGACGAGATTGGTCTTCGCGTCATCGAGCAGGCGGAACTTGGTCACATCCTGGAGAATGACCGCGGCCCCCTTGAACTCCGTGAGCTTGTCACCGATGGCCAGAATGCGGGGCAGGTAGTGCCGGTCCTCCCGGGCGACGCGGAGCGTGACGACCTTCGCGTAGTCCGTCGGAAGGTAATGGGTGCCGCTCGCGAGCACCTGCGCGAGGGGTTCGGCCACGCCTGGCGGGAAGCCCTGGGCAAACTCGGTCATCTGCGCGAGCTGCTCCGCGGCCGGGTTCCGTACCTCATGCGTCCCGTCGCGCGACACCACGAAGACGGGATCCGGCGCCGACGTGAGGGTCGCTTCCATCGTGCGCTGCGTGCGCAGCACCTTGGCCAGCGTGGCATCGCGATAGGCCCGCAGGTGCACCGCCATCGTGTTGAACGCCTTGGCGAGCTGGCCGAGCTCATCCCGCGAAGTCACCGGCACCTCGCGGTCGAGGTCGCCGTTGCCAAGCGCCACCGCCGTGGTGGTGAGCGCCTGGATCGGCCGCAGGAACGCGTCGGTCATGCGCCACGCGAGGAAGAAGAACAGCGCGACGGCGACCAGCATGGCGACCACCATCAGGCGAAGCGACTGGTCGATGCTGGCCTTCATGCGCTCCTCGGCACCGTAAATCTCGCGATGGTCGCGCTCGAGGAGTTGGTCGAGGGTGTGGTTGAGGGCGAAGAACGAGCTCTCGGTCTCCTTCATCAGCTCGAGGCCCCCGATCGAGCCCAGACGCAGGGTGTCATTGCCGTACCGCACGAACACCTTGAGCTGGGTGTCCAGGGTGTTGAGGAGCTCGGCCCGGTCGGGCGCCGGCTGCGCGACCAGCTCGTCATTGAGGAAGCGCTGGAAGCGGGTGGCCTGGTCGGCGAATTTCTGCCGGGCTGGAGCCAGCAGGGTGTCGTCGCGGCGCGCTTCGCCGAGCGCCAGGCTCATCTGCGAGGCGCTGTCCCGGAGATCCTGCACCACGCGGATGGAGCGGAAGTTCCGCGCGAAGATCGCCTCGACCGAGTCCCCCAGCTCCTGGCTCAGGCGCACCGCATAGGCGCAGACGACCAGGAACAGCAGGAGCAGCGGGAGAAGTCCGAGGGTGAGACGGGTGCGGAGCACGGCGGCGGGGCGGAAAGGCCGGGGAATGGAAAAGCTGAAAGCGGGAAAGCTGAAAGTGGGAAAGCTGGGCGCGGGAAACGACGGGTGGCGGGCTTGCGCGGGAATCGCTTCCGGGATCGCTCAGGCGCTCAGAGGAGGCCGAGTTTCTGCCGCTTGCGGTACAGGGTGGCCGGGTCGATGCCCAGGGTCTTCGCGGCGTCGTCCAGGTTGCGGCACATGCCGAGGATCCGGCGGATGTGCTCGGCCTCGAGCGCGTCAATCGTCACCCGGGCGCCGACTGCGACCGCTGGGTCGGCCTTCGCCCCGAATTCCTCGGGCAGGTCATGCAGCTCGATCGTCTCACCCGTCGCGAGGATCGTCGCGCGCTCGATCACGTTGCGGAGCTCGCGCAGGTTGCCCGGCCAGCGGTAGGCGGCGAAGGCGGCGGTGACCGCGGGCGAGAAGGCCGTGACCTTCTTGCCGAGACGGACCGAGAAGAACTTCCGGTAGCTTTCCGCCATCCGGGCGAGATCGCCCGGGCGCTCGTGCAAGCCCGGCAGCGCGACTGCGATCACGTTGAGGCGGTAGAAAAGATCCTCGCGGAACCGCCCCGCCTTCACCTCGTCCGCCAGCGGGCGATTGGTGGCGGCGATGACCCGGACGTTTGCCCGGCGCGGGCGGGCCTCGCCCACCCGCTCGTACTCTCGTTCCTGCAGGAGGCGGAGCAGCTTGGGCTGGATCTCCAGCGGCAGCTCGCCGATCTCGTCGAGGAACAGCGTGCCGCCGTCGGCCGCCGCGACCTTGCCCGCCGAGTCGGCCACCGCCCCGGTGAAGGCACCCTTCACGTGGCCGAACAGCTCGGACTCAAGCAGCTCGCGGGACAGACTCGGGCAGCTGACCGTGACGAACGCGGCGTCGCGCTGCGGGCTGCGCCGGTGGAGCTCGCGGGCCAGCACGCTCTTGCCCGTGCCGCTGGGCCCAAGGATCAGGATGCTGGCCGGGGTTTCGGCCGCCTTGAACGCGATCTCCAGGGCGCGGCGCGTGGCCGGCTCGGAGGACTCGAGGTCGACGGGCGGCGCCTCACGCGCGAGTTCGCTTTCCAGCGACCGGACCCGGGTCTCAAGGGCCCGGTTCTTCTCGATCTTGGCCAGCACGCCGCGGATCTGGTCCGGGGTGAAAGGCTTGGGCACAAAATCGTAGGCGCCGCGGCGCATGGCCTCGACCGCCGTGGCGATGTTCGCGTAGGCGGTGACCATCACAACGGCGAGCCCGGGCTGGATCTTGAGCAGCTTGGCCAGGACCTCGAGGCCGTCGTCGCTCCCGAGCTTCACATCGAGGAAGACCGCGTCGAACGCCTCCTCGTCGAGCAGCTTCTGGGCGCGCAAGCCGTTTGGAGCCTCGGCCGCGGTGTGGCCGGCGGTCTCCACCGCGATGCGCGTGGTTTTCCGGATGCCCGGTTCATCATCGACGATCAGGACGCGCATGGGCGGGAGTCTTGGTTCGCGCGCTGCAGGGGGCCAATCACAAAAGCCAAGGCGGGGCCACCGGTTAGGGCAGCCCCGCCAGGTCCAGCTTCAACTGCCACCCGCAGGCTAGGCCCACAGGTGACTTCGGGGAAATAGACCAGCCGACCTCAGCCGGGTTCCCGCGGAAATCACCCTGATACCTGTCACGTGGCCCTGCGCCCTGCCCCGTCGGCCGGCCCGTGACGATTTCTTTTGTGGAGTTCCGCGGGAACGCTTTCTATCACTCGCCCCGCCAACCCGCATGAGTATGTCTGCCACGACACCCCAAAAAACTCCTCCGGCTGCGCCCGCCCCGGCGCCCGTGTCCGGAAAACTCTCCGACCTGGAAATCAAGGACGCCCAGCTGATCTTCGAGGCGGTGTGGCAGGACCTCGAAGCCGACTTTGGCCGCGAAAACCTCCGGTTCCCCAAGGAGATCATCCTCCTCGGCGGCGCTCCCGGCGCCGGCAAGGGCACGAACACGGCGTTCATCAATAAGACCCGCGGGCTCACCTGCCCGCCGATCGTGATGAGCTCCCTCCTCGACTCCCCGGAAGCCAAGCGACTGAAGGACGCCGGCAACATGGTGGGCGATCGCGAGGTGGTGGGCCTGCTGCTGCGCGAGTTGATGAAGCCGGCGTATCGCGACGGCGTGATCCTCGACGGCTTCCCCCGCACCAACGTGCAGGTGGAGTGTCTCAAGATGCTGGTCGACAAGATGCACTCGCTGCGGCGGGAGTTCTTCAACACGCCGCTCGGCATCCATTTTCGCCAGCCCACGATCCACATCATGGTGCTGTTCGTGGACGAGCGGGAGTCGATCGCCCGCCAGCTCAAGCGCGGCCGTGAGACCCTCGCCCACAACGCGGAGGTCCAGCGTTCCGGCGTCGGCTCGCTCTGGGAGGACCGGCCGACCGACCACGACGAGGCGCTCGCCCAGCGCCGCTACCGCGTGTTCAAGGAGCAGACCTGGGACGCGCTGCAGTCCCTGAAGGAGATCTTCCACTATCACTTCATCAACGCCCAGGGTCCCCTCGACGAGGTGGAGCGCAACATCCTCGCCGAGCTCGAGTACCAGAGCACCCTGGAACTCGACCCGCGCACGGTGGACCGCCTGCGCTGCCTCCCGGTCGCGAACGAGATCATCATCCACGCCCGTCAGGAACTGGTAAAGCGCCTCGACAACTACGAGTTCGGCCATCCCGACCTTTTCTCCCGCGTGGTCGGCTTCGTCGCGAAGAAGATCATGCCCATCGTCCAGCGGCACGCCATCTCCGGCGCCGCCCTGATCAACACCGAGGATCCCGTGCTGGATGAGCATCCGGCCCTCGCCATGCTGATCGACATCTTCTCGGAGCGCGGCTTCCACGCGGTGGTCGACATCCATCGCATCGAGGTCCCCGAAAAGGTCGACCTCGCGACCGGCCAGATCACCTGCCGCGTCAAGAAGGTCTACCGCATCCAGGTTCGCTTCAAGGGCTCCGAGATCCGCCGCGGCTAAACCCCGGGCGGCTTGCCGAGTCTCAGCGCGGGGGCAGCGATCCTGCCTTCGCGCGCTTCGCGGTGAATCCCGATGGGCGGCCGTGCCGCGGGACGTCACTCGTACCGGAGCGCCTCGATCGGATCGAGCGCCGCCGCCTTGTAGGCCGGGTAGAACCCGAAGCCCACGCCGATACCGCAGCAGACGATGATGCCCACCGTCGCCCAGAACCACGGGAACACCATCGACGCCTTCAGCATCAGAGCGATCGCGTTGCCCGCGCCCACGCCAAGCAGGATGCCGACGATGCCGCCCATCAGCGAGATCGTCACGGCTTCGATCAGAAACTGGGTCAGGATGCTCGCCTTCCGGGCGCCGATCGACTTGCGGATGCCGATCTCCTTCGTGCGCTCGGTGACGCTCACGAGCATGATGTTCATGATGCCCACGCCCGCGGCGAGCAGCGCGATGGCGCTGATCACAAAGGCGCCGGCGCCGATGACGTCGGCGACCTTGGCAAAGGCGGAGATGAGCGAGTCGTTCGAATAGACCTCGAAGTCGTTCTCCTGGTCGGCCCGGAGCTGGCGCACGATGCGCATGGCGGTGATGGCCTTGTCGAGCGTGTCGTTGTAGCGCTCCTGCGAGGGGGCCTGGGTGGCGATGTTGATGCTCCGCCGCTCGGAGCCGTAGTCCGCCAGGAAACGCGAGATCGGCACCATGATGATGTCGTCGCCGTTCGCGCCGAAGGACGAGCCCTTCTCCGCGAACACGCCGATGACCGTGTAGGTCCGGCCGGCGACCTTGATCATCTTGCCCAGCGGATCCTCGGTCGGGAACAGGCGGTTGACGATGCCCTTGCCGATGATGCCCACGGGCCGGATCAGCTCGACATCCTCCGGGGTGAAATTGCGGCCGATCTCGACCGAGTACTGGTTCGCGGCGAGAAAATGCTCGTTGGACCCGCCGAACGTCAGGTTCGGGGTGGTCTTCCGGTTCTGGTAGGTCGCCTCGGCCAGAGAGTCGTTGTTGAAGGTCTTCAGGCAGACCACGTCGGTCCACCCCTCCATCAGTTCCTTGAAGCGCTGTGCCTGCGCGTAGGTGATGTCGCGGCGCATGTCGAACCGGCGGCGGTTGGCGCCCTCGTCGGTCAGCCCGAGCGGCCGCTTGGCGATCTGGATGATGTTGGAGCCGAGAAAGCTGATGCCCGTCTCGATCGACTGCCGCAGCGCCGAGACCGCGGTCATCACGCCGATCACAGAAAATACGCCGATGGTGATGCCCAGCATGGTCAGCGCCGACCGGAGCTTGTTCACGCCCAGCGAGCCCAGGGCCATGCGGAGGATTTCGGTGAGGGGCATGGGGTCCTATTCGTAGCGCAGCGCCACCACCGGATCGAGGCGCGCCGCACCCCACGCCGGGGCGAAGCCGCTGACGATGCCGACGACGACCGACACCAGCACGCTGATGAAGACGAGGCTGATCGAGAATTCCACGGGGAACGCCGGAAAGGCGGCGCCGACTCCGAGCACCAGCGTGTAGGTCAGCGCAAGGCCCACGATGCCGCCGATGAGGCAGATGGAGACGGCCTCGATCAGGAACTGCAGCAGGATCGTGCGGCGGCGCGCTCCCAGCGCCTTGCGCGTGCCGATCTCCTTGGTGCGCTCCTTCACGCTCACGAACGTGATGTTCATGATGCCGATGGCGCCGACGAAGAGCGACAGGCCGGTGATGAACAGGCCCGCCATCGCGATGCCCTGCTTTACCGGGTCAAGCTGGGCCTTGATGGCTCCCTGCTCATTGACGCTGAAGTTATCCCGTTCGCCGGGCTTCTGGGCGCGGACGCGGCGCATCGCGCCGGTCAGCTCCTCCATCGCGTCCGCGAGGCGGTTCTTGTCCTTGATCTTGACCCGCAGCTCCGAGCCGCGGCGGACGCCGAACGCCTTGCGGAAGGCCTCGAGCGGCACAACCGCCTGGTTGTCGAAATTCATCAGGCCCAGGAAGGAGCCCTGCTTCGCGAGCACGCCCACGACCGTGAACGGATGTCCGTTGAGGAACACCTGCTCCCCGAGCGGCGAGCGGCCCTGGTACAGCGCCTCGGCAATGTCGAAGCCCAGCACGCAGACGTTCCGGCCCGACGCATCCTCGGCGTCGTTGAACAGGCGGCCCTCCTTGAAGTCGACGTTGAGGATCCTGCCGTAGTCGCCGTTGGTGCCGATCGTGAAGACGCTGCTGACCTTGTTTTCGCCGAACTTCGCGGTGGTGCCGCGGCCCGCCACCGGCACGGCGATGTCGAGCAGCGAGTTCGGCGTCTGCGCGATGACGGAGTTGAGGCGGCTGGCGAGATCGGGCGTGATCGGCGGGCGGCCGACGTAGTTCCACCAGTCCTCCACGTTGTGCCAGGGCCACTTCTGGACGTAGAGGATGTCGTCGCCCAGCATGTTCAGCGAGTTCTGGAACCCGGTGTCGATGCCGCGGATCGCGGTGCCCATGAGCGTCACCGCCACGATGCCGATGATCACGCCCAAGGCCGTGAGCGCCGAGCGCATCTTGTTCGCCCGGATCTGGGCGAACGCGATGCGGAAGGACTCGGTGATCTCGTAGAAAAGGCGTTTCACGGCGATTCCTGGATTACGGTTGGCAACTTACGATCGACGATGGCGGGTGAGAGGGCGGTGAAAATGACTCGGGGCGGCGCTGCTGGAAGGGTTCGAACCGATCGTCAGGCGTGATTCGTAAATCAGGCAGCGGGCGCGTCGCTCTCGATGAGGCCGTCGCGCAGGCGCACGATGCGGCGGGCATGGCGGGCGATGTCCTCTTCGTGGGTGACCACGATGATGGTGTTGCCCTCCTCGTAGAGCTGCTCGAACAGCGCCATGATTTCCACGCCGGTCTTCGAGTCGAGGTTGCCGGTCGGCTCGTCGGCGAGGATGATGGAGGGATTGTTGACGAGGGCGCGCGCGATGGCGACGCGCTGGCGCTGGCCGCCGGAAAGTTCGTTCGGCTTGTGGTACATGCGCTCGCCCAGACCGACCTCGTGGAGCACGCGCATGGCACGCTCGCGCCGGGTGTGGTGGGGCAGGCCAGCGTAGACGAGCGGCAGCTCGACATTCGCCAGCGCGGTGGAGCGCGGCAGCAGGTTGAAGGTCTGGAAGACGAAGCCGATCTCGCGGTTGCGGATGTCGGCCAGCTCGTCGTCCTCCATGTGCGCGACGTTCTTGCTGTTGAACAGGTACCGGCCGGCCGTCGGCGTATCGAGGCAGCCCAGCATGTTCATCAGCGTGGACTTGCCGGAGCCCGAGGGCCCCATGATCGCGAGATATTCGTTGCGATGGATCTGGAGCGAGACTCCGCGCAGGGCGTGGATGATCTCCGAGCCCATCTTGTAGAGCTTGGTCACGCCCGCGATGTCGATCACGAGCGGGCCGGGCGGCCGGGTCACGCGGTCGGAGGGGGCGGTGGCGGGTGCGGGTGTCATGGCGCGAGAGGATGGCTCACGACCGCGCGGGTCATTTCTTCTCCTCTTCCTTCTTCGGGCGCTCGATCTGGACGACCGAACCGTCCTTCAGCTTGCGGCTGATGGCGGCATAGCTGCCCGAAACCACGATCTCGCCGGCCTTCAGGCCCTGCTTGATCTCGATGTAAGTGTTGTCGGCGATGCCGGTCTCCACCTTGCGCTGCTCGACCTTGTCGGCCTTCTTCACGAAGACCACGCGGTCCAGCTTCTCGCGCGTGCGGCGCGCCTCGTCCCGCTCGGAAGCGATGTCGAGGTCGTTGCCGGACTTCTCCTTGGCTTCCTTGGCCTTCTGCTGCTGGAGCTCCTCGGTGGTCTTGGTGCCAACGCGAACGGTCACGCTCTGCACCGGGATGGACACCACGTCCTTCACGGTCTGGGTCTCGATGTCCGCCACGCCGCTCATGCCCGGACGGAGCACGACATCGCGGTCGTCGATGCGGATCTTGACGAGGAAGTTCGAGACCTCGTCGGTCGAAAGGGCCTGGTTGGAGCCCGCGGTGCCCGAGCCGGCGGAAATCGCGGAGCTGGAGATCTCATAGACCTTGCCGGTGAACTTCCGCCCGGGGAACGCGTCGATGGACAGGACGGCCTTGTCGCCGAGCTTCACGTTGACGATGTCGTTCTCGTTGACCTTCACGCGCATTTCCATGTTCGCGAGGTCCGCGACGCGCATGATCTCGGTGCCGGCGAACGAGCCGGTGCCGACGACGCGCTCGCCCACCTCGCTCGACAGCGAGCTGATCGAGCCATCCATCGGAGCGTAGATCGTGGTCTTGTTCAGCAGATCGTGAGCCTGGGTCAGCGCACCCTCGGTGCGGCGGATCTGGGCCAGCGCGTTGTCATGGTTGGCCTGGGCAACCTCGAGGCTGGTCTTGGCGGCGGTGAAGTCGGAATCCGAGACCATCTGCTTGTTGAACAGGTCGGACACGCGCTTGAAGTCGTCCTGCGCCTTGAGCAGCTGCGCCTTGGCCTGCACGGCGGAGGCCTTGGCGGCCACGAGGTTGGCCTCCTGCTGCTCGACCTGGGCCTGATAGGTGTCCTGCTTGATCCGGACGATCACGACGCCCTTCTTCACGCTCGCGCCCTCCTTGAAGGGCAGATCCGTGATTTCACCGGCGACCTCGGGCGAGATCTTGACCTCGACCTCGGGCTGCACCTTGCCGGTGGCGGTCACCAGCTGGGTGAGGCTGCGCACCTCGGCCTTTTCCACCGTGACGGGAATGCCGGCCTCGGTGTTCTTCGACTTGAAGTAGGCGCCCAATCCCAGGAGCACCACCAAGGCAACGCTGCCAATGATGATCCACTTGGTCTTGGACTTCTTTTTGGGCGCCGTCGCGGCAGCCGGGGAGGCAGGAGCCTGGTTCATAGTAGTCAGGGGATGCGGTTAAGGGGTGCGAGGTTCGGGAAATAAAACCGCCAAAGCAAGCGGTTGCGCCTCGTCCGAAAAAAGTGTGGAGAGGCCCACAACGGCCTCTCCACACCAACACAACTGACTACTACGAACGAGTGACGGAAATGCTAGGTTCGGCGACAAATGGAACTGGATAGCGACGAACCTCGCGAAATTCACGACGAGTTGACGTTTTTCGCCGCTCGAAGCGCATAGACGGAAGGATGCCGCTGACATGGAGCGACAACACCTGCTCCCGGCACAAAGTTACATCGATATTTGATGAACGGACGGTGGGAGGGATGGGCGGAATCCCTCAAATCGGCCCACCGTGGGTCCGGTCCCGGTCGGCTCCCCTCCCGGTTGGCAGGCAATAAAAAAGCGCGCCCCGAAAGCACGGGACGCGCTGATTGTCAGTACGTTAGGTACAACTAGAACTCGCGGGAGAGCCTGACGTACCAGAAGGCGGGCTCGGCGACGCTGACACCGCCATAGTAACCGGTGCCGAGGTCGAGGTAGCGCGGCGGCGCCTTGTTGAACACATTGCGCACGCCGACCGTGACCTTGGTGCCCCAGATGCCGTTGTAGCTGACCTGGGGATCGACGCGCCACTGGTCGGCCATCGGGAACTCGGGGACGCCGAGCTGGCCCGGGACGAAGCCGCCGCTCCAGTAGACCCACACGGAGCTGGCCCAGCCACCCTTCTGCCACGAGATCGTGCCGGAACCGCGCCAGAGCGCGTACGGGTCATTGCCGTCGAAATCGAACAGCGTGATGTTCCCGATCGAGTCGAGGTTGGTCCGCTCGTAGTTCGCGACGTAGGTCGCCTCGAGGCCAAACCGGAACTGGCCGAGCGTCTGGGTCTTCAGCGTGTACGACACGCCAAGGTCATAGCCGTCGAGCAGGCCGGAATTCGCGTTGAACCAGTCCGTCGCGACATAGTCGAGGATGCCGACCGTGTAGCCGGCGGTGGCCTCGGCGGGCGTGAGCGGCTTGCGGACGACGCGACCCGCCGGGAGGCGGAGCTCGTTGGTCAGCGTGAACGCGGCCGTGTCGCGCGTGATCAGGTTCTTCTGCTTGAAGCGGAAAAACCCGAGGTCGAACGTGAGCCCCTTGAGCACGCCCTTCGGGACCTCGATGACCGCGCCGAAGTAATTCGTGTCGGTGGTCTCGGGCTGCAGGTGCGGATTGCCGCGGCCGACCGTCTTGATCTGGTTGGCTGGCTGGTCCGGACGGCGCGGGTCGACGGCCTGCGAACCGGTGAAGCTCACGCTACCCCGGCTGTAGAGGAACGCGAGATCGGGCGCCTTGAACGACTGCGAGTACGAGCCCCGCAGCATCAGCCAGGAGGTCGGACGGTAGCCGAGCGCGACCTTGGGCTTGGTGGTGGTGCCAAAGTCGCTGTAGTCCTCAAAGCGGGCCGCGAGCTGGAGCTCGAGCTCGCGGAGCAGCGGCACCTTCACCTCGGCGTAGGCAGACGTTACGTTGCGCTTGCCGGTGTAGCCGAAACCCTCGGCGCCGCCGACGACGTTGCCGGTCTCGTTCTCCAGCGTGCGCACGTCGACGATGCTCTCCTTGCGGAACTCGGTGCCGACCGCGAGGCCGACCATGCCCGCCGGGACCTCGAAGAGGTCGCCGCTCACCGACGCATCATAGAGGTTCGCCGTGAACGTGGTCTTCGTCGGGTTGTTGCCCGAATAGAAGTCAGTCACGCGCGGATCCTCCGGGCCGAACGGGTTGGCGTAGAGCTTCTGGCCGTCGACGATGATGCCCTTGAGGGCCTGCTGGATCGCGGTGTCGAACGACGTGCCGGGCGCGGTGTCCGTGTAGCTGCCCTGCGCGAACATGTAGGCCGCTTCCCACGTCCAGTCCTTCGGCAGCTTGCCGCCGAGCCCGAAGAGCAGGCGCGGATAGTCCGAGGTCGTGTCGCGCAGGCGAGGCCCGGCGTTAACCAAACGGTACGTGCTGAGCTCGATCGCCTGGCCGGCGTTGCCGAAGTAGCGCGTGCCATACGGATTGTACGGGCTGTCGGCCGGGACCACGAGACGGTTGTTGGTGCCATCACCCTTGTCCGTGGTCGTGAACGGCGACGGCGCGGCACCGTTCACCGCCTCCACGCGACGGAAGAACAGCTCAGCGAAACCGTACAGGTTGTCCGAGAACTCGTGCCGGATGAACACGCTGATGCCCCGCGAGTCGTCCTCGGGACGCTGGTAGGTGTCCTGCTGGAAGTCGTAGTAGCCCACGCCGGTCGCGCGCGAGGCGGGCAGAGCGTTGGTGGGATTCGGGTCGGTCGTGGGCCCGATGAAGCTGCGCACCGTGGCGGTGCCCGGGATGAAGAAGCGCGCCGGGAACGAGCTACTGCTGCGCCCGTCGTAGCCGGTCACGAAGTTGCCGGTCGGATCGACCTCGAGCTGCGCGGTCGAAGTCTTGTCGGCCCGCAGGTCGGCCGTGCGTGAGAACGACAGGTCGACATCCTTGATCGCGTTGCGGTGCGAGAGGTCCGCCTGCACGACGATGTTCGTGCGACCGGTGGTCGCGCCGGCGATGAGGTAGGCCTTCCGCTCGAACGAGTCGGTCCCGAAGGTGTTGCCGAACGAGAGATCGACGCCCACGCCGGTGTAGTCGCGGCGGAGCTTGATGTTCAGCACGCCGGCCACCGCGTCGGATCCGTAGATCGCCGACGCGCCGTCCTTCAGGACCTCGATCGCGTCGATGGCGCCGATTGGGATCTGGCGGAGGTCAACGACGGACTGGAAGCCGTTGAAGGCGCCCGCGCCCGACGGAACCGCGCGCCGTCCATTGATGAGGACCAGCGTGTTGTTGTTGCCGAGACCGCGGAGGTTGACCGTGGAGGTGCCAGAGGCGAATCCGTTGCCCGAGCCCTCGGGCACGATCGACTGGCCGTTGTTGAACGGCAGCGCCCGGAGCGCGTCGTCCACGGTGCTGAAACCGGTGTTGGCCAGTTCCTCCCGCGTGAAGCGGATCACGGGACTCGGGGTCTCGGTGTCGAGGCGCTTGATGCGCGAACCGGTGACCTCATAGGCGCCCAGTTTCTGGATCTCGTCTTTTTTTGGTGCCGCCTCCTGGGCGAAGGCGACTCCACTGCTCAAGGCCAAGGCGAACGCGAGCACAGCTCGACGCCCTCCCGCCTGTACTAGCGGCATGGTATTGTTCATGGGTTGGTTGGTGTTCCAGGACCGCACCCGCCGCTGGACGGCCGGTCGTGTCCTGGCCCGCGAGGAATCCTTCCCTCCCCCAGTCCCTCAACGCGTTTGCGACCACCCCGCCTCCAACCGCGCCGAATCAACCTCACGCCGCGCCGGAAATCTGCGACATAAACGCCAATTCTGAGACGCAGTGAGACGAATTACCGTCGAGCCGCGACTATTCTGGCGCCAAATGCGCTGTGCCCACCTCGCGCCAGCGGAAGGTGCTGCCGGCTCTCGCGAGCTGTGTCGTCGGCGCTCCGTCCACGGTGACCCAGCGCGCTTTCACGACTTTTTCGTCGGTGAGCACGGAGGCCGCCAAAGCCATGGGGTTCTCCCGCCACGATCGCGGGTAGCGCTTCGGGCGTCGCGCGGCCGGGTCCAGCACCTCGAGCCCATCCTCCGTTTCATACACGAGGACCGTATGGCCACGGAGCCCCGCCTCGGTCTCGGCATAACAGGAGAGCAACCGCGGATGGCTGGCCGGATCGCCCCGGGCCACCTTCGTCCGCCAGCGAGCGATGCACTCGATGAAACAGGCGTTGGAGAGCGGTCCGGCCGCGCCCAACTGCAGCGGGCGCTCGGCCTCCGGGATCACGCGGTGGCCAACAAAGGCCGGGTCGATCGCCGCCAGCAGCGGAGCCAGGTCGGCTTTGTCGGCTTCGGCGTGGTTGCGGTAGAGCGACAAGCTCTGCGTGCCCTCTCCCGGCGTATAAAACCAGAGGATGCCACCCTGCTCGAACACCAGCGCGTCCATCGCGGCGGGATGCGCGCTGCTCGGGTTGCGGTTCTCGATCTGAAGCACCTCCGCCCAGGTGTCCGGCCCCAGCAGGTCGCGGGCGCGCCAAACCTCCTCCGACGGCAACGCCGCACCCGCGACCAGGGGTACCATGCAGCACAAGATCAGTCGGCAGATTGACCTCACACCGCACCAAACCGCGCCGCACCCCGCGCAGTCGCAAAAATGCGATCAAGCTCGCCACCTTTGCGGCCAACGCCGCCCGGTTCACGGCGGATTCCGTCCGACCGTCCGGAGGAACGCCGAAACTACAGCGACTGCTTCAGCAGCGAGGCGATCCGCTCGTGGTAGCCGCGGCTCAGCTTGAGCTTGGTGCCGTCGTGGAGGATCACTGCGTACTCGCCAGCGAACGAGGGACTCAGTTTACGCAGCCGGTCGATGTTAACGATCGTCGAGCGGTGGATGCGGATGAAACGCTTCGGGTCGAGGCGGGCCTCGAGCCGCGCCATCGTCTCGCGCATCAGGTGCGCCCGGCCGCCGACGTGGAACTTCATGTAGTCACCCTCGGCCTCGATCCAGTCGATCTCCTCCGCCTTGAGGAAGAAGATCTCGCCGGACGATTTGAGCAGGATGCGGTCGGCGCCATTCTCCTCGGCCGCGGGCGCGCTCTGCTGCAGGTAGTCGAGCAACTGGTGCAGGCGGGTGTTCACGACGTCGTTCTGCCGGCGCCGCACCTCCTCCTTGCCCCGCTGCAGCGCCGCGCTGAAGCGCGTGTCGTCGTAGGGCTTGAGCAGGTAGTCGACCGCGTTCACCTCAAACGCCCGCAGAGCGTGCTCGTCGTAGGCGGTCACGAAGATCACCGCCGGCGCCGCAGCAACGCCGACCTTTGCCAGCGCCTGGAAGCCGTCGCAGCCGGGCATCTGCACGTCCATGAACACGAGGTCCGGCTTTTCCCGGAGGATCAGGTCGGCTGCCTCGGCGCCGTCGGCCGCCTCGCCCACGACCTCGACACTGGGATCGCGCTCGAGGAGCAGTCGCACGCCACGACGGGCCGTCGGCTCGTCGTCAACGACGGCAACGCGGGTACGCACAGCAGTGGACGGGAGCGGGACGGTGGCGAGAGACGAGGATTTCATGTGCGGTAGGGTAAAACGATTTGGACCGAGACACCCCGTCCCGGTTCGCTGCGGAGGGTCAGTTGCCCGTGCGTGCCGTAGAGCTTGTTCAGCCGCTCACGCGTGTTCGCGAGGCCGATGCCCTCCTTGGCGCGCACCGTGCCGTCGAAGCCGGCGCCGTCATCGCGGACCTCCAGGTGGAGCTTCTCGCTCTCGACGCGGCCCGCGATCTCAACCCGACCCGGACCGGCCTTGGGCGCGATGCCATGGAGGATGGCGTTCTCGACGATGGGCTGGAGCAACAGATTGGGGATCCGGGCCTGCATGGCGGCGGGCGGGATGGCGATCGACACCTTGAGTCGGTCCGAGAAGCGCGCCTGCTGGATCTCGAGATAGCGCTCGAGGAAATCCATCTCCTGCCGGAGCGTGACCTCCTGGACACCGGTGTTGTCGAGCGACATCCGCAGCAGCGTGCTGAGGCGCGCGACGAGGTTCACGGCCTCGTCGTTCTTGTTCTCGCGGACCAGCACGGAGATGGTGTTCAGGGTGTTGAACAGGAAGTGCGGATGCATCTGCTGGCGCAGCGCCTTGAGCTCGGTCTCGATCAGCCGCGCCTCGAGCTGCGCCGCCCGGAGTTCCTCGCTGCGGTACTTGCGGTAGATCTCCGCGCTGAATCCGAAGGCCAGCACGGCCCAGTAGAAGGCCATGTCCACGATGTTCCGGCCCCAGAAATTGTTCAGGCACAACTGCCAAAATCCATCGAATCCCTCGGAGAACACGATCACCCACGCCGCCATCCGGCCGATGAAGAAATCGGCCATGACGATGAAGCTGACGACGAAGTGGAACGCCAAGCCGCCCGCCCAACGCCCATAGCTCAGCGGCACCTGCTCGCGCAGCCGCAGGACGAACGGCGCCATCGCCGCCCACATCGCCGCCCGGACAAACTGCGGGAACGCCACCTCGATGAAGTCGATCGACTTCATCATGTTGTTCACCCGGGTATTGAAGTACGCCTCAATCGCCAGGACCGCGCCGACGAATAGCCAGATCGCGGCCAGGGTGAAAAATTTGAACCAGCGGCGCTGCATGAGACGACGGGGCGGGTTCTTCGCCTCGTTCCGCGTCAACTCAAGTGGATAAGGTCAGTTTTGCGACGAACGGCAGAAAAACCGCGATGAACGGCGGTCCGATGCGCCGGAGCCTGCGACGAATTTCATGACCCGAACCGTCGGCAGTCGACCGACGCGTCGAATTCAGCACCGGTTCGCAGGTGCTCAACCCACTGCCTCGCGAGCCAGGGCGCCAGCAGCACGCCCTTCGAACCCAAGCCGTTGAAAACTCCCAACGACGGGTTCGACGGATGGCGGCCAACAACCGGATGCCGGTCCGGCAGATGGACCCGCACCCCCGCCCAATGGTCCCGCACGACAAACGGCCTCGCCAACAGGTCCGCCGCACTTCGTTCCAACTGGATCCGCGCGGCCGCGGTGGTCTCGGCCCGATCGCAACCGGTTTCGTGCGTCGCGCCGACCAGCGCCTGACCGTCCTCCAGCGGACACACCCAGTGCCGCCGATTCACGATCACATCCGGCGCGAGTCCCTCCGTCTCAACCAACAGGACCTCGCCGCGCGAACGCTCCCACGGCACAAATCCGAATTCGGCCGTGGCCCGACCGGTGCAATCAATGACGCAGTCGCGCGATACCATGTCCGTGCGCCAATCCAGCCGTCCCTCTCGGAGCTGTCCGCTGGTAATCCAGCGCTTCCGCGCCGTCTCCAGGAGTCGCGGCAGGTTCACGCGGGCCGACCCCTCGATCCAGAATCCATCCTCGTCCGCCGGACCCGCCCACGGGGCGAGTTCGCCCCGCGCGCGTTTCTCGTCAAACACCTGTCGCTCACGCTCGTCGGCAAACCGGCGCCGCACTCGCATCTCGTGCCAGAGTTTCACGCCCAGCTCAGTCTCCAGGCGGTGGTAACTCTCGGCCGCCAGCGGACGCAGTTCGCGCACGCGCCAGCTCTCCACGAGCCGCCGGCCGGTGACCGGGTTCACGATGCCCGCGGCCACTCGCGACGACGACAAGGCATGGCCGGCGTCGATGATCTCGAAGGCCATTCCCGCCTGCTCGAGTTCCCAGGCCAGCAGGGTGCCCGCGAGTCCCTGGCCGACGATGAGGATGGGCGCAGCCACCGCGGCGCAGTCCGCCTATTCCTGGCGGTGACGGTTGAACGAGAGCGCCGCGCCCACGATGCCCGCCTCATTGAGGAATTTCGCCGGCACCATCTTCGCGCGCGGTTTCACGTACTTGAAATACTTCCGGCTCTTCGAGCTCACCCCGCCGCCGACGATGATCAGTTCCGGCCAGAGCACCCGCTCCAGCGTGCGCACGTACTCGCCCAACTCGGCGCCCCACTCTTCCCACGACAGGCCGCGGCGCTTGCGGGCGGATGAAGACACAAACTTCTCGGCGGACTTCCCGCGAATGGGCAGGTGACCCAACTCGCACGGCACCACCATGCCGTGATAGCACAGCGCTGAGCCGATGCCGGTGCCGAGCGTGAGCAGCAGCGTCTTGCCCTTGAACGTGCGGCCCGCGCCAAAAGTCATCTCGGCCAGGGCCGCGGCGGCCGCGTCATTCGTGATCGTGACCGGGCACTTCGTCGCCTTGCCGAAAAGCTTGCCGGCGTCGCACCCGATGAACCGCTTGTGCAGGTTGGCCGAGGTGTAGAGCTTCGATCCCTGCACCACGCCGGGGAAGCCAATGCCGATCGGCCCGCGCCAGCGAAAGTGCCGCGCGATCTCCGCCACGATCTTGGCCGCACGCTCCGGCGTGACCACCTTCGGCGTTTCAATCCGGAATCGCTCCGCCACCAGCCGGCCGGTCTTGGTGTCAACGGGCGCGCCTTTCAGCGCGGAACCTCCAATGTCGATGCCGAGGACTTTCATGGCGCCATCATGCGACCGCCACCCGCCTAGTGGCAATGCTCGCCTCCGTCCGCTCCGTGGGCGTGACCGTGTTTCAATTCCTCCTCGGTCGCCGTCCGCGCGATCAGGACCTCCACGTCAAAGGTGAGGTCGACACCGGCCAGCGGATGGTTTGCGTCCAGGGTCACGTCATCGCCGTCGATCGCCACCACGGTCACGATCGGCGCGCCCCGGTCCGAACCCGCCTGGAACTGTTCACCCAGCTTCAGCTCACCGTCCACCGGCAGCAGCGTGCGCTTCACCTTCCGCACCTGATTGGGGTCCTTCGGTCCGTAGGCCTCAGCCGCCGGCACCTGCACCTGGGTCTTGGCTCCAGCCGCGACGGAGCGAAGTCGCTGATCAAGTCCATCGATGATCTGACCCGCCCCCTCCAGATAGACAATCGGCTGTCCGCCCGCCGAGGTATCGAGCACGCGTCCCGAGGGATCACGAAGCGTGTAGTGAAAGGAGACAACGCGGCGGTTCGTCGAGCTGGTCATGGACTCCCCATCCAAACCAGAACCGCCGCATTGTCCAAAGGCATTTTTCTGCCGCTAGGCGCGCGAGCCGCAGCCCGGTTCGGTCATCGACTTATCCTTCCACGCAAACGGCCCGGCCGAATCCAGGTACTCTGATCGGAATCCGTCCTCGGCCGCCTTCCGGAAAGAGACGTCTTCCCGGAGCCTCGATACCATTCTCGCCAGTTGGTCGCCCGGCAGACTGCGTTCGGAGTCGAGGCAAACCACCCCGATCACCTGCTGATCCCGTTTGAGCGGCACCGCGACGACACTGCGTCCATGGGCCACCGGGTCGCACTCCGAGCCGATTGGCGACGAGTCCCGGTCTTTCACCACAATCTCGTGCCCCTCCAGATAGGCCCGGCCCGCGAGGGTGCGGCGGGTGGAAAGAAACCGCCGCCGCCTCGAAACGTCGTCCGCCTTCGAGCGCCAAACTACCCTCAGCACGTCCTCCGACGACGGCACGAGCAGGGAAAGTCTCACGGGAGCGTGCAAGCTGCCTTCGATGCTGGCCTGCGTCTCGCTCGCCACTCGCTTCAGTCGTTCGGCGACATTTCTGGCCAATTGTCGATTGCGCCTCAGCTCCAACAGCACGGCAAACAAGGCCTGGCCAACCGAGGCCATGACAATCGCCCAGTATTGGCCGTTGTGCTGCGCAAGATAGCAAGCGGTCAGTCCGAACACGATTCCGTAGAGCAGAACCAGCCGGCCCACCCAGCGTCGACTCAATGCCAAGCGCCCGAGGATCATACCTGCTTTCTCCTCCCAGCGACCAACTGCTCGATGGTCGTCGACCACGTGAGGCCGGAGATGAACGCGCCCGAAAAATCTGCGGGCCGGATCACCCCTGCAGTCACCATTACCGCCCCGACCATTCCCAGAATCGTCCGCGCCACCACCACCGCCAGCGGCCAGCCCAGCTGGATCGTCCATTGCCGGTTGGAGCTGAACAGCTCGGAGTCAATGGCAGGCAGCGTCCGGCAAAGCTGGTAGATCACGACTGCCATGGCGCCAGCGGCGCCGAAGCCCGCATTGATCCACACGTCGGGATGGGCGGCAGTTGAGTCGGTCATGCTGACAAGATTGGTCGGAAGCACGGGCAGTTGGTCGGCTTCAGCCTTTGATCCTGAGGTGTCGCGCGGGCGCATGGGACATCGGGTCGCGAGTTCGGCGCGTGACCCGGACCCGCACAAGATCTGATTTGATCACACGCGACTCCAGTCGCGCGGGCACCTGTTTTCAGGTCTCCTGGCGCAGCACTTCGAGCGGCGGATGATCCACAATGCCGCGGTTCGCCACGAGGCCCGTGACCAGCGTCACGATCACCGAAGCAACGACTGCGACCAGCAGGACAACCGGCGAAAGCACGAAGGCGGTCTTGAACACGAACCGCGACAGCAGCGCGTTCGCGAGCACGGCGAGCCCGCCGCCCGCGACCGCCGCCAGCACGCCGAGCACCGCATACTCGATGAGCTGGATCTGGCGCAGTTGCCGCCGCGTGGCCCCAAGCGTGCGCAGCAGGACCGTCTCCCGCAGCCGTTGGAAGCGTCCCGTCAGCACCGCGCCCGCCAGCACGATCACGCCGGTCACCACCGTGAAGGCGGCCATGAACGTGATGACCGCGGAGACTTTTTCCATGATGCCCATGAAGGTCTGCAGGATGAGCGCGAGGTCGATGGCGGAGACCGTGGGGAATTCCTTCGCGACCGCGCGCTGGACCTGGGCGGACTCCGCGGGGCCGGCCGCCCGCACCGCCGCGATGTGGGTCTTCGGAGCCGGTTCCAGCACGCCCTCGGGAAAAACGATGAAGAAATTCGGCTGCATGCGCTGCCACTCGACCTCGCGCAGACTCGCGACGTAGGCCTTCACCGGCACGCCCTGCACGTCGAAGCCGAGGTCGTCGCCGAGCTTGAGCTGGAGCTCCTTGGCGAGGCCGGCCTCGACGGAGACGGGAACGCGGGCCGCGCCGGGCTCGACCCGGCCGACGAACTTACCCTCGGTCACCTTCTCGGTGTTCGCGAGCTCCCCCCGGAAGGTCGAGCGGTACTCGCGGCGGAGCGTCCACGCCGGGATACCGGACTTCTCGTCCTTGAGGATCTCGTCGGCAGTGCGGCCGCGGACGTTCGCGAGCCGCATGGTCACCACCGGCGCCTCCGCCACCAGCAGCGCGCCCTGCTCCTTCACGATCGCGCCCAGCCGCGCGGCCTGATCGTCCTGGATGTCGAAGAACATCAGGTTCGGCCGCGCACCCTCGCCAATCCCGAGGATCTTGTTCACCAGCGTCTGCCGCGTGAGGACCAGCGTCAGCATGAGGAAGGTGCCGAGGCCGAGAGACAGGAGGAGCAGGACGGTGCGGTTGTTCGGCCGGTGGAGGTTGGCGAGGCCCTGCCGGGCCACGTACGGCAGCGGCCGGCGCGGGACGAACCGGCGCGCCAGCCACGAGACCAGCTGCGCCATGCCGGCGAGCGTGCCAAAGCCGAGCGCCATCATCAGCGCAAACCCGAGACCCGTCAGCCAGTGCCCGGTCTGCCACACGGCGAAGGCGAGAATCGCGACGGCAATGGTGGCAATCAGCGCCGCCTGCAGCGGATCGCGCCCGGCGGCCTCACCCTGGGCCGAACGGATCGCCAGCAGCGGCGATACCCGGCGAACCGCCAGCAGCGGCAGCAGCGTGAACAGCACGCAGATCACGAGCCCCGCCAGCGCGCCCTTCCCCACCGCCGGCCACGACACGTAGAAATCCACGCTAAAGGGCAGGAAGTCCTTCACGACCACCGGCAGGACCAGCTGCACCAGCACGCCCAGCGCCGCCCCCAGTACCGCGCCCAGCAGGCCGACGCCGAGGCCCTGGATCAAGTAGACCGCAAAACTGGTCCGCGTGCTCGCACCCAGGCAGCGCAGCACCGCCACGGTGTTCAGCTTCTGGCGGACGTACACGTGCATCGCGCTGGCCACGCCCACGGCGCCCAGGAACAACGCGACAAAGCCGACCAGGCTGATGAACGAGTACGTGTCCTTCAGCGTCTGGCCGAGATCCCGCTTCCGCTCCTCCACGGTCGCGTACTGCCACCGCTGCTTGGCGAATTTCGCCTTCAGGTCCTTGACCACCTGCTCGGGATCCGTCTTGGCCGGCAGGCGGAAGTGCTCGCGGTGCGTGATGAACGTCTTGCTGGCAAGGAGCCCGGTCGCCTCGAGCGCGGCCCGCGACACATAAACCCGCGGCGAGAACATCGCGACCGCCGCCGACTCGCCCGGCATCTTGCGCAGCGCCCCGACGACCTTGAATGTCTCCCGCCCGATGCGCACCTCGTCGCCCGCCTGCACGCCGAACTGCACGAGCAGGGTTTCCTCCAGCAGCGCGCCCTGCCCGGCCTGCACCAGCGCCATCGCGCCCGGCGGCGTCGTCACGGCCTCGCCGTAGAACGGGAAATTTCCCTCCAGCGCGCGCACCTGCACCAGGCGGCGCTGGTCGCCACGCGTGGGAAACGACACCATCGAGCCCAGCGAGATCTCCTCCGCCCGCTCCGCGCCGAGCGCCCGGAAGGCGGCCTCCGCCTCGTCGGGGAATTTCTGCCGCGCGGCAATCGTCAGGTCCGACCCCAGCAGCGCCTTTGTCTGAAGCTCCACCGTGCGCTTCAGGTTGTCCGCGAACGACCCAATGCCCACCAGCGCCGCAATGCCCAGCACCACCGACAGCGACACCAGCGCCAGCCGCCGCCGCGACGCCCGCGAATCCCGCCACGCCATCCGAAGGATGAAATTCATGTTCCGCGTGTTCCGTGTATTCCGTGGGCAATCAACTGGCGTCGTCGCTCAGCACGGCGCCGCTCTTCAGGCGGATGATGCGCTGGCAGCGGCGCGCGAGTTCAAGGTCGTGCGTCACCAGCACCAGCGTCGTGCCGCGCTCGCGGTTCAGGCCGAAGATCAGCTCGACCATCGCCTTCGCCGTCTCGCCGTCGAGGTTGCCCGTCGGCTCATCGCAGAAGAGGATCTTCGGGCGGTTCATGAACGCCCGCGCCAGCGCCACGCGCTGCTGCTCACCGCCGGACAGCTGGACCGGATAGTGGTCGCAGCGCTCGCCCAGCCCCACCCGTTCCAGCAGCGACCGCGCCTCGGCCTCGCGGGTCGAGTCGCCCGCCAGCTCCACCGGCACCAGCACGTTTTCCAGCGCGGTCAGGGTCGGGATCAGTTGGAAATTCTGGAAGACAAACCCGACATGTGCGTTGCGCACCAGCGCCCGCCGGTCCTCGTCCAGCGCCCCGATCGCCTCACCCGCCACCGCCACGGTGCCGCGCGTCGGACGGTCGAGGCCGGCGCATAGTCCAAGCAGCGTGGTTTTCCCGCTGCCGCTCGGGCCCACCACCGCCACCGTCGCCCCGGGCGCGATCTCGAAGGTCACGTCGCGCAGCACGGTCAGCGCGCCTCCGGCCGACGGATAGGTCTTGGTCAGCTGCTCCACTTTCAGCATCGGCGATCCACTCATAAGAAGATACTGGCCAGACAACACGCGAATCGGCACGAAAGCTAGTTCAAGCGGTCATTTTGCTGCATGAAGCTGTGGTTTTTCGCTTTGATCCTCCTCCTCGCCGCCCCCGTGCGCGGCGCCGAGCCGACGCGGACGCTCGTGTTCTTCGGCGACAGTCTGACCGCCGGTTACGGGCTCGACGACCCCACGGCCGAATCCTATCCCGCCCTGATCCAGCACCGCCTCGAGGCCGCCGGCCGGCCGTGGCGCGTGGTCAACGCCGGGCTCAGCGGCGAGACGAGCTCCGGCGGCCTGCGACGCATCGACTGGGTGCTGCGCCAGCCGGTTGACCTCTTCGTCCTCGCGCTCGGCGCCAACGACGGCCTGCGCGGCATCGAGCCCGCCGTCACCGCCACCAATCTCCAGGGCATCATCGATCGCGTCCGCGCCAAATACCCCGCCACCCGGATCGTCCTCGCCGGCATGCAGATGCCCCCGACCATGGGCGACGCCTACGCGCGCGAGTACGCCGCGGTGTTTCCCGCGCTCGCCGAGAAAAACCACCTGGTCTTCATCCCGTTTCTCCTCGCCGGCGTTGCCACCAAGCCCGAGCTCAACCAGCCCGACGGCCTGCATCCCAACGCCGCCGGCGCCGCCGTGGTTGCCGAAACGGTCTGGCAGGCTTTGCTTCCGCTGCTGTGAACCCCGCCCGCGTCGCGCTCGCCGTCGTCGCCTCCCTCGCCGGCACCCTCGCCCTCGCCGCCGATTGGAGCTCCGTCGCCACCGCCGGCGCCGTCTGGAACTCCAACGTCACGAACGCCAACCGCGCCGGCGACGTGATCGGCTCCCTGCAGCTTCACGCCGAGGGCGAGGCGACGGTGGCGCGGACCCAGCTTGACCGCGATCACGCCGCGACCTTCGGTTTCGCCGCCTCCGCCGAGGCGTGGCCGCGTTTCGACGGGCTCGACCGGGTCGCCCTCGGCCCACGCGCTGCGTGGCGCGCCAAGTTCGGCCTCGGCGCGCTCGCCCCCGTGCTCAGTCTCGAGGCGGCCGTCGACGGCGTCGCGGCCCAGGAATCCGATCGCGACGGCTGGGACGCGTCGCTGCGCGCCACGTGGCGGCAGCGGTACGAGGACGGCGGCCAGCTCTCGCTCGCCCTGGACTGGTCCCGGCTCGACGCGCGCGGGCCGGTGTTTGATCGCAGCGGCGCCGAGTTCGCCGCGGAGTATGGCCGCGACCTGGCGGAGTCGTGGCGCTGGAGTCTCGGCTTCCGCTGGCGCGACGGCGACGTGCTTTCCTACGCCACGCCGCCCCGCCCCGACCTCGTCGGCCTGGCGCGGGTGCGCACGACCGTCACGACGTTCGGTGCCCCGCGGGTGGCGTACTCAATCTCGGGCGAGACTTTCGCCGGCTTGCTGGCCGTCTCCCGCGAATTGGACGAACGCTCGACGCTGACCTTCGGCTACGAGGGCCGCACGACCCGCCGGGGTGGGCTGAGCTACGCGAACCACCTTGTCTCCGCCGCGGTCACGCGCCAGTTCTGACCCCCGATGCGCGCCGCCCGTCTCGCCTTTCTCGGTGCTGTTCTGCCGGTGGCGGTCCTCGCCGCCGGGGTGGAGTTTCGGATCGCCGATACCAAGGGTCACCCGGTCGAGGACGCCGTGGTCTCGCTCACGCCGCTCGACGTCCCCGTGCCGCCGCTGCATCCGCCGGCCGAGCCGCGGGTGATCCAGCAGCGGGGACAGGAGTTCTCGCCGTACGTCACCGCGCTGGTGGCGGGCGCCGCCGTGAGTTTTCCCAACCGCGACACGGTGCAGCACCACGTCTACTCCCTCTCGCCGCCTAAGAAGTTCGAGCTGCCGCTCTACGCGGGCGAGGCCAAGGAGGCCATCGTGTTCGACCGGCCGGGCGTGATCTCGCTCGGCTGCAACATCCATGACTGGATGTCCGCCTACATCGTGGTGCTCGCCACGCCGTGGTTCGCGTGCTCGGGCGCGGACGGCGCCGGCGCCATCGCGGACGTCCCGGCCGGCCGCTACCGGGCGAACGTGTGGCACCCGCGGCTGCCCAAGGGCGAGTCCCGCGAGATCACCGTGACCGCCGGCCTGGCGCCGGTCGCGTTCTCGCTCGCGCTCAAGCCGGACCGCCGGGTGCGGCGCGCGCCGGACGCGGGTGGCGGCGGCTACAAGTGACCATGCTGGCGCCGCTCCGCTTCCGGCGTTTCCGCAGCCAGCTGCTCTGCGTGCTGCTGCTCGGGCTCGGCGCGAGCCTGGGCGTGTTTATGTTGGTCACCCGGCAGGCCACGGAGGCCCACGCGCTCGAGGAGGTGCGCGCCGATTTCGACGAGGCCGCGCGCATCCTGCGGCGGCTGGTCGAGGACAAGGCCGGGCCCCTCAGCCAGAACGCGCAGATCTTCGCGCACGACTACAGCTTCATCCAGGCCTACCGGAACAACCATGAGGGCACCATCCGGTCGGCCCTCGTCAGCGCGCGCGACCGCTGCCGCGCCAACCACATGGCCCTCGTCGACCTCGACGGCCGCACCCAGGTCGACGTCGAGGCGTCCGGCCATCCCGGCGACGCCTCGCCCTACGCGCCGCTGATTCGCCGCGCCACCGACCAGGACAAGGAATTCGACTTCGACTACGGCTACCTCGGCAACCAGTTCAGCATCCTGGTCGTCGTCCCCATCCGCGTGGGCGAGCAGGCCGTCGCCTGGATCGGCGTGGCGGAGACGATCGACGCCGAGATCGCCGCCGACCTCAAGGATCTCAGCCGGGTCGAGGTCACCTTCCTGCGGCCCGAGCGCAATCTGGTCATCAGCACCCTCCCCGCCGCGGTGCAGCCCGCCGTCGCGCGGGAGTTCGCCGGCCTGCCGCCCAGCCGCGAGCCCCTGACCGCCACCCTCACGCTCGGTGGCGAGCGGCTGCTGACCCAGCGCTTCGACCTGCCCGGCGCGGACGGCTCGCACACCACCGTCGTGCTCGCCTACTCGCTCGACGAGAAGCTCGCGTCCTCGCGCGCCCTGCAGCGCCTCCTGCTCGGCATCGGGCTAGGCCTCCTGGCGCTCGGCGCCATCGTCGGCCTTGGCGTGGCGCGCGGCGTCAGCGAGCCGGTGCGGCGGCTCGCGGAGCACACAGCGGTGATCGCGGCCGGCGACTACGAGACCCGCCTCTCCCTCGAGCGGGTCGACGAACTCGGCCAGCTCGCCGAGTCATTCAATGCCATGAGCGCCGGGCTCGCCGAGCGGGACCGCGTGCGCGACCTGCTCGACAAGAATGTCTCGCCCGCAGTGGCCGCGCAGCTGCTGCGCGACGGCGCGGCGCTCGGTGGCGAGGAGCGCGAGGTGACGATCCTCTTCGCCGACCTGCGCGGCTTCACGACCCTCAGCGAGAAGCTGCCGCCGCGCGAGCTGCTGGCCCTGCTCAACCGCTACCTCGACCGCATGAGCGCGGCGATCGAGGCGCAGGGCGGGGTCATCGACAAGTTCATCGGCGATGCGATCATGGCGCTGTTCGGCGCGCCCGTCGGACAGGACGATGCCGCCGACCGCGCGCTGGCCGCGGCGCTGGCGATGGAGGCGGCACTGGCCGCGCTCAACGCCGAGCTCGCGGCCGAGGGCCGGCCGCCGCTCGCGCTCGGCATCGGCGTGAACACGGCACGGGTGGTCGCGGGCAACATCGGCTCGCACCGCCGACTCAACTACTCGGTGATCGGCGACGGCGTGAATGTCGCGGCGCGCCTCCAGTCGCTCACGCGCACCGCGGAGTACCGCACGAACATCATCACGAGCGCCGCCACGCTCGCCGCCGCCAAGGGCCGCCGCGTCGCCGCCCGTCCGCTGGGCCCCGTCACCGTCAAGGGCCGCGCCGGCGCCGTGGAGATCTTCGCGATCTCCGCGCCAGGCTAGAAAACCCCAACCCGGTGGCCCACGGAACACACCGAACACGCGGAAACCAAACCCAAGGGTCTGTTGCCCGAAGGCTCGGCTTCAGTGTATTCCGTGTGTTCCGTGGGCCACCCAGCTCGGTGCAATTTGGTTTCCTTCACGGCGACGGCTGGCATCGTGGCGCCATGAACCTCGAAACCTTGGGCTGGCTGGGCTGGGCAATTGTGTTCGCGGTGGTCGGCGCGCTCGTCGGCATCACCCTGGTCCTGATCGCGGCGGCGTTCGTGCCCCGCCTCATCGACCGGCTGACGCCGAATCTCGACGAGGGCCGGGAAATCGCCCGCGGCAATGTCGCGGTGGCTCAGTACTTCGGATTGATCTGCGGCGCCTGCGTCGTGGGTCTCAGCATCGTCGTCGCCGCCGCCATCCTCGGCGGCATCATCGCCGCGCTCCATTGAACGCGACCACCCGGCTGGTCTGCGCGCTGCTCGTGACGCTGGCCGTCGCCGCGTCGCGACTGCACGCCCGCGGCGGCGGTGGGTGCCTCGAGCAGGGCACCCTCATCGCCACGCCCCATGGTGCCGTGCCGATCGAGCAGTTGCGCGTCGGCGATGCGGTCTGGGGCAGTCGCGACGGCCGCCCGGTGGCCGCCACCGTGCAGGCCCTAACCCGCGTCGAGCCCGAGCGCTACCTTGAGCTCTCTGTCGACGGTCGCTCCGTCCGCGTGACGCCGGAGCATCCCGTCGAGGTGAGTCGCGGCGTCTTCGTCCGGGCGGATCATCTCCAGCCGGGTCAATCCGTCGTCGTCGGCGGCGAGCCCAACGCTGCGCCGGCCCCGCATCCGCTCGCCTCGCTGGTGACGCGGTCCGCCGCCGCCCCCGCCTACAACCTCCTCGTCAGCCCGGGCGGCGTGTTCACGGCCAACGGCATCGCCGTGCACAACAAGGGGTGCTTCCTGCCCGACACGCCCATCACGATGGCCGACGGCACGCGCCGACCCATCAGCCAGGTTCAGGCCGGCGACGAGGTGCTCGCCTTCGAGGCCGATGGCGCGCTGGTCCATGCCCGCGTCCACGGCGTGCTGACGCACCAGGTCGACAGCTACCTCATCCTGCGCACCGAGCACGTCGAGGTCCGGGTCACGGAGGAACACCCCTTCTACGTGGGCCACGGCACCTTCAAGACCGCCGAGGCGCTCCAGCTCGGCGAACCCGTCATGGTCTGCAGTGACAACGCGCTGGTCGCGCAGACGGTGCTGGCGATCGAGCGCGTCAGCGCGCCGGCGACGGTCTACAATCTCCAGACCGACTCGCCGCACACGTTCCTCGCGAACGGCGTCGCGGTGCACAACAAGGGCGGCGGCTGCTTTGTTCCCGGCACGCGGATCGCGACCCCCGACGGCAACCGGCCGATCGAGTCGCTGCGGCTGGGTGACACGGTCTATGGCGTCGAGCCCGGCGGCCGCCTGGTGGCGACGGCGGTGGCCGGAGTCTATCTCAATCACGCGGTGGAGCGTTGGCTCCGGACCGACCGCGGCGTGCTGCGCACGACGGACGAGCACCCGCTGCTGACCGCCGACGGATTTGTCGAGGCCGGCGAACTCGGGGCGGGCGACCGGCTCGCGACCGCGCGCGGCCTGCTCGCGGTGCGCGAGGTCGGACGGGGCGCCGCGGAAGTTCCCGTCTACACCCTCAAGGTCGGCGGTCCGCACACCTTCGTGGCCGACGGCGCCATCGTGCACAACAAGGGCGGCGGCTTTCACGGCGGGGGTTATCGCAGCGGCGGATCACGCGGCGGAAGCAGCGATAGTTCCGACCTGGGAGAGGCGATCTTCACCGGCGTCGGGTTATTCGTGTTCCTGATCGTGATGGCGGCCAAGTTCAGCTCCGGCAACCAGGACGAGGAACTCGACTACTGCTACTCGCGCGGCCAGATCGACGCGAAGGCGACCAAGACGATGAAGCTGCTGCAGTTCATCGCCCGGACCGACGCCAAATGGGAGCCGGAAAAGCTCCGGACGGTCGCCCACGACACGTTCCAGATGCTCCAGCGCTGCTGGCGCGCGCGGGACTACGGCCCGATGAAGACGAAGATGATGGCGGAGCTTTACGAGGACCACTGCCGCCAGATCGAGGCGATGCGCCAGAACCACGAGATCAACATGCTCGACAGCCTGAGGGTCGAGGCGGTCGACCTGGTCCACGTCGAGTACGCGGCCATCCCGAATGCCCGCTGGTTCACGGCGCTGTTCACGGCCAGCGCCCGCGACTACTACGTCGACGACCGGTCCGGGTCGAAGATACGCGGCGACGACGAGACGGCGCGTTTCCAGGAATTCTGGTCCTTCCAGTTCCAGGACGGCGCCTGGCTCCTCCGCGAGATCGAGCAGACCAAGGAATCGTCGCTGCTCACCCGGGAGAATTTCTTCGAGCCGTTCACCGACGCGGGCCGGGACCAAGTCTACGGCGAGCACGCGGGCGAGGCCGGTCCGGCCGGTCCCGCCCTGCCGGCGGACGTATCGGCGAAGGCCGACAAGATCGACCGGCTGCTCAATTTCCTGGTCCAGACCGACAAGATCTGGAACCGGGACCTCATGCTGGGGGCGGCCCGCCGCGCGTTCACGCAGATCCAGCTGGCCTGGCAGGACGGCCGGCCCGAGGCGCTCACCGGCTCCGACATCGATCCCGCCCTCGCGGAAGACCTTCGCCGCGCGCTGGTGGAAAATCAGCGCCTGAAACTCAAGGTCGAGCTGCGCAACTTCTGCGTGCGGAAGATCGAACTCATCCTGGTCGACAACCGCGACGACCGGACCCAGGACCAGTTCACCGCCCGCATCTCGGCCCACGCGCAGATGGTCATCACGCGATCCGGCACCGAGGTGCGCCGCGATCCGTGGGTCCGGGCGTGGACCGACTACTGGACCTTCGGCCGCAACGCGAATGGCACCGGCTGGACGGTGCGGGCGATCCATCCCCCCGCGGAAGGCTCGGGCCTCGTGGCGCGCGAGAACACGGACGAGGGCAGCTCAGTCGACATGCTCCAGTGGTACTACTCCAAGACCCGGGCGACCTGAGCTCGATCGGGGTGGCCCACGGAACACACGGAAGACACGGAAGCCGGGCATCGGAGAACCAATTCGCTGGTTTGGTTTCCGCGTATTCCGTGTGTTCCGTGGGCCACCCGGGTTGGAGCTCGTGGCCGGGAACAAACTTGCTTTGACGCGTTCTAGACGTACTCGTTTGTCCACCCCTGAACCCTCAAACCCTCATAATCCCATGAAGAAAATCCTCATCACCCTGATCTCCCTCTGCGCCGTGTCGTTTGCCTTTGCCGGCGGTGAAGCCTGCAAGGACAAGGACGCCAAGTGCGATGCCAACTGCACCAAGGAGTGCTGCAAGAAGGACGCGAAGAAGGAAGACGCGGCCAAGACGGCCGGCACCGACGCCAAGAAGGACGAGAAGGCCGCCCAGACGGCCGAGAAGAAATAACCCATTCCGAGCGCGGCCCCGCGCCGCCTCCCGCAGCCCGTTCCCTCGCCGGAACGGGCTTTTTCTTGCGTCCGAATCGCCCTTGAACCCGGGCCCGCCGACCGCTAGCGTCGGAGCGTGAACGCGCGGGTTCTGGTCTCGCTCGCTGCTTTCATGGCAGCGGGTGTGTCGGAATTGCGGGCCCAGTTCATCTGGACCGGCGACGGGACGAACGGGGACGTTCGAGATCCGTACAACTGGCAAGGAGGTACCGCCCCGCAGGGCCTTGGATCAGAGGACATCTCGTTCCCGTACAGCGGAACGTTCAACCCGCTGCTCCCGGTGTCGCTCGGCGTGCGCAACATCACCTTCGGCGCCGCCTCCGGTTCCTACCTGATCTCCGGCCGCGGCACCCTGACGCTCACGGGCAGCGTCAGTTCGACGTACGAAGGTGGCGCCAGCATCACCATCGAGGCGCCGGTCAGCCTGGCCTCCGGCCTGCACACCATCACCGTCGGCTCCAGCGATGGCTTCGGATCGGAAATTACCCTCCTGGGTGAACTGGGCGGCATCGGCGGATTCTCCAAATGGGGTCTGGGGACGCTGACCATCGATCACGCGGGCAACACCTTCAGCGGCGGCGTGGAACTCGACCGGGGCGTGCTCCGCGTCCACGGCGACGGAGCCCTGGGCACCGGCGCGGTTTACATGTACAACGGCAAACTGGTCGCGCTCGACACGCACTCCGACAGCCTGACGACCGTTCTGGCCAACGACTTCTACGTCAGCTCGCTCGCGAAATTCGGCGAGATCGGCGGCCGGGGTTCACTCACGCTCACCGGCCCGATCAACCTCCAGGCCGGCGTGAGCACCACGGAGATTTTCACCCTCGGCCGCGGCCTGCTCACGCTGGCCGACCTGGTCGAGCATGACGAGGGCACCTCCCTGGACTTTGGTGGCGAGGGCATGGTCCGGATCGCCGGAAATGCGGACTACTCCGGCGACACCCACGCCGAGGGCAACGCCGCGGTCATCTTCGCCCACGGGCCGCCCAGCACCGGCTACCTGATCGCCCACGACGACTCCTACATCGGGACCGAGGAGACCACCAACATCCAGTCAGCATTCCTGTCGCGCGTTCATCGGACCAATTCGATCGGCATCGTCGGCTTCGACACGGCGGACTTGGAGTCGCCCGCCGTCGTGAGCGAGCTGATCGACCTCAGCGTTTTCGACGGCTCGCTCCGCGTGGGCACGTCGACCGCGGCGATCTTCAAGGGCACGATCATCCCGGGCAGCTACGGCTACCACTTCGGCGGTCGCGGCACCCTCACGGTCGAGTCGTCCCTCACCTACGAGACCGGTCTGGAGGCCACATCCGGGCTCCTGCTCTTCCTCAAGGGCTCGAATTCCTACGCCGGGCCCACGCGGGCCGGCGCGGGCGCCGCCATCGTCTTCACCGGGGACGCGCTCCCGAACGGCACGGCCTTCAACGTCGAGGCCGGCAGCTACATCGGCTACACCGAGACCACCACTGACCTGAGCGTCTCGGGCTTTCTCGCCCACTTCAACACCGGCAGCACGTTTGGGGTGATCGGCTTCGACACCGAGAATCCTTCCGGGCGCGTCGTCAACGCGGCCATCAATCTCAGCGGATTCTCGAGCTCCGTCTACCTCGGCACTGCTACCCAGGCTACCCTGACCGGCCTGATCACTCCAGCCGGGACCGACTATCGCTTCACCGGCTTTCGCAACGGCCAGCTGACCGTCGGCACCGCGCTCAGCGGCAGCAGTGCGGTTTATGTCGGACAGGTGCAGGCGGAAGTGTTTGGGTATGCGCCCGGTGGCGTGACGTATTCGCCGAGCGTCACCCTGACCGGCAGCAACAGCTACACCGGTGGCACCTACCTCCAGTCGGGCCGCCTGCTCGTGGGAAACGCCTCGGCCCTTGGCACCGGCGTGCTGCACCTGACCAACGACGGCATCGACGTCGGACTGGAGAGCACGATCCAGGGTCTCTCCATCAGCAACCAGATCGTCTTCGAAAACTACGCCTCCCTCGCGCTCGGTGGCGGGAACGACTTCACGCTCTTCGGGGTGCTGAACAGCTCGGCCAACGGGCGCCTCGACAAGATCGGTACCAGTACCGTCACGTTAGCCGGCGATAACAGCCCCCTGGCTGCCGCGATCTCGGTCCACAGCGGCACCCTGTGTCTTGCGGCCACCTACGCCGCGGGCACGGGTCCCGTGAGTCTCTTCAACTTCGACGGCGTCAACGACGGCCGACTGCAGGTCAATTTTGCGTCGGCCTATGTGCACGGTCTGACCGGCGAAAATCAAACGTCGGTCACGCTGCAGTACGGCAACCTGGTCGTGGACCAGAACATCGCGACCGAGTTCGCCGGTGCGATCAACGGCATCGGGTCACTCGTCAAGCTCGGCGACGGCACCCTGACGCTGACGGGCGCGAGCTCCTATAGCGATGCCACCGAGATCGACGGCGGCACGGTCAGCGTGAAGGGCGGCTCGATCACCCACGCAAGCGGCGACGTCTCGCTGGCGTTCAACCCCGGCGACGAGGCCCGACTCGAGATCATCGACGGCGGAGTCGTGAGCGATCGGAACGCGTGGATCGCCTACGGCATCGGAAGCCGCGGGTCGGTGCGGGTCTCCGGTGCCGGCTCGACTTGGAACAACTCGAACAACCTCAACATCGGGTACGGCGGCGACGGCTACCTCGAGATCAGGTCCGGCGGCGCCGTGGCGAGCTACGCCGGCTATGTGGGCCTCAACGGCGACGGTTCTGTCTCGGTGAGCGGCCCGGACAGCGCCTGGACCGCCACCGACGAGATCATCGTCGGCGCGCCAGGGTCCGCCCACGATGGCACAATGAGCATCCAGGACGGCGGCGCGGTCACCAGCGGCCGGGCCTCCATCGGCTACATCGGCCGCGGCGACGTGCTGGTGGAGGGCAGCGGCAGCCACTGGCACTCCAGCGGATATCTCAACGTCGGCTCCAGCGGCGGCGAGGGCACGCTGGTCGTCACGAACGGCGGCATCGTCAGCAGCGTCACCGGCGTAGTCGGGCTCGACTCAGGTTACGGCTACGTCGTCATCACCGGAGCCAACAGCGCCTGGGATCTCACCAGCGGGCTCCAGGTCGGCGTCAACACCGGCGTCGGCAACCTGATGATCATGGATGATGCGTTCCTCAATGTGGCAAACGGCACCGGGACCATCACGATCGGGAGCAACTACGGGACTGGCGCCCTCATCCTCGGGCAGAGCCAGAACGGCGTCCGGGCCGGGGTCATCAATGCCGGCACGATCACCGGCGGCGGCAGCAGCGGCCAACTCCAGCTCGCCACCGCGGCGACGAGCACCCTGCCCTACTTCCTGACCAAGGACGGCACCGCCGGCGGCAGCCCGGTCACTCTCACCGGTCCTCTGGCCGTGCTCAATTTCGACGGCTACAACGTGCTCTCCGGCACCAACACCTACACGGGCGGCACGTACCTGAACGGCGGCACGCTCGTCGCCGCCTCCAATGGTGCGCTCGGCACCGGCACGATCCAGTTTCAGGGCGGCCGCCTAAGCGTCGCGTCCGGTGTCACGCTGTCCAACCCGCTCAGCCTCACGTCCGGCGGCGTGCTGGGTGGCAACGGCACGATTGGCAGTGCCGTCACCGTGGGCACCGGCGTCGAACTGGCCCCCGGAAACTCGGTCGGGCTTCTGAATTTCTCCAGCGGCACCACGTGGGGTCCGGGCGGCACCTACGACATCGAGATCCAGAGCGCCTTGGGTTCGCGCGGGGTTGGCTACGACAGCATCACGGTCACCGGCGGGCTCACGTTCACCGCCACGCTCGGTTCGCCGTTCACGTTCAACCTCATCTCACTCGACGTCGGCGGCAGCCCCGGCGCCGTGTCGGACTTCAATTCGGCCAGCAGCTACAGCTGGCTGATCGCGCAAACGGACGGGCTCACGGGCTTCAACGTCGCGAACCTCCAGATCACGACCGCCAACTTCACCAACAACCTGGGCGCCGGCGCCTTCTCGGTCAGCACCACCGGCACCAACGTCTACCTGAACTTCAGCCCCGTGCCCGAGCCAGCCACCTGGATCCTGCTGGTCCTCGGACTCGGAGTGCTCGGCATAACCGTGTCCGCACGGCGCCGGGTGCTTTCGGGTCGGAGGTAGTTCAAGGGTACAGGTACAGCAAGTAACAGGTAGCAGGTGGGGCGCATGAAGTAACAGGTGACAGGTGCCCAAGTATCAGGATTCAGCCAGCGGCGGTGAAGCCGCGGACAAATCCTGGTACTTGGATCCCTGTTCCCTGCCACTTGCGCAGGTAACCAAGTAACAGGTCACAGGTGCCCAGGTACCAAGGATTCAGTCCACCTGCGGCGAAGCCGCGGACGATTCCTGGCACTTGGATCCCTGCCCCTTGCCACCTGCCGCCCCGCCCCGGGGCGGCCCTGGTCATTTCTTGCGATTTGACCCTTGCCCGGAGGAGGCCTTTTTCCCAGATTCCCCGCCTTGAACCTGCGGCGGCTACCCCTCCTGTTTGGCTTTGCCATGCTCGCGTTCGGCGCGGTCGTGGCGCGCGCGCAGTTCGTGTGGACCGGCGCGGGCAATGACGGGATCGTCAGCAACGGCCTCAACTGGGATGGCGGCGTGGCTCCGGGCGGCGTGAGCGGCATGGACGACTTCCTGTTGGACGACAGTGGCAACCACTCGCTCAATTTCACGGCCCCGTTCGCGGTCCGGCACATCGAGGTCGACGGGGGTTTGTTCGACCTGACGGGCGTCGGTCCGCTCACCCTCAACGGCAACGTCACCACCGCGTCCGGTGGCAGCGGCTACCTGTTCTTTTCCTCCCCACTGATCCTGTCCGCGGGCCAGCACAATTTCACCCTCGGCACCGTCGAGGTGGCCGGCATCGATGTCGCGATCTTCGGCCAGATCTCCGGCACCGGCGGCATCACCAAGTACGGCCAGGGCTCGCTCTTCATCGACCACACGGATGGCAATCTCTTCACCGGGATCATCGACCTCCAGGAAGGCCGCCTCGTCGTGCACGGCAACTCCACCCTCGGCACGGGCCTGCTGAAGATGAACGGCGGCACGCTGGCCGCCGCCGACTACTACGACGACAACCACACCAGCATCCTGACCAACGACGTCCTGCTGTCCGGGCAGAGCTTCTTCGGCGACTACTACGGCAAGGGCTCGCTGACCTTCACGGGCACGACCACGGCCGCGAGCGGCCTGGTCAACAACACCGCCTACGTGAACGCGTACGGGTACGGCCTGCTCACGTTTGGCGACGTGACGGAAACCAGCTCCGAGACTACCTTCCAATTTCAGGGCGGCGGCGCGGTCCGCATCGCGGGCACTGTCTCCTACTCCGGCGGCACGCGGGTGGTGAACAACACCCAGGTGATTTTCGCGCACACGCCCACCGGCGCCGGCGACCTGACCGAGCCCGACGACGGCACGAACACCAGCTACATCGGCACCGAGCAGACGACGTCGGTGTCGACCTTCCTCGGGATGTTCGACACCTTCAATACCTACGGCATCATCGGCTTTGACACCCCCAACGGGACGCCGGCGGTCGTCGATGAGGACATCGATCTCACCGGCTTCGACAGCGTGGTGCGGCTGGGTACCGCGACGGCCGCCGTGTTCAACGGCACGATCACGCCCGGCACCAATGCCTACCTCTTCGGCGGGCGCGGCGTGCTCACGGTCAACTCCAACCTGACCGGCGCGAACAGCGTCGAGGTGTCCGACGGCCTCCAGCTCTTCCTCGCGGGCACCAACACCTACACGGGCTACACCTACGCGCACGACGGCGGCGCTGTCATCCTCGCCTCGCCCGGCGCGGTTACCACCGGGGTGCTGGAATCAGCCTACGGCGGGTACACCGGCTACACCCAGGCGACCGGCCTCTCGGTGAGCGCGTACCTGAACCTGTACAACACGAGCTACACCTACGGCGTCGTCGGCTTCGACTCCACGAATCCCGCATCGCCGCGCACCATCTCGGAAACGATCGACCTGTCGGCGGGAGGCTTCTCGTATGACGCCTTCATCGGCACCTCGACCGCGGTCAGGCTTTCCGGGACGATCACGCCGGTCAGCAATGAGTACCGCTTCACCGGATTCCGCGACGGCCAGCTGATCGTCGATTCCATTCTCGCCGGAATTGAGCGAACGGTCCGGATCGGCCTGCCAAGCGGCGACATCTACGGGCGGCCGCCCGTCGGCGCCACCTTCAATCCAAGCGTCACGCTGAACGGCAACAACACCTACGACGGTGGCACCACGCTGCAGTCCGGCGGGCTGATCCTCGGTCACTCTTCCGCGCTCGGCACGGGCCAGCTTACCGTGGACTCCTCCACGGACACGGCGCCGTGGCTCAGCACCAACACCGCGGACCTGACGATCGGGAACAACGTCGACATGGGCTACACGAACGAGTTCAGCGTCGGCGGCTCCCTGGACTTCACGCTGGCAGGCAATTTAACCAGCGACTACGAGTACTCGACCACGCTGAGCAAGTTCGGCACGAACCAAGTCACGTTCAGCGGCGACAACAGCAGCCTCTACGCCAACCTCGAGGTCAAGAGTGGCATTGTGGTCTTCACCGGAGACCACTCGGCGGGCAACGGCATGCTGCGCCTGCGCAACTTCGACGGCGCCGACGCCGAGGCCCTATTCACCTCCGCGCTTCCGGTCATCGGCGGCCTGAGCGGCGACTGGGCGACCCACGTCGACATCGGTGACGGCACGCTGACCATCCGGCAGATCGACGACGGGCAGTTCGACGGCGTGATTTCCGGTTCCGGCATGCTGATGCTCAACGGCTACGACACCCTCACCCTCGCCGGCCACAACACCTACACCGGCGGCACCACCGTCGCGAACGGCACGCTCGCGGTCACCTCCGGCGGCATGATCGACCACGCCGGTTCCGACCTGGTGGTCGGCGTCGATGAAGGCGATGAGGGCGTGCTCGACATCAACAAGGGTGGCACCGTCCAGGTCGACAATGCCACGATCGGGCAGAATTTCTACAGCTGGGGCGCCGTGACCGTCGACGGAACCGGCAGCACCCTGACCGCCGGCAGCGCGCTGACGATCGGTGCCGATGGCGATGGCGACTTCACCGTTTCCAGTGGTGGTCACGCCTCCGCCTACGGCACGTTCGTAGGCCAGAACGGCTACGGCTACCTGACCGTGTCAGACGCAGGCAGCCTCCTCACCACCACCGACGAGATCATTATAGGCGCCTTTGGCAGCGGCCACGGCTACCTCTCCATCGAGGCGGGCGGCGTGGTTTCGGCCGGCCGCGGGTCCATCGGCTATATCGCCGCCGGCAACGCCACCATCGATGGCGCCGGCAGCGCGTGGAACAACAGCGGTTACCTCTACGTCGGTTCGGGCGGCGGCAACGGCCACCTCGTCGTGCAGAACGGCGGCGTCGTCACCAGCAACTCGGGCGAGATCGGCCTCGACAACGCCTATGGCAACCTGGTGTTGACCGGCACGGGCAGCCGCTGGGATGTCACCACCAACATCAACGTCGGTCACAACGGCGGCACCGGCATTCTCGAGTTGATCGGCCAGTCCATCGTCAATGTCGGCAGCGGCTCCGGCACCATCACCTTGGGCGTCGGCCCCGGCAGCTACGGCACGCTGATGATCGGCGAGAGTGAATACAGCCCGGACGCCGGGGTGATCAACGCGGCCACCATCACGAGCGGCGGCGGGTCCGCCCTGATCCAATTCGACACCGGCGCCACCAAGTTCTCTCCCTATTATCTCACGAAAGACGGCACCTCCTCCGGCACCAACGTGCAGATCACGGGCAGCGTCACCGTCTCCAACTACGGCGGGTACAACGTGCTCGGCGGCACCAACACGTACACGGGTGGCACCGTGCTGTACGGCGGCACGCTGGTCGCGGCCAGCAACAACGCGCTGGGCACGGGTAACATCTCATTCAGCGGCGGTCGCCTCAGCATCGCCAGCGGGGTCGTCATCAGCAATCCGGTCACGTTCTCAGGCTCCGCCACCCTCGGCGGCAACGGCACCTGGGGCAGCCCGATCACCGTCACTGGTGGCATCGATCTCGCCCCCGGCAACTCGGTCGGCCTCCTCACGTTCTCCAGCGGCACCACCTGGGGCGTCCTTGGCAACTACGATGTCGAGATCCAGACCGCCAGCGGCGCGCGCGGCACCGGCTACGACTCAATCGACGTCACCGGCGGGCTCACCTTCAGCGCCACCCTCGGCTCGCCGTTCACCCTTCGCCTCATCTCCCTCAATGGCAGCGGCGACCCCGGCAATGTCGGGGATTTCAATTCCAGCATCGGCTACGCCTGGCTGATCGCCCATACCGACGGGATCACCGGCTTCGACGCCTCCGCCATCCAGATCCAGACGACCAATTTCACCAACAGCATCGGCGCCGGCGGGTTCTACGTGACCACCGTCGGCAACGACGTTTACTTGAATTTCAGCCCCGTCCCGGAGCCGTCCACCTACCTGCTGATGCTGCTCGGCCTGGGCGCCGGCGGCCTCTTCTGGCGTAAGAAGCGTAACCGCACGTAGGTAGTACGCCGGGGTCTTCAAGCAAATGTTTTGCTTGAGGCTCATTTCTTGAGCGGGCATGGTGGCAAACGTGAAAACGCGCACGCTGTTCGCGCTGGTGGTCGTAGGATGCGTCATGGCGTTGGTGGGCAGGGCCCAAACCGTCATCTATACTTGGATCGGATTCGGCCAGTACCCGGATACGTCCTACTCCTACAACTGGCAGAACGGCACGCTTCCGCTGAACGACGTCGTCAACACCCAGTTGGTGTTCGGCGACGCGCGGAACACCGTGGTGCATTACTACGATCTCTACGCGAACAAGATCACCGTTTCCGGCAACACGCGGTCGTATGACCTGGTCGGCGATTACGACACCACCCATCTCGGCGACGGCGGCATTGTCTACGCCCCCAGCGGCGCGGTGACTTCCACGCTCCACGGGCGGGTCATGCTCGAGGCGAACCAGACCTGGAACATCCAGGGCGGCACGTTCGCGATCGCAGACGAGATCAAGGAAAACACCGGGCCGTTCACGATCACCAAGACCGGTGCCGGCACGCTGGACCTGCAGAACCCCTACAGCATTTGGACCGGCGGAATTAACCTCAATGCCGGCACGGTCGCCATCCACGCACTCTACGACGAGACGTCGACGGTCTTCGGCACGGGTACAGTGACGTTCAATGGCGGCACGCTGATGACGCTGCATGACTCGTACGATACGGGCGCCGACTACGTCGAAATCGAGAACGACATCGTCAGCAACGGCCTGCTCAGGTTCGTCAACAAGGTCGACCTCTACCTCTCTTCCAACGGCAGTACCAGCCTGACGCTGAATGACGACACCACGATCGAAACCCACGGCCGGCCCACGTGGATCGAGACGCCGATTGTCGAGGCGAGCGAAGGGACGAGCCTGACCTTTTCGGGCCCAGGCTGGACGGTGATTGACGCCCCGTCGGAATACACGGGCAGCACGGTGGTCAACAATGGCGTCCTGATCTTCACCACCCAGGGCACGCTCCCCACCAATCCGGTGAGCAACGCGTTCACGGTTAGCGCCAACGGCTACCTCGGATTCGGCGACGACAACACGGAGATGTACACTCTCCAGACGACCTTCATCGACCGCTTCAACAAGGCCGCGACCCTGGGCACCATCGGCCTCGATACCGACCCGGGTTCGTCCTACCCAACCACGTGGACCGATACGATCGATCTGACCGGCTTTGGCTCCACCGCCCGGCTCGGCTCGGCGACGAAGGCTTCGCTCGCCGGAACCATCACCCCGCAAGGTACCGACTACCGTTTCGGCGGCGGCGGCGGCTGGCTCGAGATCACTTCCGCGCTCACCGGCGCTCGCAATGTCGTGGTCGACTCCCCCACCGGCTACCCCCTCACAGTCCGCCTTGGCGGCGCCAACACCTACTCCGGCACCACGACGGTGACCAATTCCGGCGTCGTCTTCGGCGACACGTCCCAGCCCACCGGCACCCACACCGTCACGATCAACGCCGGCGGCTACGTCGGCACCGAGAGCGCCAATTCCGGCGACGACACGCCGGACGACTCCGATATCGCCGCGTTCCTCAATACGATCACGACCAGTTCGACCGGCATGATCGGGTTCGACGGCACACCTTCCGGCGGACGCTACCTGAGCCGGCCCATCAATCTCTCCGGCTTCACCGGCAGCCTGTACCTCGGCACCGCCACAACCGGCTACACCGATTACGGCATTCAGCCCGGTCTAATCCTCAACGGCACGATCACGACGACCAACGGCGGCACGGATCCCTATCGTTTTGCTGGCTACAAGGGCGGCCTGCTTCAGGTCGACTCTAGCCTCTCCGGATCGCAGGGCGTCATCATCGGCGACCCCAATTCCCCCGCGACGTTCGGCGACTACTTCAAGGAGATCTACTCCACCGTCTATCTGCGCGGCGACAACAGCACCCTCACCGGCAACGTCACGCTCTACGCCGGCGAGTTGTTCGTCGGCCAGCAGAACGGCGAGGAAGGTTATGATCCCACCTCGGCACTCGGCACCGGCACGCTGGTGGTGCAGGGCATGACGCTGCCGACCGCCTGGACCGAGACCGGCAACAAGCTTTTCCCGCTGCTCTCGACGAGCAGCGACATCATCATCGCGAACCAGGTCCAGCTTAACACGACGCTGGGCATCGGCTCGACCAGCGAATCAGTGATTTTCACCGGCAAGATCAGCGGCACCGGCGGTCTGTACCTGAATGACCCGTACTACAATTCCTCCACCATCCTGTCGAATGACGCCAACGACTTCAGCGGCGGGGTCTACGTCGAGGGCTACGCCTCGCTGTACGTGGAGACCAACCACTCCCTCGGCACCGGCCGGCTCGCGTTCGGCAATTCCAGCGGCGATGTGTACTTCGACTCCACCGCGCCGGTGGTATACGGGCTCGAGACCACGTCCGACGAGGACTACCCCTCGCTCTACGTGACCCAGCCCAACACGGTCCTGACGGTCAACCAGTCGTTCGACAGCAATTTCCAGGGCGACTTCTACTCCGAGGCGGTCCCCGACAACTTCCGCATCGTGAAGACCGGCTCCGGCACGCTGAACTTGGCGGAAGTCGGCTTTTATCCGCTCAATGGCACCGTCGAGGCGACGCTGCCCGGCTCGCCGCAGGTCATGGTTCAGGTCAACTCCGGCAAACTGGTGTTCACGGATGTCTGGTTCAGTTCCAACGCCCCCACGATCTGGGTGCATGGCGGCATGCTGGCGTTCGATCATTTCAACTCCACCTATAGCAACCCCGTCGTGGTTGATAACAGCGGCCGTTTGTCGGGCGTGGGCGGCTCCTTCGGCTCGGTCACCGTCTCCTCCACCGGCATCCTCTCGCCGGGCGTGGCCGGGCCGTCCGATGTCGGCGCGCTCCATTTCAGCAACATGACCCTGATGGCCGGCGGCGTGCTGGAGTGGAATCTCCGCAATCCTGACCAAGGCGGCGGTGACGGTTTTGATATTGTCACGGTCAGCACCCAGCTGACCGTCGACGCCTCCGTCGCGCCCGGCACGCCTTTCACCCTCAAGCTGATCTCGCTCGGGGCCTCGGGCAATCCCGGCACCGCCGTGGGCTTCCTGAACCAGCCCTACACCTGGACGCTGTTCAGCGCCAGTTCGCTCGTCTTTGGCGGCGGCTCGTTCAATCCGGCGGCATTCACGATTGATTCCTCCTCCTTCACCACCGATGTCGGACCCGGTACGTTCGCGCTCAGCCAGAGCGGCTCGATGCTGCAGCTGACGTTCACCCCGGTGCCCGAGCCCTCCACGTACGCGCTCCTGGCGACGGGACTCGGTGTTTTGGGCTGGGTCGTTCGCCGCCGTCGGGCCTGATCACGGTCTCCGCGCGGATTGGCCGAGGCATTTGCCCTTGCCCGGGTCGGCGTTTTTTATGACGCTTCCTTATGCGGCATTTACTGCGACTAATTGCCTGGTCGTTGCTCACGCTGGCGGTGGCAACCGGCGCCCGCGCCCAGTTCATCTGGATCGGTCAGGGCACCACTCGGTCCATTAGCGACGCGAACAACTGGAGCGGCTTCGCCGCCCCCCCCAATGACGGTTCCGCTGTCCTCTATTTCGCCAACGGGCTGCACGACAAGGCAACGCTCCCGTCGAATTTCGACGTCGATGCGATCATGATCGGTGGCAACAACGACTTCACGGTCGACGCCGCGTCGCCGACCATCCTGCAGGTTGGGAGCGGCATCGCCATTATCGACAACCAGAACGACTTCCTGCGGTTCGGCCCCAACATCACGGTCAACTTCGCCGGAACCGCCGTCTTCGACACCAAGGATGGTACGATGCTGTTCGCCGGCCACATCTCGGGCGGCGCCACCCTGAACCTGATCCAGTCCGACGCCTCCGGAAACGGCACGTTCATCTTCAACAACACCGGGACCGGCAACACCTATAGCGGCGCGACCTACCTGGGCGACGGCAGCGGCTCGGTCGGCGTGGCCTTCTGGAACTCAACGCCGTTCGGTTCGAGCTCGGTGTACGCGCTGGTGCCCAACGCCGGCTTGGTGACGCTCATCGCGCACGGCACACAGACGCTGACCAACCAATTTAGCTTCACGTTCATGAATCCCGGCTCCGGCCAGGTGACCTTCCGTAGCTGGGACGCCCCGCTGACCTTCAACGGCCAGATCACTCTCGACACCAACGCCATTTTTGCCGCGTCGATCCTCCAGAGCCAGCTCCCCGCGCCCAACGGGGCTGGCAGCATTCCCATCCCGGGACCGACCCAGCGCAACCCGATCATCTTTGGGACCGGAGGCATCCAGCAGATGACCGGCGGCCTCACGCTGACGCTGAATGGCCCGGGCATCTTCATCTTCACAGGCAACAACACCTACTCCGGCGGCACGACGGTGGGCGGCAATGTCATCTACGGCAGCAACGCCGCGATCCCGTCCACGGGTTCCCTCACCATCAACGGCGGCGGCTATGTCGGCTTCGCCGACAACACCGCCGGCCAGTTCGCCTCGTTCCTCAGCGGTCATATCCCGACCGGCGCGGCCGGTGGCATCGGTTTCGACACCCTGCCGGGCAACTCCACCGCCACGTTCAACGACGCGATCAATCTCACCGGCTACACCAGCCTCCGCCTCGGCAGCGCCACGACCGCCATCATCACCGGCACCATCACGGCGGCCAACGGCACGGCCGACTACAAGTTCGGCAACGGCGGCGGCATCCTCGACGTCATGTCCAACCTCGGGGGCACGCACAATCTCTCGCTCAACAGCAACAACAGCACGATTCCCCTCACCGTCTTTCTCCAGGGCTACAATTCCTACACCGGCACCACCAATGTCTCGAACGGCTTCCTGATCTTCGACGGCGCCAGCGCCTTCTCCGTATCCGCTCCGGCCTTTTCCCTCACCGCCGGGGGCAGCGCGTCCAGCGTCGGCGCCAGCTACATCGGCTATACCGGGAACACCAGCTTCTCGCCGTCGACGTTCCTCGCCGAGTTCAACAAGGCCAACACCTGGGGCATCATCGGCTTCAATACCGGCGGCACGACGCTCTCGAACATCGACCTGACCGGCTTCAATGACGGCGTCTTCCTCGGCACCACCACCGCCGCCACCATCGACGCTTCCACGCTGATCGGCACCACCGTGGCCAACGGCAACAATGCCGCCCACACCCTGCGCTTCACGGCCGCCCAGTCCGGCATCCTGACGATCAACGGCACCATCGCCGACGGCGCCAATCCGACCTCCGTCATGATCGGCAGCCCGGTCGCCACCGGGCCTTACTCGAGCGGCACCGTCGTGCTCTCCAGCGCCAGCACCTACACCGGCGGCACCACGGTCAATGCCTCCACCCTCGGAAGCCCCACGCTCGCCGTCGGCAACAGCGCCGCTCTCGGCACAGGCACTCTGACCTTCACCAGCGGCTCCGGCGGCCTCGCCGGCCTCAAGGCCACGTCCGGCGGAATCAATCTCGCCAACCCGATCAACCTCTTAAACACCGCCCCGGGCACCGGCTCCGGCCCGCAGCTCTACCTCATGGGCACCCAGTCGTTCACGCTCTCCGGCAACATCTCCGGCGACGAATCGACGACCATCTATCTCTATAATGCGAGCCCGCTCGGCGTCACCCTGGCCGGCAACAACTCCGGCTTCCTGGGCACGTTCCAGCTCTTCAACGGTTCGCTCACCCTGCTCAACAACTACGGCGCCGGCAGCGCCTGGATCAATTTCGGCCTGTCCGGCTCCGGCACCCTCACGTTCGGCGGCGCCGCCACCGCCCCCGTGATCTACGGGCTCAGCGGCGACAGCGGCACCGTTTCCATTCCGGGCGGCACCAACCTCACCTACGATCTCTCCTACGGCGATCAGCGCGACACCGACTACGGCGGCACGATCACCGGTTCCGGCTCGCTCACGCTCACGGCGCCAACGGCCTCCGGCATGCAGGGCTCCCTCCTGAACGGCACCAACACGTACTCCGGCGGCACCACCGTGCTCGACCACGCCGTCCTCGCGATGGGCAACAACTCCGCCGCCGGCACCGGCAGCGTTACCCTCAACGCCCCGTACGGCGGCCTCGCCCTCAACTCCGGCGTCACCTTCACCAATCCCCTGACCTACACCGCCGGCTCCCTGATGGGCTGGGGCACGTTCGCCCCCACGGGCACCTCCACCCTCACCTTCGACACCAATCACACGGTCGCCCCCGGCCTGTCCGGAACCGACAACAACGACGGCGGCGTCGTGGGCACCCTCACCCTGAACACCGACGTGGTCTTCGCCAACGGCGGCCAGTTCAACTACGCGCTCAAGGACCCCGGCATCGGCGACGGCCTCTCGCTGCTCGCCATCAACGGCAACCTCAACATCACCGCGAGCGCGGGCGGCTTTACCCTCAAGCTCTTCACGTACGACTACAGCAACAGCCTCGGCTTCGCCAACCTCACGCTCGGGAACACGTACAACATCCCGATCGCCACGGTCTCGGGCACCCTCACCGGTTTTTCGCCGACCGCGTTCACGGTCGACGCCACCAACTTCCAGCTCGGGCAGTGGAGCCCGACGGTGTTCACCGTCTCCCAGAGCGGCAACACGCTCTACCTGAACTTCACCGCCGTGCCCGAGCCCTCGACCTACGCGCTGCTCGCCCTCGGCCTCGGCACACTGGTCGTCCCCGCCCTCCGCCGTCGGCGGCCGTAGGCGGCCGTAGGCGCGGGACGAGCCCGGGGCGGATTCCGGATCTCGAATTTCGAATTTCGCCCTTCGAATTTCGCGACCTCAGCGCACCACCGCTTCCGCCTTCCGGACGAGGTCGATGAACTCGCTGCGGTAGCCGCCGGGATCCTGCTCGCGGCCCGCGTTGGCCAGGGACAGGACCTGCGGGAAGCTCGCGACGCCCTTGTGGGGTGAATCACGCAGCAGCAGCCCGAACTCCGCGACCGCCGCCGCAAACTTGAAGTCCGCCGTGGCGTCCTCCATCCGCAGGCCGCGGTCCACCAGCGGGAACTCCAGCTTCCGGCTCACCTCGCCCGCCGGCTCCTTGTAGCGCACCTTCAGGGTCAGGATCTCGTCCGACACCACGCTGCGCGGGGCCGCCGCCGGCGTCCGGTACTTCAGCTCGTCGACCGCGGGTGCCGTTCCCGGCGCGGGCGTCGCGTCGGCCGCGCCCACCGGCACGATCTCGTACAGCGCCGTCACCGTGTGACCCGCCCCGATCTCGCCCGCGTCCACCGCGTCGTTGTTGAAATCCTCCTTGGCCAGCAGCCGCTTCTCGTAGCCGATCAGGCGGTAGCGCGCGACCTGTGCGGGATTGAACTCCACCTGGAGCTTCACGTCCTTCGCCACCGTCACGAGCGTGCCGTTGACCTGCTCGACCAGCAGCTTCTCCGCCTCGCGCCGCGTGTCGACGTAGCCGTAGTTCCCGTTGCCCTTGTCCGCGAGCTGCTGGAGCGTCGCGTCCTTGTAGTTGCCCATGCCGAAGCCGAGCGCGGTCAGGAACACCCCGGACTTCGCCTTCTCCTCGATCAGGCGCACCAAGTCGCCCTCGCTCGTCACGCCGACATTGAAGTCGCCGTCCGTGCAGAGGATCACACGGTTCACGCCGCCCGCGACGAAGTTCGCCTTGGCCACGTCGTACGCGAGCTGGATGCCCATCGCGCCGTTGGTCGAGCCGCTGGCCGCCAACTCGTCGATCGCCGACAGAATCTCGTTCGCCCGCGACACCGGGGTCGACGGCAGCGCCAGCCCGCTGGCACCGGCATACACGACGATCGCCACGCGGTCCGCCGGACGCAGCCGACCGACCAGCAGCCGCATCGACTCCTTCACGAGCGGGAGCTTGTTCGGCAGGTTCATCGAGCCCGACACATCGAGCAGGAACACCAGGTTGGCCGCCGGACGCGACGCGTCCGAGACCTCACGACCCTTGAGCCCGATGCGCACGAGCCGGTGCTCCGGCGCCCACGGCGCCTCGGCCACTTCCATCGTCGCGGCAAACGGCGTCTCGCCGGTCGGCGCCGTGTAGCGGTACGGGAAGTAGTTCAGCAGTTCCTCGATGCGCACCGCGTCCACCGGCGGGCGCCGCCCTGCCACCAGCATCCGGCGCACGTTCGCGTAGCTCGCCGTGTCGACGTCGATCGAGAACGTGGACAGCGGATTCTCCGCCGCGCCGAGGAAGGCGTTGTCCGCGCGATAGGCGTAGGCCTCGGAGTTAGGTTGTGACTGCTGGGGAGCTTCCGGCACCGAGACCGTGACGCCGAAGACGGCGAGGTCGCGTGAACCCGCGCTCCGCTTCCGGGTCGATTCCTTCCCGCCTCCAGCCTGGCTTTGCATCAAGGCACCGACCTTGCCTTGGTGGATAACCCACTGACGCCGCTCCCGCTCGTCCTTCGCCAGGGATTTCTGCTTCGCCTCGTTTTCTTGGAGCTTCTGCACTACGAGCCCCCGCGGCGGCGCCAAGGCCGCCGGCGGCGGGCTGAACTGGGCTTGGTCCGCAGCCGCGGCCAGCTGTCTGGCCGGTTCGTTCTTCACGGCGTCTGCCTCCAAGGTCGCCTCCGATGGCATGCTCGCTCCGATCGACGCGGGCGCCAGCTTCAGTTCCGTCACGGTCGTCATCGGCTGCGGCCGCGGCGTCACGGGATTGAGCGCCACGTACACGGCGAAGCACGCGGCGGCGAGGCCGCCGATCACATAGTAGAACTGCGGGAAGCGGGTGATCTTGGCCGTGAACTCCCGGCTCGTCGCCGGCCCGCCATCCAGCTTGGCCGGGTCGTGGCCGGCCACGATCGCGGCTTCGGCCGGGCTCCGCTCCGCCGGCTCCATTGCCTCGCTCGCGAGTGCGAACTCCAGCCGGGACGCCGTCGTGCGGATGTCTTCCACCACCGCCTGCAGGGCGGGGTCCGACTGCACCGCCGCCTCCACGGCGGCGCGCTCGTCCGGCTCCAGTTCGCCCAGGGCGAAGGCCGTCAGTCTCGGGTCATCAGGGGAAATCTTGGTCATGGTCATCGGTGCGTTGCTTGGGTTACGGCCGCTCGGCGGCGAAGTCGCGGCGCAGTCGCGTCACCGCGGTGTGGATCAGGAAGCCGACGTTGGTCACCGACAGCGACGTGATCCGGGAAATTTCCTTGTAGCTGAAACCGTTCTGGAACTTCAGACGTACGACCTCCTGCTGGTTCGGCGGCAGCCGGTCGATCAGGCGCAGCACCGAGGCCTGCGTCTCCGCCGTCTCCAGGCCGCGCCCGGGCCGCGCCTCCGCCGACGGCGCCCGCTCCAGCTCGCCCTCCTCGAAGCGTCTCATGCGGTGCTCCTTTCGCAGGACGTCGAGCGCGCCATGACGGCAGACCGTGAAGAGCCACTCGACGACGTGGCCGTCCACCGCGCCTGCCGGCTGACCCATGAGCTTGACGAACGCGTCCTGCACCACGTCCCGCGCCCGGTCGGGATCGTCCAGCAGGCGGGCGACATAGCGGACCAGCGGGGCCTGTTGCTCCGCGAAGGCGCGTTCCAGCATTCCGGTGGTTTCATGCGGCGGGACCCGAGGTGTCGGGGGTTCGTGGGACATGAGGGTTCAGCCGGTTAGACGGACCTGGGACGGGTTTCTTAGGGCGATTTTCCGGGACCGCGCCCGGCCGGCAACTTCCATCGCGCGGGCTCCCGGCGGAAAATTCCCGCTTGCGTGCCACCGGCCGCCCTCTTTTCCTCCGGCCGAACCCCGCACCGACTATGATGATTCGCTCCACCTACTTCATCCTCGTCGCCGCGTCCGCGGGCTGTCCGGTCTGACCGACTGGACCTGAGCCCGCCGCACCGAGCGGGCCCCGGAAAGCACCTCCGCCGCCCGCTCCCCGCCGAGCGGGCTTTTTCTTTCCCCTGATCTTTCCGTCCGTCCGTTTTTCGTCCCCGTGTTTTCCCAACTTCACGACCTCTGGAACCTGATGCGCGGCCACCGGCTGCGCTACGGCATTGCGCTGGCCTGCCTGGTCGTCGCCACCCTGGTCAACTACTTCATCCCGCTCATCGGCAGCGTGACCATCGACCACGCGATCGCCGGGCACCCGGTCGGCGACCACACCCCGGCCCTCGCCGTGCGCCTGCTCGGCTGGCTGGGCGGCGCCGAGAACCTGCGCGCGCACCTCTGGCTCGCGCCACTCGCCATGGTGCTGCTCAGCGCTGCGAGCGGCCTGTTCAGCTACCTCAAGGGCTGGCAGGCCTCGCTCGCCAGCGACGGCATCGCGCGCCGCCTGAAGGACCAGCTCTACGATCACCTCAACCACCTGCCGGCGCGGTACCACGACCGCGCCGACACCGGCGACCTCGTCCAGCGCTGCACGAGCGATGTCGAGACCACCCGCCAGTTCCTCGCCACGCAGGTGATGGAGATCGGCAACGCCCTCGTCCTCGGCGGTACCGCCCTCCCGCTGCTGCTCTCGCTCAGCGGGCCCATGACCCTCGTGTCCTTCGCGCTGATCCTCCCGGTGATCGCGTACTCCTACATCTACTTCCGCCAGGTGAAGCACTACTTCAAGGAGGTCGACGAGGCCGAGGGCGCCCTCACCGCCGTCATCCAGGAGAACCTCACCGGCATCCGCGTGGTCCGCGCCTTCGCGCGCCAGGCCCACGAGCGCGCGAAGTTCGCCGAGCCCAACTCCCGCTACCGCGACCGCAGCCTCCACCTGCTGCGCCTCATGAGCTGGTACTGGTCCGTCAGCGACTTCGTCGCCGTCAGCCAGATCGGGCTCACCCTCGTCGTCGGCGCGCACTGGATCGTCACCGGCAAGTTTACCGTCGGCCTCCTCTTCGCCTTCCTCGCCTACCTCGGCATCATGCTCTGGCCGCTCCGCCAGATGGGCCGGATCCTCACCGACCTCGGCAAGACGTCCGTCGCGCTCGGTCGCATCAAGGAGATCCTCGGCGTCGCCCGCGAGCCCGACCCCGCCCCGGCGGGCGCGGCGCTCCCGGCGCCCCTCACCGGCCGCCTCGCGGTCCGCGACCTTCACTTCCATCACGCCGCCACCCCCGGGCATCCGACCGCCGGCCGCGGCGCCCTCAACGGCGTGTCGTTCGAGGTCCGCCCCGGCGAGACCCTCGCCATCCTCGGGCCCTCCGGTGCCGGCAAGAGCACGCTCATGCACCTGCTGCTCCGGCTCTACGACTACACCGAGGGCTCGATCCAGTTCGACGGCCACGAGCTCTCCAGCCTGCCGCGAAAGTGGCTCCGCGGCCAGGTGGGCGTCGTGATGCAGGAGCCCTTCCTGTTCTCGAAGACGCTGCGCGACAACCTGCGGCTCGGCCGCGGTGACGCGCCCGACCACGAGATCGAGGCCGCCGCCCGGACCGCGTCGATCCACGAGACCATCCTCTCCTTCGAGGAGGGCTACAACACGCTCATCGGCGAGCGCGGCATCACGCTGTCCGGCGGCCAGCGCCAGCGCGTCGCGATCGCGCGCGCGCTGCTCAAGCACCCGCCGCTCCTCATCCTCGATGACGCCATGAGCGCGATCGACGCCGAGACCGAGACCCTGATCATCGACGCGCTCCGCGCGCGCCGCGGCCGCGCGACCACGCTCGTGATCGCGCACCGGCTCTCGACCCTCGCCCACGCCGACCGCGTCATCGTCCTCGACCACGGCCGCATCATCCAGACCGGCACCCACGCGGAGCTTGCCGCGCAGGAGGGTCTCTACCGCCGGCTCTGGCAGATCCAGACCAGCGTGGAGTCCCAGTTCCAGGAGGAGCTCACCCAACGGCCCGCCTAAACCGCGACCCCTCTCCCGCCATGCCCGCCCATTTCCAGACGGAGGACGAATTCCACTCGAAGCTCGATACCGGGCTCTGGTGGAAGATCTTCCGCCGCGCGCTGCAGATGAAGCGCTACCTCGTGCCGCTGTTCATCACCGCGGTGCTCATCGCCGTCTGCGACGCCGCCTTCGCCCAGATCACGCGCTGGGTCATCGACGGTGTCATGCGCGACGGCGCCCAGGCCCCGTTCCGCACCTACATCCTCGTCTACGGCCTCGCCACCACCGTGCTCTGCGTCGGCATCTGGGTGTTCATCGAGATGGCCGGCAACCTGTCCAACCGGCTCGCACATGACATCCGGCGCGACTGCTTCGACCAGCTGCAGGCGCTCGAGTTCGCGTTCTTCGACACCCGCCCGGTGGGCTGGCTCATCACGCGGCTCACGAGCGACTGCGACCGGCTCGCCCGCATCATCGCGTGGGGTTTCCTCGATATCGTCTGGGGCCTCTCCTACGTCATCATGATCGCGGCCAGCCTCCTCTGGATGAACTGGCGCCTCGGCCTGATCGTGATCGGCGTCGTGCCGCCGCTCGCCGTCATCTCGAAGATCTTCCAGAAGAAGATGCTCCTCAGCGCGCGCGAGATCCGGAAGTACAACTCCCAGATCACCGCCGCGTACAACGAGTCCATCCAGGGCGTGCGCACCACCAAGACGCTCGTGCGCGAGCAGGACAACCTCGGCGAATTCCGGCAGCTCTCGGGCCACATGCTCGACGCCTCCGTGCTCAATGCCCGGCAGAACGCGCTCTATTTCCCGATCGTCGCCACCCTCGGCAGCCTCGCGGCCGGCCTCGCGCTCTGGCGCGGCGGCTACCTCGCCACCACCGACGCCATCAGCCTCGGCACCCTCGTCGCCTTCATCAACTTCGCCGGCCAGTTCTTCAACCCGATCAACCAGCTCGCCCAGCGTCTCACCGAGATGCAGGGCGCCCAGGCCGCCGGCGAGCGCGTCATGGGCCTGCTGGCGACCGTGCCGCGCATCCGCGACAGCGACGCGGTGAAGGCCCGCCTCGCCCAATTCCGGAGTCCGGATTCCCCAATCCCGAGCGGCCCGCCCGGCCTCGCCCCCGACGGCTACCCGGAAAAGATCGAGACCATCGAGTTCCGCAACGTGTCATTCAAGTACGACACCGGTCCCACCGTGCTCCATGAGTTCAACCTCACAGTGCGAGCCGGCCAGACCATCGCGCTCGTCGGGCCCTCCGGCGGCGGCAAGAGCACCATCGTCTCCCTCGTCTGCCGGTTCTACGAGCCGACCAGCGGCCAGATCCTCATCAACGGCGTCGACTACCGCGAGCGCGCCCTCGGGTGGCTCCAGTCCCAGCTGGGCATCGTCCTCCAGACGCCCCACCTGTTCAAGGGCACCATCCGGGAGAACATCCGCTACGGCCGCCTCGACGCCACCGACGCCGAGGTCGAGGCCGCGGCCAAGCTCGTCAACGCCCACGAGTTCATCCTCCAGACCGAGCAGGGCTACGACTCGCCCGTCGGCGAGGGCGGCAACCGCCTGTCCACCGGCCAGCGGCAGCTCGTGTCCTTCGCGCGCGCCCTGCTCGCCCATCCCCAGCTCTTCGTCATGGACGAGGCCACGTCGTCGATCGACACCGAGACCGAGCAGCTCATCCAGCGCGGCCTCCAGACGATCTTCGCCGGCCGCATCAGCTTCGTCATCGCCCACCGCCTCAGCACCATCCGCCGGGCGGACCGCATCCTCGTCATCACCAAGGGCCGCATCGAGGAGTCCGGCACCCACGCCGAGCTGCTCCAGCACCGCGGGCATTACTACGAGCTCTACACGAGCCAGTTCCGCCGCGAGCGCGAGGAGGCCGTCCTCGAGGGCGCCGGCTAGGCCCGGCCGCCGGATTCCCGCCAACCCGCCTTGGCAGGCGGCCCAAGGCGTGCTCTCGTTTGGGCCATGATCCGTCGCCTCGCCCTCGCCCTGCTGGCCCTGGCCGCCGTCGTGTTCCCCGGCTGCGCCCGGCGTGAGACGCCCGTCGAGGAGGGCATCCGCACCAAGACCCTGCTGATCGGCAACCAGAGCGAGCCCGCCACGCTCGACCCCAATCTCATCGACGCCGCCACCGACCAGAACATCGCCACCGCCCTGTTCGAGGGCCTCACCGTCCTCGACGAGAAGACCGCCCTGCCGCTGCCCGGCGTCGCGGAGCGGTGGGAGGTCTCGGCCGACGGTCTCGAGTACACTTTCCACCTCCGCGCCACCGCCCGCTGGTCCAACGGCGATCCCGTCACCGCCGAGGACTTCGCCTACTCCTTCCGCCGCATCCTCACCCCGGCCCTCGCTTCCGTCTACGGCTACATGCTCTGGCCCATCCGGAATGCCGAGGCGTTCAACACCGGCAAGCTGACCGACTTCAGCCAGGTGGGAGTCCGGGTCGTCGACGCGCGCACGCTGCATCTCACACTCGCCCACCCCACCCCCTACCTGCTCGCGCTGGCCGCCCACAGCACGTGGATGCCCGTGCATCGCGCCACCATCGAGAAGTTCGGCAAGCTCGAGGACCGCGACAGCGCGTGGACCCGCCCCGGCAATCTCGTCGGCAATGGTCCGTTCACCCTGACCGAGTGGCGGCCCAACGCCCGTCTGGTGGTCACCCGCAACCCCCACTACTGGGACGACGCCCACAACCACCTTGAGCGCGTCATCTTCTTCCCCACCGAGAAGGCGGACGTCGAAGAGCACAACTTCCGGGCCGGCCAGGTGCACCTGACCTATGGCCTCCCGTCCTCCAAGGTGGCGGTCTACGCGAAGGAGTCACCCCAGCTGCTGCGCCTCGATCCGCTGCTCTCGGTGTTCTACATCAGCTTCAACACCACCAAGCCGCCCTTCACGGACGCGCGGGTCCGGCGCGCCCTGGCGCTCTGCCTCGACCGGCCGGCGATCTCCCAAAGCGTCTACGCCGGCTCCTTCCGTCCCGCCGACACCCTGGTGCCGCCCGACTGCGGCGGCTATCCGCGGGTGCCGGGGCTCGCACCCGATTACGCGGCGGCCCGCGCCCTGCTGGCGGAGGCCGGCTTCCCGGGCGGCCGCGGCCTGCCTCCGCTGCCCATGCAGGTGCTGAATGACGACAAGAACCCCCGCGTCGCCGAGGCGCTGCAGGCGCGCTGGCGGCGCGAGCTCGGGGTCGCCATCACGATCGAGCCCTATGAGCAGAAGACCTGGCTTCAGAACCAGCAGACGCTCAGCCACACGCTCGGCATCATGGGCTGGACCGCCGACTTCGCCGACCCGATCACCTTCCTCAATCTCTTCACCACGAACGGCGGCAACAACTGGACCGGCTGGGGCAGTCCCGCCTACGACCAGCTGATCGCCCGCGCGAACCAGACCGCCGACGCGGCCACGCGTTTCGCCCTGCTGCAGGAGGCGGAGTCGCTGCTCCTCCGCGAGGCGCCCATCGTGCCGGTGCTGCACGGCGCCCGGACCTACCTGATCCATCCGTCCGTGCACCACTGGGAGCCGTCCCCCGTCGGCATCCACCGCTACCAGCTCGTCGAGCTGAAATGAGGATTGAGCGCGACGGCCCGGCCCCGCTGAATTCCCCCATGCGCTCCGTCCTCCTGCTCGCCTGCCTGCTCGCGCCGCTCGCCGCCCGCGCCGGCGACGTTGATTTCGTCCGGGTCTGGACCGACTGGCGCAGCGCCGAGTCCTTCGAGCGCATCTCCGAGTACTTCACCGGCCAGGAAAACACCGGCTCCGAGGTCGTCATCCGCTCGCAGCCGGCCCGCCGCGACGGCTACTACTTCCTCGCCCGCGTGCGCAACCACGGCTCCGCCCAGCCCGCCGCCAAGCTGGTCCTGTCGATCATCAAGCCCGACGCCCCGCAGGTCCGCGTGTACACGTTTCCCGCCGCCCTCGCCGCCGGCGACACGGTCTTCCACCTCGGCCTCACCGGCCTCGACTGGCCCGGACCCAAGGCCCGGCCGGTCGCGTGGAAGCTCGAGGCCGTCGCGACCGACGGCACGCTGCTCGCCGTCCACAAGAGTTTCCTGTGGGAAAAGCCCGGCCAGTAAGCCCCGTCCCTTGGTCGGACTGGCAGCCTCTGGCGACCGCCGCGCCCTTCAGTCCGGCGGTGCTCGCCGAGACGCTCGACGGCGGCCAGTCGTTCCGCTGGCACTGCGATCCCGCCGGCATTTGGACCGGCACCTTCGGGACTACGCTCGTCCGGCTGCGTACCAGTGATTCCGGCGTCCTGTCGTGGTCGGCCCCGCAGCGCCGCGTCCCGGAAACGGGCGCCATCCTCGCCGGCTACCTCGAGGGCAACGGCGACGTGGCCGCGCTCGTCGCCACGCTCCCGTGGCGGAGCGACGCGCACCTCGCGCGCTGTCTCGACGACTTCCGCGGCCTGCGGATCCTGCGCCAGCCGTTCGGCGAGACCCTGCTGGGCTTCCTCTGCAGCGCGACGAAGCAGATCGTCCAGATCAAGCAGATGGTCGCCCTGCTTGCCACGCGGCACGGGGACTCGCTCGGCGTCGTCGAAGGCGCGCCAGCTGCCGCGCTCCATCGCCTCCCAACCTGGGATCAGCTCGCGGTCATCCCCGAGTCCCGGCTGCGCGAATGCCTGCTGGGTTTCCGCGCCCGCTACATCCACCAGACTGCCCGGTTTCTTGCGGAGCATCCGGGCTGGCTGGACGAGACGGCCACGCTGCCGTACGCGACGGCCAAGGAGCGCCTCTGTTCACTCCCGGGCGTCGGCGAGAAGGTTGCCGACTGCGTGCTGCTCTTCGGTGCCGGCCGGCTCGAGGCCTTCCCGGTGGACACCTGGGTTCTCAAGGCGATGGCCGCCCGCTACGGGCTTCACGGCTGGAAACCCGCGCAGGTTGCCCATTTCGGCCGGACGCATTTCGGGCCCCTGGCCGGACTCGCGCAGCAGTACTTGTTCGCCTGGGAGCGGAAGCACCGCGCCGATTGAACTCCCGCGCCAAGGGCGCCGCCTGTTTCCTGTTACCGGTCGCCCCAGCCGGTCACTTCCCGGTCCGCAGCACTCTCCACGGGAAGAAATACACCGCGTACACCACGACATAGACCGCGAAGCTGTCGACCTTCATGAAGCTCGCGAAGGCGAAGAAGAAGATCAGCACGTGGAGCCGCACCACGTTCTTGTAAGCCGCCATCATGCCGTCGAACCCGCCCTTCCCTTTTCCCGGGGTGGTCCCTTGGGTGACGGTTGCCACCGACGCTTCGGGATCGAGCCGGAATGCGTTGCGCTCCGCCACCGCCGCCACGAGCACGAACGGCCAGTAGGTCTGCAGCACGTGCAGGTAGAGCCCCGCACTCGGTCCGTTCTTCATGCCGCCCGCCACCGCCGGGAAGAACAGGTTGAGAAAGACGGAGTGGACAAAATGGAACATCCCGAAATGCACGGTGAAGAACGCCAGCAGGAACAGCCCCCCGACCAGATAGGCCACCCCACCCAGCACGATCGGCACCGGCGACTCGCCGGCCAGCAGCTGGCGGTCGCGCCACATGCCCGTGCCGATCATCACCGCCGGACCGAAGATCCGCCACACGATCATCGCGTAGCCCACCAGCAGACTGGACAGCCACAGGCTCCAGACGAGGTCCCGCGTCTGCCACTCCCCGTACCACGCCAGCGCCAGGCCGGCGATGAAGGCCAGCGCATCGGCCCAGACCGAACGCCAGCGCGACCGCGGGACTGGCTCGGCTTCGCTCACTTGCCGCGCTGGATCAGCTCCACCTCGTAGCCTTCCGGCGCGTCGATGAACGCGATCATCGAGCCGCTGCCGGTCGCCGTCGGTCCGTCGCTCAGCTGGTAACCCTTCTTCGCCAGTTCCGCCGCGAACTTGGCGAGGTCATCGACCTCGAACGCGAGATGCATCAGGTCGGGCTGCACCGCCACGCTCGGGCTGTTCGGGAGCTGGCAGATCTCGATTTCCTCGTCGCTGTTGGGCGTCTGGAGGAACGCCAGCTGCGCGCCGCGCGGCGAGGTGTGCTGGCGCGTCAGTTTCAGCCCGAGGGCGTCCTGATAGAACTTCACCGTCCGGGCCACGTCGTTCACCCGCATGCGGGTATGAAGGAGTTTTTTGACCATGGCCCCAACCTGCCGCTTTCCGCCGGTGGCTGCAAGCGGCCGGTTGGGGAAGTAACAAGGGGCAAGGACCAAGTGCCAAGGTGGTCGGCCTCTGCGGCGCCGCTAGCTACCTCTCGGTACTTGGCTCAGGGTACCTCGTGTCTGGCATCTGATACCTGCCGCCTGATTCCTGTTACTTGGTCCCAGTTACCTGTTACTTCATCCCCGCTGTTACTTTCCATCAGCCCCTCTCACTTGTTCCTTGGCCCCTGCGGCCGGTTGCGGCTTGATGGCTCCGTGCCCCTGGACTTCGCCGCCATTCTTGCCGCCCACGACCGGATCCGGGCCCGGGTCCGGCGGACTCCCGTCCTCACCAATGCCGCGCTTGATGCCGCGTGCGGCGGCCGGCTCTACTTCAAGTGCGAGAATCTCCAGGAGGTCGGCGCCTTCAAGGCGCGCGGCGCCACGAACGCCGTCTTCTCGCTCACCGACGCCGAGGCCGCACGCGGGGTCGCCACCCACTCTTCCGGCAATCACGCCGCCGCCCTCGCGCGGGCCGCCCGCCTGCGCGGGATTCCCGCGTACATCGTGATGCCGTCCAACTCGCCCAAGTCCAAGGTCCGCAATGTCGAGTCCTTCGGCGGGCAGATCACCTTCTGCGAGCCCACCCAGCAGGCCCGCGAGGAGACCTGCGCGGCGATCGTGGCCCGGACGGGCGCCACGATGATCCATCCCTTCACCGACGAGCGCGTGATGGCCGGCCAGGGCAGCGCCGTCCTCGAGCTGCTCGAGGAGGCGCCCGACCTCGACGTCGTGCTCTGCCCGGTCGGCGGCGGCGGCCTCCTCGCCGGCACCGCCATCGCGGCCCGCGCAGTG
>DAOQKI010000004.1:0-69458 GCA_035334485.1 Opitutaceae bacterium
CCGTGCGGCCGTAAGCACTAGGGCCGCCACGGCGAGAGCAGCCACCAGCCACCCGCTCCAGGCGGGAACCTGGGTGATGAACCCGCCGCTGACCAGATTGGTCCACGCGGTCCAGTGCAGAAGCACAGCCGGCTCGAGTTTGCCGACGGGCAGGGCCTTGAGATCGAAGGTCCCGCTGGCATTGGCGCCCACAAATACTGTGCGCCCCCGAATCAGATCAGACTCGGGACCGGTCAATGGAGGCTCCGCCGCGAGTGCCGCGGCCACGGCCTCCGGTTCGGCATCGGGCGCCGCTGCGACGACCCGCTGAAGGATAGGGATCCCGGCCCCGATGAACGGCTGGGCGGACAGCACTGGCACCCCGCGGGCCGAGATCTCAGCCTGACCTCCATGCCACCTCAGCAATCCGCCCGCTACTGTTGGCGCCGGATTGAAGGCCGCGGCGGCCAGCGAACCCGGCACGAGATAACGGCGCGCCATGCCGTCGGAATCGGGACGAAAGTCGACCAACCCGGTTCGCGGAGTCCGGAAGTAGGCGGCATGGGCCGCGGTGAAGTCATCCGGCCAGAAGACCGGCCCGCGCTCAGAGGTGCGCGCCAGCACCACCCCCGGAGTGACGGCGGCCACGCTGGCAAGCAGCAGGTCCTGTTCGGCCGCTCCGGATTCCTCGAGGAAGGTGAAATCCATCACGATGCGCTCCGCCCCTGCCTGCCGCAGTCCCACGATGAGCTGCGCAAACACCCCGCGAGGAAACGGCCACCGAAAACCCTTCTCACTGAGGGCGCGGAGCGTGTTCTCGTCGATCAACACCAGCGCGGAGTTTGACGGTAGCGGCGGGGGCCGCAGCGGATGACGGCTGGCCGAGTCGAAAAACGCGCGATCCAGAGCTTGGCGAAAGGGCGACGCATGAAACGCCACGACCAGCAGGGCTGCCGGCAGAAGCCAGGACCAGCGCAACGCCCGGGCACTCGGACGAAAATCGGCCACGGCCGATTAGGAACAGCCGGGGCCGTCCTCGGCAAGCGCGCGGGCCGCCGGGCGAAACGATTGCCTGTCGGCGGACCCCGCCGCAGGCTGGCCGAGTCGCCCGCGGTGCCAAACCCGGGAACCTGCGCCCGTGGAACCCGTCAACCCACCCACCGATTGTCTGCGCTGCGGCGTCTGCTGCTTTGGCGACACCAACACCTTCGTCCGGGTCACCGGCGACGACTGGGCCCGGCTGGGGGAGGACGCCGACCAACTGGCGCACTTCGTCGGAAACCGGGCGTTCATGCGGATGGTAGACGGGCATTGCGCGGCCCTGGAGGTCCGGCGGGATGGGGCGGAGGGTCCGGTCTTCTTCTGCACGGTCTACGCGCGGCGGCCGCAGGCCTGTCGGGACCTCGGGCGGGGTTCGCCGGAATGTGCGGCCGAACTGGAGCGCAAGGCCGGCGCCGTGCACGGTCCCGGCGGACTTCGGTGACATAACCGCACGGTTATCCTTGGCGGCCAGCGGGTCGCTCCCTACAAGCGGGACTGGATTTCCCTCATCGTGACTTCTTCGTCCCGTCCCACCGCCCCAGTCGAAATTCGTCCCCTCCAGAAGCTGATGGCGGCCAACCGCGCCGAGATCGCGGTCCGCATCTTCCGCGCCGGCACCGAGCTCGGCCTCCGCACCGTGGCGGTGTACGCGGAGGAGGATCGCTTCTGCATCCACCGCTACAAGGCGGACGAGGCCTACCAGGTCGGGCACGGCAAGGGCCCGGTCGCGGCGTACCTCGACATCGAGAGCATCGTCGCGGTGGCGAAGGAAAAGGGCGTGCAGGCGATCCATCCCGGCTACGGCTTCCTGTCCGAGAACGCCGCGTTCGCGCGGGCGGTCGAGGCCGCCGGCATCATCTGGGTCGGGCCGCGGCCGGACTTGCTCGAGATGATGGGCGACAAGACCGCCGCCCGCGCGCTGGCCAAGCGCATCAATGTTCCCACGCTGCCCGGCACCGAGGAGCCCGTGACCGACCGCGCGGCGGCGCTGAAGATCGCGAAGGAGATCGGTTTCCCGCTCATCATCAAGGCGGCGTTCGGCGGTGGCGGCCGCGGCATGCGCGTGGTGCAGAAGGCGACCGACCTTGCCGCGCTGCTCGACGAAGCTCAGGCCGAGGCCGAGCGCGCGTTTGGCAATCCCGCCGTCTTCCTCGAGAAGTACATCGCGAACGCCAAGCACATCGAGGTCCAGGTCCTCGGCGACAAGCACGGCAACGTCATCCATCTCCACGAGCGCGACTGCTCCGTCCAGCGCCGCCACCAGAAGGTCGTCGAGGTCGCCCCGAGCTTCGGCCTCCCGCGCAACGTGATCACCGAGCTCTGCGACGCCGCGGCGCGCATGGCGCGCGAGGTGCGGTACGACAACGCCGGCACGATCGAGTTTCTCTACGACCTCGACCGGCACGAGTGGTTCTTCATCGAGATGAACCCGCGCATCCAGGTCGAGCACACCGTCACCGAGGTGGTGACCGGCCTCGACCTCGTCCGCGCGCAGCTGCTCATCGCGCAGGGCCACGCGCTGCACTCCGCCGAGGTGGGGATGCCGCTGCAGGCCGACGTGCCGTGCCACGGCTACGCCATCCAGTGCCGCATCACGACGGAGGATCCCGAGAACAAGTTCGTGCCCGACTACGGCCGCATCCTCGCGTACCGCTCACCGGGCGGCTTCGGCGTCCGGCTCGACGGCGGCATGGGCTACGCCGGCGCCGTCATCACGCCGTTCTACGACTCGATGCTCGTGAAGGTCATCACCAGCGGCCAGAGCTACGAGATCGCGATGAACCGCGCGCGGCGCGTGCTGAGCGAGTTCCGCATCCGCGGGGTGAAGACCAACATCCCGTTCCTCGAGAATGTCATCGGCCACCCGCTGTTCCGGTCCGGCCAGGCGACGACCACCCTGATCGACACGTCGCCGGAGTTGTTCGCCTTCAAGCCCCGGCGCGACCGTGCCACCAAGCTGCTCAGTTTCCTCGGCAATGTCGTGGTCAACGGCAACCCGCACGCCAAGGGGTACCGTCCCGCCAAGCCGCTCCCGACCGTCACCGTGCCCGGCCGCGACGACCGCAGCGCGCCGCCGCCTGGGACGCGCGACCTGCTGCTCAAGCTCGGCCCGCGGAAGTTCGCCGAGTGGACCCGCGAGCAGAAGCGGCTGCTGGTGACGGACACCACCTTCCGCGATGCGCACCAGTCGCTGATGGCGACCCGCGTCCGCACCTACGACATGTTGGCCTGCGCCGGCTTCCTCGCGCGCCGGGCGCCGGAGCTCTACTCGCTCGAGATGTGGGGTGGGGCGACGTTCGACACCGCGATGCGGTTCCTGAACGAGGATCCGTGGGAGCGGCTCCGTCACCTGCGCGCCCGCGTCCCGAACATCTGCTTCCAGATGCTGTTCCGCGGGGCGAACGCCGTCGGCTACACCAACTACCCGGACTCAGTCGTCGCCGGCTTTGTCCGCCACGCCGCGGCCAACGGCATGGACATCTTCCGGATCTTCGACTCGCTGAACTACCTCCCGAACCTCCGCGTGGCGATGGAGGCGGTGCAGGACACCCACGCGGTGTGCGAGGCGGCGCTGTGCTACTCGGGCGACATCCTCGACGACCGCCGCGACAAGTTCACGCTGAAGTACTACGTGAAGATGGCGCGGGAGCTGGAGCGCATGGGCGCGCACGTCCTCGCGATCAAGGACATGGCGGGACTCTGCCGACCCTACGCCGCGCACAAGCTGGTCAAGGCGCTCAAGGACGAGGTCGGGCTCCCGATCCATTTCCATACGCACGACACCAGCGGCATCAACGCCGCCTCGGTGCTGCGCGCCGCGGACGCCGGCGTGGACATCGTCGACCTCGCCACCGCCGCGATGTCGGGCAGCACCGCGCAGCCCAACCTCAACGCGGTCGTGGCCGCGCTGCAGCACACCCCGCGCGACACCGGCCTCGATCTCGACGCGCTGAACACGTTCTCCGACTACTGGGAGGGCGTCCGGGAATTCTACCGTCCGTTCGACACCGCGCCGAAGACCGGCAGCGCCGAGGTCTATCTCCACGAGATGCCCGGCGGCCAGTACACGAACCTCAAGGAGCAGGCGGCGTCCATGGGCGTGGCGCACCGCTGGCCGGAGATCGCGCGCACCTACGCCGAGGTCAACCAACTGTTCGGCGACATCGTGAAGGTGACGCCGTCCTCGAAGGTGGTCGGCGACATGGCGCTGTTCCTGTTCTCCCGCGGCATCCGGCCCGCCGACGTCGTGAACCTCGAGCCGGGCGCGACCCCGTTCCCGGAAAGCGTGATCGACATGCTGAGCGGAGGTCTGGGCTGGCCCGAGGGCGGCTGGCCCGTCGCGGTCTGGCGCGCCGTGCTCGGCGAGAAGAAGTTCAAGGAGGCGCAGGCCCGCTACCTCGCCGCCGCGGCGGCCGAGCGGAAGCGCGCCCGCCGGAAGGGCACGGCGCCCGCCACCGATGCGAAGGGCCACGCGACGGAACTCGCCGGCCTGCGGAAGACCCTCGCCGAAAAACTCCGGCGCGAACCCTCGGACGACGAGTTCTACTCCCACCTGATGTACCCGCAGGTCTTCGCGGACTTCGCGAAGCACCAGCGCGACTTTGGCGATGTCAGCGTGCTGCCGACCCCGGCCTTCTTCTACGGACTCAAGCCCCGCGAGGAGATCTCGGTCGAGATCGAGGAGGGCAAGATGCTCATCATCCGCCTCGTCAATCTCGGCGACGCCGACAAGGACGGCCGGCGCATGTTGACCTACGAGCTCAACGGCATCGCCCGCGAGGTTTTCATCCATGACCGCAGCGTCCAGGCCACCGCGAAGGCGCGCCCCAAGGCCGACCTCGCCGACCCGCTGCAGGTGGCGGCCCCGATCCCGGGCCTGGTCGTGGTGCAGTCCGCCTCGGTCGGGGCGAAGGTCGCGAAGGGCGACAAGCTCTTCATGCTCGAGGCGATGAAGATGCAGACGACGATCTACGCGCCGGCCGACGGCGTGGTCGCCGAGCTCCATGCCGCCGTCGGCGAAACCGTCGAGGCCAAGGATCTCATCGTCAAACTCCGCCCCGCGAGTTGAGTTTTTAACCGCCAAGCTCGCTAAGCCCGCGAAGACCTTGCCTAAAATCACCGGCACCAGAGTCCCAGTCTTCGCGCTCGTGGCGAACTTCGCGGTAAAAACACTAGACCCGTTCCTGCATGCAGGCCATCGAGCCCAATGAACTCCTGCGGCACCTGCGGTACCTGACCGAGACCATCGGCGTGCGCCTGGCCGGCAGCGCGAACGAGGCGAAGGCGGGGGAGTATGTCGCGGCCGAATTCGAGCGCGCCGGTGCCACGGTCCGGCGGGAGACTTTTCCCGTCCAGCGGCGCGACGTCCGCGAACAGCAGCTCCAGCTCTTCCACGACGGTGCGTGGCACGACTATCCCTGCTCCCTCTTCGCCAACACACCCGGGACCAACGGCGAGTGGGTCGAGGCGCCGCTGGTGTTTTTCGAGGGACCGACCGGCTACCAGCAATCGGATCTGGGAGCGCTGATGTGCGGCCGGATTGTGCTGCATCTCGGGTGTCACATCGAGTCGCGCGAGAACTACCGGCGGTTGGTGGCGGCGGGGCCGATGGGCGTGCTGATGGTGGACCTGCGCTATCCCGGCGCCACGCCGCTCGCGGATGCGATCTTCCCGGCCTATGTCGCCAGCTGCGGTGCTGTGCCGTCGTTGAACGTCGCGTACCTTGACGCGTGGGCCTGGCGGGAACGCGGCGCGACCCGCGCGCGCTTCCGCGTGGTGGGCGGACCGCAGCCGGCGGAGTCACAGAACATCGTGGCCGAACTGCCGGGCACGGATCCCGCGGCGGGTGTGATCTTCCTCGGCGGGCATCATGACACCCAGGCGGACTCGGTGGGCGCGGATGACAACGGCTCGGCGACGGCCGGGCTGATTGAGCTGGCGCGCGTACTGGCGCCCCGGCCCCGGCGACGGACGATCCGGCTGATCTCGTTCGGCGCGGAGGAGCAGCTTTCAGTGGGCAGCGCGGCCTACGTGCGGCGCCACCGCGCGGACCTGGGTCGCGACGGCCGGTTCATCTTCAATCTCGACAGCTTCGGCTCGCTGCTCGGCTGGAACACCCTGTCCGGCAACGGACCGGCCGGGTTGGACGAACAGCTGGCGCGGTATTTCGAGCGTCACGGGCAGTTTGTCCGGCGGGAACGCGGGCTGATGCCTTACGCGGATCATTTTCCGTTCGTGGCGGCGGGCCTTCCCGGACTCACGCTCATGCGTCCGAATTGTGCGGGCGGTCGCTTCTTTCACCACCGGCCGGATGATGATCTCCGGCGCGTGTCGCCGGATGTGATGGCGGCGCTGCTCGGCGGCGTCGCGGAATTCACCGCGGACATGGCTGCAGTGGAGAAACTCCCGTTTCCAATCGAGATCCCGGTTGCCGAGCGCGCCCCGCTGGCGGCGTACTGGGAGGACCTCTTCGGCGGCTGGGATGCGCGCTAGTCGGGACTAAGACCCCTGGCCTGAAAGGCGGAAGGCCCGGACGCTCAGGCCGGACAGGGCGCGGACTCCAGGTAGCGGATCACATCCTCCGCGGAATAATGATCGGCGTCCGGACGAACCAGCCGCGAGAGTTCCGCGACCTCGTTGCCCGCGGTGAGCAGGGCGGGCTCGATTCCCTCCGGCCGGACTTGTCCCAGGCCGGCGGTGGCCATCAGGCCATTGCACAGGCACTTTCGGCCCACGGTATCGCTCAGATTGCCGCCCTTGCGAACGTAAGCCTCGATCGGCTCGCCCGCGCAGCGGTAGCCGAGGCGGCCGTTCGCGGAGACGTACAACTCCCGCAGGTATCCAAGGTCGCAGATCCGGGACCGCGCCGTGTAGGTGGCGTCGTCGGACACGGTGCCGGGCATCTCCGCCACCTTGAACGGAAAGCCGGTGGGCGAGGCGGCCGGATCGGTGAACACGCTGGCTTGGCCGGCCTGGCTGGCGGCGATCACCTGGCGCTTGAGGGCCGGATCGATTCCGGACTCGTCACAGAAGGCGAAGGCCGTACCGACCTGGATACCGGTGGCGCCGACACTGCGGGCCGCGGCGAGTTTTTCCGGCCGCGCCTGGCTGCCAGCCAGCCAGAACGGCAGGCCGAGTTCGCGGATCTTGGCCAGGTCGGGCACGTCGCGCGGGCCGTAGATCGGCTCGCCGCGCGCATCGAGCGTCATGGTGCCGCGGGGCGGCGCGTTGTGGCCGCCGGCGAGTTCACCCTCCACCACAAAGCCGTCGACTCGCCCGGATGACTTCTTGGCCAGCGTCATGGCCAGCGTGGCCGACGCCACGATCGCGATGAAGAAAGGTCGGCTCAACTTCGGGGCGGTGCCGCCGAAGAACGCGGCCGGGTCGAACCGGCTGAGAAAATCCCGGTCGGGCGGCGCACCGACGACATCCAGCTTCTGCTCCGCCACCTCGCCCGCGGCCAACCGGTCCAGGGCGCCGGGGATCGCCCGCGGAATGCCGGCGCCCATCAGCACGTAGTCGACGCCGGCCAGCATCGCGCCGTAGAGCGAGGCGAGCGTCGGCAGCTGGATCTTCTCGAGCAGGTTGATGCCGACCACGCCCTGGTGTCCGGACTTGGCGAGGAAGACCTCGACGAAGTTGGCGGTCACGGTGAGCTCCGTCAGCGCCGGACCGGGCTCATGAGCCGGCATGGGTGTGAGGGTGAAGGGCTGCGTCGCGGCCTTGCCGCCCGGCACATAGAACCGGGCGAGCACGCGTTCCGCCACGGCCGGGAGCGGGAAGTGGGCCAGCGCCCGGCGCATGTCGCCGGCGGGATCCCCCGCCTCGAGCCGCCGCGCCAGCACACTGGCGAGCGCGGTGCCGGAAACGACGCCGAGCGAACCGAGACGTGAGACGGCGCGGGCGAGCTGCCAGTTGGAGACGGCGACGCCCATGCCGCCTTGGATGATGACCGGATGTGACATGTTCTGAGAATCCAACTCCGGTCGGAACCGTTCCGGCCGGGCGCAGCGGGAATCACCGGTCCGGTCCCCGCGATGGCACCTTCGGGATGACGGCAGACTCGGTGATTAACCGATACGACCGCGCACCATGGGCCGCGAAAAAGGGCAAAGGAAGTCCGATGCCTGTCGTAAGGCGGGTATAAGCGCCGGTGTCGGACCAGCGCAAGATGTGCGCACCCGCCGCGGGCCGCGGTTGGCCGGCCCTACGGCGTCTTGAGGCGCAGGCGCGCCAGCCCGACCGGCCAGAACTTCTGACCGCGGAGCTGGCCGGTGTAGAGCAGCGTGAAGGTGCCGTCGTCCTCGGCAATCAGGCCGAGCGGCGTGCGGATGTCCTCCGACCACTGCGCGGGCCCGGACGCCGGCTGCACCGCGAGGTCCGAGCCCTTGGGCCAATGGACGCCGTCGGCGGAGAAGGAGCAGCCGACATGACGGCCCTCCGGGATGTAGCTGGAGCCGGCGGCGCAATTGTCGTAGACCGCCGCCCACCGCGAGCCGACGCGGGACACGACCGGATTCTCGACGAACACCGGCTCGATCGGCGAGGGATTCAGGCCGGCGCAGCGGCGCCACGGACCGGCGAGCGCCGGTGCCTCGGCCAGACCGACCAGCCACGGACCGACCGGCCAGTGCTGGTGGCTGCCGTAGAAACCGTACCATTTGTTGCCGACCTTCCACGGATAGAAGGAGTCGGTGCCTTGCTGTCCCTCCCAGGACTGCGAATGTGCGTCCGGCTGGAGCACGATCTTGTCGTCGTGGTAGGGACCCGCGATCCCGGCGCGGCCGGGCGTGGCCGAGACGGCCCGCCAGATGGTCCCGTCCATGTGCAGGCCCTCGCGGTCGCCCTTGCCCGGACGGTAGGCGATGTAGAACAGGTTCCAGCGATCCTCGTCGGCGTTGAAGATCGCCATCGGCGCCCAGAGCGAGAAACGCGTGTCGCCCGGCGTGATCGTGCCCGGGGTCTCGTAGAGCGTGGCGACGCGGCGCCAGTGGCGCGCGTCGGGACTCGACCAGTGCGCGAGCTTCATCTTCACCCAGAACGGATCGCCGGCCATCTCGGCGGTGAACAGGTGGTACACGCCCGCCTCCTTCACCACGCAGCCGCCCTCGAACCCGTAGCGGTTGCCCGCGAGGTCCGGGTGGTCCGGGCCGATCACGGGCGCGTCCGGCGCCTCGATGAGTTCAAATGTGCGCGGTTCAGCGGCAGGGAGCGACATGAGCGAAAGGCACAGGACCGCCGCGAGCCGGCAGGCGGCGCGGCACAGGGAGGACCGTCGCACGCTCAATAGATCTTCTCTTCCAGCAGCGCGAAGAGCTCAGCCTCAGTGATGCGCTTCTGCTGCATGGAGTCGCGGTCGCGGAGCGTGAACGTGCCGTCCTTCTCGATCGTGTCGAAGTCGATGGTGACGCACCACGGCGTGCCGATCTCGTCCTGGCGGCGGTAGCGGCGGCCGATTGCGCCGGCCTCGTCGTAGAACACGGCGTAGCGACGCTGGAGCTTCTTGTAGAGTTCGCGGGCGCGGGCCGTCAGCAGCTCCTTGTTCTTGAGCAGCGGCAGCACGGCGACCTTCACCGGGGCGATGCGCGGCGAGAGCCGGAGGACCGTGCGCTTCTCGACGTTGCCCTTCTCGTCCTTCACGTCCTCCTCGGCGTAGCCTGCGCAGAGCGCGGCGAGCAGGATGCGGTCGACGCCGACCGCGGGCTCGATGACGTGCGGGACAAACTTCTTCTTCGACGCCTCGTCAAAGTACTCCATCGGCTTGCCGCTGGCGTTGGCGTGCTGCGTGAGGTCGTAGTTGCCGCGGGCGGCGATGCCCCACAGTTCCTGCACGCCGAACGGGTAGGCGAACATGATGTCGACCGTGCCCTTCGAGTAGAACGCGAGCTTCTCCTTCGGGTGTGCGTAGAGCGAGAGGTGCGACGGCGGGAGGCCGATCGAGACCAACCAGTCCCAGCACCACTGGATCCAGTCCTTGTGGCACGTGGCCCAGTCGGCGTCCTCGGAGATGAAGTACTCCATCTCCATCTGCTCGAACTCGCGCGAGCGGAAGATGAAGTTTCGCGGCGTGATCTCGTTCCGGAACGACTTGCCGATTTGGGCGATGCCGAAGGGGAGTTTCACGCGGCCGGTGTCCACCACGTTCTTGAAGTCGGCGAACATGCCCTGCGCCGTCTCGGGCCGCAGGTAGGCGACCGCCGAGGCGTCGCGCAGTGCGCCGACATACGTCTCGAACATCATGTTGAACGCGCGCGGCGGCGTCAGGCTGCCCGGCTCGCCGGTGGCGGGGGAGGGAATCAGTGCGATCTCCTCGGGCTTGGCCTCGGTCATGTCCTTCGCGACCACCGGGCTCAGCGTGCCCTGGATGGCCTTCTTGCGCTTGAACGCCTCGGCGGCGGCCTGAAGGTCGGCAGCGGTCTTCTCGCTCTCGAGCGCGGAGACGTAGCCGACGGTGTTACCGTCGACCACGACCGGTGAGAAGAACAGCTGGTCGGCCCGGTAGCGCTGCTTGCTCACCTTGCAGTCCACGAGCGGGTCGGTGAAGCCGGCGACGTGGCCGGAGGCCTCCCAGACCTTCGGGTGCATGATGATCGAGGACTCGAGGCCGACGATGTCGTCGCGGCGCCGGACCATGTCGTTCCACCAGCAGTCGCGGATGTTCTTCTTCAGCTCGGAACCCAGCGGGCCGTAGTCGAAGAAGCCGTTGAAGCCGCCATAGATTTCGGAGGACTGGAAGATGAAGCCGCGACGCTTGGCGAGCGCGACAATGTTATCCATCGAGACGTTGGCGGGAGCGGGTGTTTCGGACATGGCCCGCCAGAGATGGCGTCCAGAGCCCCCGCGGTCAATGCCCCGGTTGAAGGGAGGGAGTCCGGAGGCGCACAGAAAGCAACGGAGGGGACAAACCACTAATTCGCGCTAATCTCCACTAATTGGTTCCCGAACCAAGATTAGCGTGGATTAGCGGAGATTAGTGGTCTCGCCCCTCCGTTGTCTTTCTGGTCCGCCTCACTTCGCCGATTTTCGGTTGGTCGACTCGATGCGGGCGAGGAGTTCCTGCGCCTTCTGCCGTGCGACGAGCGACACGGACAGGTCAACGCGCGCCTCGAGGTAGGCGCGGTGCTGCTCGGCCTCGGGCAGGCCCGAATGGGCGGCCACCAGGAACCAAGTTAGCGCCGCCTGCTCGTCGCGGGGAAGACCCAGGCCCTCGGCATACATGATCGCGAGCCGGTCCTGCGCGGGCGGCAGTCCCTGCTCGGCCGCGCGCTGGCACCAGCGGGCGGCGGCCGCCAGATCGCGTGGGACGCCGTCGCCGTTCGCGAGCAGCAGCGAGAGATTCAGCTGCGCGCCCGGGATGCCCTGCTCCGCGGCCTTGGTCAGCCAGTTGGCCGCCTCAGCCGGATCGCGCTCCACGCCCTCGCCGCCGCTGAGGTAGGCGTAGCCAAGGAAACTCTGGGCCTGCGGATTGCCGTAGTAGGCCTTCACGTAGACCTGGTCGAACTCGGTCGCGGCCTCGGCCACGTAGCCCTTGACGTCGAGATAGCGCAGCGGCCCGTAGTCGCCGACAAACTCACGCCGCCAGTAGTTGCCTGTGGCGCGCTTGGTCGCGAGGTCGGTGAACCACACGCGGTACACCTGGATGCGAACCATCTGGGGCGGCTTGTCCGGGAACGGATCGTTTTCGAACAGACCCATCACGTCCGGGCTGCGCTCCAGCAGGCGCTGCGACACGATCCCGAACAGCGCCGTGGGCTTGTTGCGGGTCGCGAGCTCGATCTGCATCGCCGCCTCGAAGCGCGGGAATCGCGGGGCGATGAAACCCGGAATGCGATCCGCCCGCTGCGGAAAATGGCGCAGGTCGTAGATGCGCCAGGTCTGGCCGCCATCGTTCGAGCCGGAGAACTCGACGACCTTGTGCTCCTGGTCCAGCCACGCGAAAAGCCCGTAGGCGTTCACGCTGCCCAGCCCGGCGAAGAGATAGCGCAGCGGCCGGTTCACCGTCTCGAAGAACGCGTTCTCGGGAATCTTGCAGCTCAGGACGAGGAAGTAGACGACCGTCAGGTACCAGTGCACCCACAGCGCCGCCGGCAGGCCGTAGCGCGACAGCGGGTTTCGGATCGGCGGCACCGCCACCGGCGTCGCCGCGGCGGCGAGTCGCGTCGCGAGCCCGGGGAAGCGGAGGAAACGCGCGGCGTCGGCCAGCATCCGGTCGTCGAGCAGCAGCACGCCCATCGCGATCGCCGAGGTGTTCAGCCAGCCGAAATTGCACGTGGCCTGGATGCCCGCCTGGAAGATCGTCCAGCAGATGAACGCAAACCACCGCGAGCGCCGGCCGCCGAAGAGCATCCAGATGGGAGCGACAAATTCCGCCACGTACGTGAGCAGGATCTCGCCCACGTGCCACCAGTGCGGCAGCTGGTGGTCGAGGTAGCCCAAAATCGTGGGGCAGGGGGCGCTCTGGTAGAGCTCGTCGAGCACCGTCAGGTCGTACCACCGCGGGTCGCCGTACATCACCTTCGACAGGCCGTTCTCGAACATCACCCGGAACAGCAGCCACCGCATCATGAAGAAGGCGATGGGCCGCGGCGGGGAATGCGCCCCGAGGCCGGGACGATAGCCGGCGGGCGCGTAGGGGATGCACAGCAACGTGGTCTCAAGGATGAGCCAGTCCACCTGCGGGTCGGAGAAGATGATCCAGCCGTTCGCGAACGACAGCAGCGCCGTCCAGCACACGGTCAGCGCCATGCGCGGCCAGAGGTTCAGCACCAGCGCGATCGCCGCGAGCAGTCCGCACCACTGGACGGCCTCCACCATCCCGGGCGAGGCATTGAACCAGAAGAGCGTGGGATTCTTGAGAAAGGCCGTGACCCCGCCGGGCGGGGTCGCGCGCAGCTGGGCGATCAGGCTCGGCAACGGGGTCAGGCCGCGCGGCCCGATCAGCGCGCTGCTTTCATGAATGATTCCGCTGAAAATGACCACGAACACCACGCCCAAGCCCCGCAGGAAAATCCAGCGCGGCCACAGGAAGGTCACGTCGGAGCCCAGCCCGCAGAAGCTCTTGAGGTCATGCCATGCCGCCGCCAGCCAGGAGCGGAATGGGGAAGTTGCGGCGGTCATGGGGGGGTGGGGATCGGGCCGACGCCGGCCCGCGCGAAGAAAAGCTCCGCGTAGCTGGCGAAAAATCATCCCGTGCGTCAATGCAGCGCTCATCGCGGCGTCCGGGTCAGGGGAATATTCGCGATCATTCGCGGGCGGCCGGATTCGGGTCGCGTTGCCCTCGGGGCGCGGCTTGGCTCGGTTTTTCCCATGGCCTCCTCGAACCCCGTGCCCCGCTCCGAGTATCCCCGCCCGCAGCTCGTCCGCACCGACTGGCTCTGTCTCAACGGCCGCTGGCAGTTCGAGGTCGACCAAGGTGACAGCGGCCTGGACCGCGGGCTGGTGACCCGCCCGCTGCGCGGTTCGATCATCGTCCCGTTCTGTCCCGAGTCGAAGCTGTCGGGCGTCGAGAACACCGACTACCTCAACGCCGTCTGGTACCGGCGCGAGGTGGCGATCCCGGCGAAATGGAAGGGCCGGCGGATCCTGCTGCATTTCCAGGCCAGCGACTACGACACCTTCGTCTGGGCCAATGGCACCGAGGTGGGACGGCACCGGGGCGGCATGACGCCGTTCTCGTGCGACCTCACCGGCGTCGCCGTGCCCGGGAAGAAGGTCACGCTGGTCGTCCGGGCCCGCGACAACGCCCGCGAGACGATGCCGTCCGGCAAGCAGGCCTGGACCTACGCCAACGCCGGCTGCCACTACACTCGCACCACCGGCATCTGGCAGACGGTCTGGCTCGAGCCCGTGCCCCAGCGTGCGCACCTCCAGCGCCCGAAAATCGTCCCGGATCTGGCGAACGACCGGTTCTCAATCGAGCAGCCCGTGCAGGGCGCGCAGGCCGGTCTGACGTACCGGGCGCGGCTCCGCGATGCGCAGGGCGTGGTGAGCGAGACCAGCACGCGCTGCGGCGAGGGCTTTTATCCGCGGCTCGACCTTCCTGTTCCCGCTGAGCGCGTCCGCCCGTGGTCGCCGGAGGACCCGCATCTCTACGACCTCGAGCTCGAGTTGCTCGACGAACAGGGCCAGGTGGTGGACACCGCCCGCAGCTACGCCGGCCTGCGCAGCGTCGCGATCGACGGCTATGCGGTGAAACTCAACGGCCGGCCCGTGTTCCAGCGGCTCGTGCTCGACCAGGGGTATTACCCGGACGGCATCCTGACGGCTCCGACCGACGCGGCGCTCGTGCAGGACATCGAGCTCTCAATCGCGGCAGGTTTCAACGGCGCGCGGCTCCACCAGAAGGTTTTTGAAGAGCGCTTCCTCTATCATGCCGACCGCCTTGGCTATCTGGTCTGGGGCGAATTCAGCGACTGGGGTCTCGGCGGCAGTGAGGCGGTGCGCGGGTGGTGGCAGCAGCCCGACGGCACCATCGTGCGCGGCGGCAACCACAACGGACCCAATTATCCCGTCAGCCAGATCACGCAGTGGCTCGAGGCCCTGCAGCGCGACTTCAACCACCCGAGCATCGTCGGCTGGTGCCCGCTCAATGAGTCGCAGCGCCGGCTCGACGAACGGATCACCGTGCACGACGACACGATGCGGGCGCTGTTCCTGGCGACCAAGCTCTACGACGCAACCCGGCCCGTGCTCGACGTCTCGGGTTACTGTCATGCCGTGCCCGAGTCCGACATCTACGACGGCCACGACTACGACCAGGATCCCAAGACCTTCAAGCGGCGCCACGACGGGCTGCTGGCGGATCGGCCGTTCGTGAAGGACGAGCTGAACCACCAGTCGATCCCGTGGCGGCCAGGCCAGCCGTACTTCGTCAGCGAGTTCGGCGGCATCCTTTGGAACCCGAAGGCCAAGCCAAGCGAGCGGGGCTGGGGTTACGGCAACGGGCCCAAGACGCTCGAGGAATTCTACACGCGCTTCGAGGGCCTGTGCGCCGCGCTGCTCGATAACCCGCGGATGTTCGGCTACTGCTACACCCAGCTCACCGACGTTTTCCAGGAACAGAACGGCATCATTTATTTCGACCGGAAGAAGAAGTACGACCTGAAGCGCGTGCGGGATGCCCAGATCCGTCCGGCTGCGATCGAGCGGGGATGACCCCGGCGGCTTCATGGATGCCACCTGACTCAACCCCCGGCCGGCGACCCAGATAACCGCGATGATTGCCCGGAAAGACGGTTCGAAGAACTCGAATGACTTCCCGCCAGTTGCGGTCAACCCGACCCAGCCGTACGAGCGGATCCGGGAGCTTTACCTTTACGAGGAACCGGCGCTGCTCGCGTCGATCCAGCGCGGCGACCGCAAGCAGGCCACGCGCATCATCAACCTGATCCTGGTGCACATCTACGCGGCCGGGGCCGAGCGCAGCGAACTCCTCAAGGGCCTGCTGCTCGAACTGGTCGTGATGATGTCCCGCGCCGCCGTCGAGGCGGGCGCGCCGCAGACCGAGGTGCTGGGCCTGCGCTACCGCCACCTGACCGAACTCGCCGCCATCACCGACGACGAGCAGCTCTCGCGCTGGCTGCGCGAGGCGGTCATCCGTATCTTCGACGCCGTGGAACGGCACCGCGCCGTGAGCGTGCCCCAGCCGGTGCGCCGGGCGCTGGAGCTGATCCGCGCCAACGCCGGCGGTCCGCTGACCCGCGAGCAGGTCGCCCGCCAGGCCGGCATCTCGGCGCGCAACCTCTCGGAGCTCCTGAAGGAACGCACCGGCCGCTCATTCACCGACCTCCTGCGCGAGGCGCGGATCGAGCGGGCGTGCGAGCTGCTCGTGAAGACCGAGATGACCGTCGCCGCCATCGCCCTCGAGTCCGGCTTCTGCGACCAGAGTTACTTCACTCACGTTTTCCAGTCCTTGAAAAAGACCACGCCGAAGCAGTATCGCGACGCGGGCAGAGGACAGCCGAGTTTGCGGCGAGGATAGGGCGGCGGGGGCGGAGGGAAGACGAACGCCGAACATCGGACGTCGAACTTCGAACGCCGAAGGTTCGGTCGACCGGGTTTAATTGCTCCTTCGATGTTGGGCGTTCGATGTTCTCGCCGGTTTATCCGGCGAGCGGGCTTTCTCTCATTTTGCAGGAATTGGGTGAAAATATGTGCGGCTTGGTCGGAAATCGGGCGGGAAAAAGCGATTCAGCACACCGCTTGTTTTAAGTGCCTTAATTAGAGTATTATACGAAGTTGGTTTGTGGCCTATCTCGCGGTGCCCGCAATCAACAAAGTTGCGTTCTAGAACACAAGACCACCTCCGGGGCTTTGTATATCTTGGCCCCGTGATCACTTACCACCGCCTCAGTTTTCTGTCCGCCTGGGGCGCGGCGATGGGTCACGACCTATGATTGAACCCCACCCCAACGCCTCCTTCCGCGAAGTTCTGAACTCGGGCCGTTTCATCTACGGCGCCGAATTGGTCACCACGCGCGGCATTCCCGAGCCCGACCAGCGGCCCAAGCTGGTGGAGCTGGGCGAAGGCCTCGCCGCCGATTCCCGCATTTCCTGGGTGTCCATCACCGACAATCCGGGCGGCAACCCGATGATCCCGGCGGACTGGATCGCGAACATCCTCAAGCCGCGCGGCAAGGAGCTGGTGATCCACCTCACCTGCAAGGACCTCAACCGGAACGGGCTCGAGTCCGCGGCGTGGCGCTATGCCGCCGAGGGCTTCCACAACATCCTCGCGCTGACCGGCGACTATCCGATGGCCGGCTTCCACGGGCCGGCGCAGCCGGTCTTCGACCTCGATTCGGTCAGCCTCGTCTCGATGTTGCGCGCGATGAACGACGGCATCGAGACCACCAAGCCCAACGGCAAGGTCGACCGCCTGCCCAAGACGAATTTCTTCATCGGCTGCGCGGTCTCGCCGTTCAAGCGCCAGGAGCGCGAGCTGATGCCGCAGTACTTCAAGCTCGCCCGCAAGATCCAGTGCGGCGCGCAGTGGGTGATCCCGCAGCTCGGGTACGACATGCGGAAATTCCATGAGATTAAACTCTTCCTGGACTGGTCCGGCCTCTCCGCCCCGCTCATCGGCAATGTGTACGTCCTGAACAAGGTCGTCGCCCGGATGTTCAACCAGAACAAGATTCCCGGCTGTGTCGTGAGCGACGCGCTCTACGCGCAGGTGGAGAAGTACGCCGCGGGCCCCGACAAGGGGAAGGCGTTCTTCACCGAGCTCGCCGCGAAGCAGCTCGCGGTCTTCAAGGGCCTCGGTTTCGCCGCGGGTTATCTCGGCGGCATCCACAAGGCCGACGCCTTCGCCCAGATCATCGACCTGGCCGAGAGCTACGGCCCGAACGACTGGAAGGAATTCGCGAAGGAGATCCAGTACCCGAAGGACAACGAATTCTACCTCTTCGAGCGCGACCCGGCCACCGGCCTCGGCGACCGCCACCTGCTCAACGCCGAGTATCTCCGCTCGCTCGACGAGCCGGCCAAGGCGCGCGAGGTGACCCTGAGCTACCGGTTCACGCGGCTCATGCACAGCCTCGCCTTCACGCCCGGCAAGCGGCTGTTTCCCGCGATCCAAAAGACCTACTCCCGGCTCGAGAAGGGCCAGCACACCACCGCCCTGAAGGCGATGCACGCGGTCGAGCACACGTCCAAGACCGTGATGTTCGGCTGCAAGGACTGCGGCGACTGCTCGCTCCCCGACACCGGCTACTTCTGCCCGCGCGCCTCGTGCTCGAAGACGCAGCGCAACGGTCCGTGCGGCGGCTCGTTCGACGGCCGCTGCGAGCTCGACGACAAGGACTGCATCTGGGCCCGCGCCTACGACCGGCTCAAGTACTACGGCGAGTCCCGCGACATGATCAAGGGCCCCGCTGTCTTCGCGAACTCCAGCCTCAGCGGCACCTCCGGCTGGGCGAACAACTTCCTCGGCCGCGACCACCACCAGGTGCCGCAGGCGGCAACTGAAACTGAAACGCCAAACGCCAAAAACCAAACGCCAAAAGGCTAGCGCGCCCCCGACCTTCAACATTCGACCTTAAACCTCCGACTCCCCCGTCCCCATGCCCATCCCCAATCTCACCATCATCGGCGAATCGATCAACGACTCGGTGCCGTCCACCAACAAGCTCTTCGAGGCGAATGATCTCGTCGGCCTCAAGGAGCTCGCGAAATCCCAGGATGCCGGCGGCGCCGGCTACATCGACGTCAACGTCGGCCCGCGTCCCGCCGAGTTCCTCGCCCAGATGGTCCGCGAGGTGCAGGGCGTCACCACCAAGCCCATCTCGATCGACACGCCCGACCCGGTCATGGCCGAAGCCGCGCTGAAGGCCTACGACCGCGCCCGCGCCGGCGGCAAGCTGCCCGTGCTGAACTCCATCGCCCAGACGCGGCGCGAGATGTTCAAGCTGACGAAGATCATGCCGTTCATGCCGATCCTGCTCGCGTCCGAGCGGCTCGAGAAGGGCGTGGGCCATCCGAACCACACCGCCGCCGAGGTCCACCAGACCGCGCGCGAGCTCGTCGCGGAGGCCGCGCAGTACGGCATCCCGGTCGAGCACTGCATCATCGACCCGGCCATCTCGCCGATCGGCGCCGACTCCGACGGCCGCTTCCAGTGCCTGATGGGCGCGATCAACCTCATCCACGCCGATCCCGCGCTGAAGGGGGTCCACATGTCGGTTGGTCTGAGCAATTTCAGCGTGATGCTGCCGCCGAAGCGCGCGGACGGCTCGCCGACCAAGGGCCCGCTCGAGAGCGCATTCCTCACGATGGCCGTGCCGCTCGGCATGGACCACGTCATCGGCTCCGTGAAGCGCAAGTACGAGGTCCTGCCGCCGGACCATCCTGCGATGCTGTGCCTGAGCGACTGCCTGAAGCTCGAGGGCTTCGACGTCATCATGCGCGTGCAGGAGTACTACTCGAGCTGAGGTCTGCTGACGCCGCGAAGCGGAGGTACTAACTCCGCCCGCGGCCGAATGCGGATTGGAAACCCACCCGGCTTCGACACCCTTCCCCAAAAATCCCCGTTACCACCATGGCCACCAAGATTGTCCCCTCCGACATTGATATTGCCCACCAGGCAAAGATGCTGCCGATCGAACAGGTCGCGGCTAAGCTCAACATCCCCCCGGATGCCCTGGAGCGCTACGGCAAGTACAAGGCCAAGGTGGGGCTCGATTTCTACCGGCAGCAGCTCACCAAGCCGCGCGGCCGCCTCGTCCTCGTGACCGCGATCTCGCCCACGCCCGCCGGCGAGGGCAAGACCACCACGACGGTCGGCCTCTCCGACGCGCTCAATCGCATCGGCAAGCGCTCCATCGTCTGCATCCGTGAGCCGTCCCTCGGGCCGAGCTTCGGCGTCAAGGGCGGCGCCGCCGGCGGCGGCTACGCGCAGGTCATGCCGATGGAGGACATCAACCTCCACTTCACGGGCGACTTTCACGCCATCACCTCGGCGCACAACCTCCTGTCCGCGATCGTGGACAACCACCTCACCCACGGCAACGCGCTCGGGCTCGACCCGAACCGCATCGTGTGGAAGCGCGTGCTCGACATGAACGACCGCGCGCTGCGCGAGATCGTCGTCGGGATGGGCGGCGTCGCCAACGGCACCGTCCGCCAGTCGGGCTTCGACATCACCGTCGCGTCCGAGGTCATGGCGATCTTCTGCCTCTCGCAGGACCTCAAGGAGCTCCGCGAACGCCTCGGCCGCATCGTGGTCGGCTACACCCGCGACAAGAAGCCCGTCACCGCCGGCGACCTCAAGGCCAACGGCGCGATGGCCGTGCTGCTGCGCGACGCGCTCGCGCCCAACCTCGTCCAGACGCTGGAGAACAACCCGGCGTTCGTGCACGGCGGCCCGTTCGCCAACATCGCCCACGGCTGCAACAGCGTGCTCGCCACCAAGCTCGCGCTCAGCCTCGGCGAGTACACCGTCACGGAGGCCGGCTTCGGCGCGGACCTCGGCGCCCAGAAGTTCCTCGACATCAAGTGCCGCTTCGCCGGCCTGCAGCCCGACGCCGTCGTGATCGTCGCGACCGTCCGCGCGCTGAAGATGCACGGCGGCGTGGAGAAGGCGGACCTCAAGACGCCGAACGCCGCCGCCGTCGAGCGCGGCCTCGCCAACCTCGAGAAGCACCTCGAGAACATCGCCGGTTACGGCGTGCCCGCCGTCGTCGCGATCAACCGCTTCACCTCCGACACCGACGAGGAGTTCGCCGTCATCGAGCGCCGCTGCGCGCAGCTCGGCGTCAAGGCCGTACCCGCCACCCACTGGGCCGAGGGCGGCGCCGGCGCCGAGAAGCTCGCCCGCGCCGTCATCGAGGTCGCCGAGAAGCCCGGCAAGCAGTTCAAGTTCCTCTATCCCGACGAGCTCCCGCTCTGGGAGAAGGTGCGCACCATCGCGCAGAAGATCTACGGCGCGAAGGACATCGTCGCGAGCGCGCGCGTGAAGACCAAGTTCGCGGACCTGGAGAAGGCCGGCTACGGGAAGTTCCCGATCTGCATGGCCAAGACCCAGTACTCGTTCTCGACCGACCCGAACCTCCGCGGCCGCCCGTCCGGCTTCGACGTGGAGATCCGCGAGGTCAACGTCTCCGCGGGCGCCGGCTTCATCGTCTGCCTCACGGGTGAAATCATGACCATGCCAGGGCTCCCCAAGGTGCCGGCTGCCGAGGCCATCGACCTCGACGCCACCGGCCAGATTGTCGGGTTGTTCTGATGCTCCTCCGCCAGATCCTGGTTCCCCGCGTCCTCTCGTTCACGTCGTCGGACGAGAGGTCGCCGGCCCCGCCGTTGCCCGGCGGGCCGCGCGGAGCGGGGAAGCAGCCCTCCCTCCCGACGCCCGTCGCCAGCTATCCCGCCCGCCGCTGGCTGATCGCCGCCATGGGCACGCTGCTGCAGCTGTGCCTCGGCTCGGTCTACGCCTGGAGCTATTTCCAGAAGCCGCTCGTGGACACGTACGGCTGGACGAACGCCCAGGTCGCCTGGACGTTCAGCCTCGCCATCGGCTTCCTCGGCCTCGCGGCCGCCGGCGGCGGCCTGCTCCTGCCGAAGACCAGCCCGCGCAAGCTCGCTGCCATCGGCAGCCTGCTCTACGGCGTCGCGCACGTGATCGCGGCCTTCGCCCTCAGCGGCCAGTCGCTCCCGCTGCTCTACCTCGGCTACGGCATCATCGGCGGCGTCGGCCTCGGCTTCGGCTACGTGACGCCGGTGGCCACGGTCGCGAAATGGTTCCCGGACAAGAAGGGTCTCGTGACCGGCATGGTCGTGATGGGTTTCGGCTTCGGCGCGTTGCTGATGAGCAAGGTCATCGCGCCCACGCTGATGTCGGCCTTCCACGGCTCGCTGCCGCTCGTGTTCGCCGGCAGCGGCGGCATCCTCGGCGTGACCGGGTTCATCGCGGCCCACTTCCTCCACAACCCTCCCGGCCGGACCAAGGCCGCGGCCGGCGAGGAGCCGTTGTGGCCCGCCCTGCGGTCGCGGCGCTTCGCCCTGATGTGGCTCGTGTTCTTCTGCAACATCGCCGCCGGCATCGCGATCATCGGATTCCAATCGCCGCTGCTGCAGGATCTCTGGCGCAAGGTGAACCCGCAACTCGACCCGATCACGCTCGCGGCCTACGGCGCGACCCTGATCGCGGTCTCATCGGTGTTCAACGGCATCGGCCGGTTCGCCTGGGGCGGCCTCTCCGACCGCCTCGGCCAGCTCGTCACCTTCCGCATTCTGCTCGCCACGCAGGTCGTCGCCTTCGTCGCGCTCATGTTCACCGGCAACGTCTGGGTGTTCGCCGCGCTGATCTGCTACGTCCTGCTCTGCTACGGCGGCGGATTCGGCATCATGCCGTCGTTCGTGCTAAACACCTTTGGCGCGAACCGCATGGCGGTCGTCTACGGCTGCATCCTCACCGCCTGGTCCACCGCCGGCGTGGTCGGACCGCAGGTCGTCGCCGCCCTCAAGGACCGCTACGGCGCCGCGGCCTCGTCGCACGCCTTCGCGCTCGGCGCCGGGCTGCTGATGACGGGCTTCCTGATTTCATTGCTTTTGACTGTTCCGCCGCGTGATGGAAAAACCATCACGCATGGCTGACTTCCTGAGCGCACTGCGAGCCCGACCCCTCCTCGCCGACGGGGCGATGGGCTCGTATCTGTTCAAGCTCACGGGACGACTCTCGGAATCCAACCACGTCTACGAGGCCTTCAACCTCGACCAGCCCGACCTGGTCCGCCGCGTCCACACCGAGTACCTCACGGCCGGGGCCCGCTGCCTCAAGACCAACACCTTTGGCGCGAACCGCGTCCAGCTCCGGCCGTTCGGCCTCGAGTCGCGCGTCGCCGCGATCAACCGCGCCGGCGTGCAGGTCGCGCGCGACGCCATCGCGAAGTTCCAGGAAGTGCATGGCTCCGCTGAGCCGTTCTTCGTGCTGGCATCGGTCGGGCCGACCAATCCCGCGCTCACCACGGCGGAGGAGGTGGACGCATGCTACCGCGAGCAGCTCGAGACGCTGGCCGCGGCCGGGGCCGACGCCCTGCTGCTTGAGACCTTTGGCACGCAGGCGCAGCTGGAGTTGCTGATCGGGCTGATCCGCTCGCTGCCGGGCATGCCGCCGGTCGTAGCCGAGATGACGCCCAAGGGCGGGGAGGGCGGCCATCCGCTTGAGCCCGAGCCGGTGGCGTTCGTGAATCGCATGGCGCTGCTGGGCGTGCCCGTCGTGGGCCTGAACTGCTGCGCGCCCTGGGACGCGAGCGCCTTCGTGGATGCGGCCAAGGACGCGCCGCCGGTCCGCTCTGGCGCGGTCCAACTGGCGGTGATGCCGAACGCGGGTGGATTCCAGCGGATCGGCAACCGGCTCATGACCTCGGTCAATCCCGAGCTCGCCGGCAAACTCGCCCGTTCCTTCTCCGACCTCGGGGTCCGCCTGCTCGGCGGCTGCTGCGAGATGCACCCCGAGCACATCGAGGAGATGCACAATTATCTCGAGTCGCGCCGGGTGGGGGAGCGCGTGGTCGTCGCCCCCGCGGCGACGGATGCCGTGCCGGTCGGCAACGCCGAGAAACGCCCGAACGGTCCGCTCTCGCGCAAGCTCAAGGACGGACAATTCGTGGTCAGCATCGAGGCCCTGCCGCCGCGCGGCACCGACGACCGCATCGTGCAGGGCAAGGTCGACTTCATCGGGCAGGTCGCGAAGTCCGGGCTGGTCGACGCGGTGGACTTCACCGACGGCTCGCGCGGCATCCCGCTGATCTCGCCCGGCGACTTCATCCAGGTGATCCGCTCGCGCCTGGGTTGGACCCCGGAAAAGGGCGATCCGATCGAGCTGATTCCGCATTTCACGGCGCGCGACCTGAACCTGATGGGCATCCAGAGCCGGCTGGTGGGCTACCATCACAACCGGATCCACAACGTGCTCTTCGTGACGGGCGACCCGCCGAAGATGTCGCCGACGTACCCGCGCTCCTCGGCGGTGTTCGATCTCGATTCGATCGCGATGATCCGCCTGACGCACGGCTGCCTCAACGCCGGCGTCGATTTCGGCGGCGTGCCGCTCGGCAAGCACGCGCGGCCGCACACCCATTTCACGATCGGCGCCGGCGTTGAGCCGGAGTCCCCGGACCTGAAGCGCGAGTTCGACCGCCTGCGGCAGAAGATCGAGGCGGGCGCGGACTACATCATGACGCAGCCGGTGTTTCACGCGGCGCCGCGGCAGGCGCTGGAGCCGTACCGCGGACGCTGCGCGTTCCTCATCGGCGTGATGGTGCTGGCCAACCTCGAGCATGCCCGCCGGATGGCGCAGGTCCCCGGCGTGGTGATTCCCGAAACACTCCTCGCCCGCATCGCGGCAAAGACGAGCGTCGAGGACCAGGCCAAGGTCGGCCGCGACATCGCCGCCGAGCAGATCCAGGAACTCGTCCGCGAGGGCTGGTCCGGCGTCTACCTCATGTCCACCGCCGTCGGCCTCGGCACCCTCGACGTCCTCCGGGCCGGTCTGGGTCGGTAGGCGGAGTGAGCCCCGTTACCGCCGGCACGAAAAAGGGCCGGACCCTGTGGCCGGCCCTGACACTACCACACACGCTGGCGCGCTAACGGCGTCAGCGAAAACGGATGGACTTCGATTCCTCGACGAGCGCGAGGATGTTCTCGAACGGCACGTCGGGCTCGAGGACATGGGTGGGCGCGATCATCACCCGCGCGCCGTGGTCGCGATGCAGCGCGGCGATCTCGCGCACGCGCCGCCGCACGTCGTCCGGCGTGCCGAAGGGCATCGTGGTCTGCGTGCCGACCATGCCGCTCAGGGCGAGGGTCTTCGCGTAGCGGCGCGACAGCACGCCGGCGTCCATGCACTCGGGCTGGACGGGATTGAGAATGTCGACGCCCACCTCGATGAGCTCGGGCACGATCGGCATGATGTCGCCGTCGGAGTGGTAATGCACCCAGACCTTGCGGTTGCCGGAGGCCTCGCGGATCGCGGCGATGACCTTGGCGAGGCGCGGCTTGAGGTGCTGACGCCACATCGGGACCGAAAGCAACATGCCCGTCTGCATTCCGACGTCGTCGCCCAAGCCAATCACATCGATGCCCTCGCGGGCAAAGGCGCGAACCACGTTGCATGAACGCTCGGTGAACCAGTCGAGCAGCCAGTCGGCGATGCCGTTGCCCTCGGCCAGGTCCTGAAAAAGGTTGTCCATGCCGCGCGCGTACCACGAGGTCTCGAAGGTGGTGCACTCCATGCCGGCGAACGCGACTTTTCCGCGGGTGTGGATCTGCCGCATCTTCCGCTGCACGACCTCGTAGTGCGCCGGGTCGGAGGTGTCGGGCCAGGGGAGTTTCTCGAGCTGGGCGACGCTGGTGACCTTCTCCAGCGGGTGCAGCATGGTGCGGAAGTGGTACGCTTTGCCGACCGTGCCCTTCGGCGGCTCGATGTGCGCGATACAGAACGGCCCGATCTCGGCCTTCTCCGGCAGCACGTAGCCCACCTCAGCCAGCGCGTCGCGCCAGGCCTGCGGGTCTTCGTTGTAGCCGACCCACTCGAAGCCAAAGTCGGTTTCAAAGGCCAACTCGGAACTGCGCACGCCGGTGCGCTCCTCGATCAGGTCGGCGACGGGTGGGGTGATCGGGAGATTGAGCGGCATCCACTCGGCGCCGGTCCCGGCCATCATCGCATGGAAATTCTCGCGGGCGTTCATCGGGTAAAATGGGCGGCCATGGCCGCGATGTGGGCCGGCGTGCTGCCGCAGCACCCGCCCACGAGGCGCGCACCCGCGGCCAGCAGGCGCGGCGTCGCCGCGGCGAATTGCGCCGCCGACTCGTCGTAGCGGATCGCGCCGTCGACCAGGCGCGGCGAGCCGGCATTGGGCTGCACGATCACCGGCCGGCCGGACGCGGCTGCGACCAGCTCGGCCGTCAGCTTCACGTAATCGTCGAGCGACAGTTCCGTGCCGCAGTTGGCGCCGACCACGTCCGCGCCCGCCTGCACCACGGCCTTCAGGGCCGGTCCGACCGCCGTGCCCATCATGGTGCGGTAGCCCGCGCTGGATTGTTGGAAAGTGAAGGTCGCGATCACGATCTCGGCGCCGGCCGCCTTCGCCGCCTGCACGGCCAGGACCGCCTCGGCCGGATCCGACATGGTCTCGATGAGGATCAGGTCCGCGCCGCCCTCGAGGAGGGCGGCCGCCTGCTCGCGGAACGCCAGCCGCACCTCGTCCTCCGGCGCGTCGCCGAGCGGCTCGAGCATCCCGCCGAACGGACCGATGTCACCCAGCACCCACGCGCGCTCCCCGGCGCACTCGCGGGCCAGCCGGGCGCCGGCGACGCTGAGCTCGCGCACGCGGTGCGCGGCCCCGTGGCCGGCTAGCACATAGGAGGTGCCGCCAAAGGTGTTCGTCGTGAGCAGCTCCGCTCCCGCCTGCGCGTAGGCGCGGTGCACCTGCTGCACGCGGTCGGGATGGTCCACGTTCCAGAGCTCGCCACCCTGGCCCGGGGCGAGACCGAGCAACTGCAGCTGCGTGCCGGTGGCGCCGTCGCCGAGCACGGGCCGGCGCTGCAGCGTCTCGCGGAACCGGGCGGCGCGGGTCATGTGGAGAGCTGATGGACGGTGTCCAGGAACTCGGTGGCTCGGTCGGCGTTGCGGAAGGGCGTGCAGACCGTGAGCCAGAGCCCGTCGGGCCCGAGTTCGCGGAGGACATGGAGCGCGTCGTCGCCGTCCTCGGCGAGGATCTGCACGGCCTTGCCGGCCTCGCGGCAGCGGCGGTAGACGTCGACCCAGCGGGTGGCGTTGCCGTGGCCCGCGCCGTAGACCCACTGCACCGCGTTGAGCCGCGGCAGCGCGAGCATGGTGTCGAGGTGCTGCAGGGCCTGCGGGCCGTCGAGGTGGAAGATCGTCCGCTCCATCGGCGCCATCTCCATCTCGATCGACGGCCGGATCAGGTCCTCGCCGATCTCGCGCGAGACCAGGCACCAGAAGTCGCAGCTCGGCACGTAGGCGGGGCCGTCGTGGAGGTAGGAGCACCAGGTCGTGCTGGGCTGGCCGAGCGCCGTGAGCTTCTGGTGCAGCCGGCGGAAGGCCTCCACATAGGCGCGCGCCGCGTGCAGGCTGGCGCGGCGGACCAGGTCCGGCGCGTCGATGATGTCGAGGCAGAGGTCCTCGGGCCCGCGCAGGCCGGCGAGCATGTCGAAGCTCCCGTGCAGGTCGGGCATCGCGACATAGAACCGGCCGGCGAAGCGGTCGGCCGCGAGGGAGATCATCGCATTGATCGTCTCCCAGTAGAGGTTGTTGAAGTCCGGCGGGGTCTCGATGAAGCGCTCCCAGTCAGCCGTCTCGTGCAGCGTGTGCTGGCACCAGCTGGTGCTCTCGCCGAAGATGAGCTCGGCGCCGAACAGCGTGGACGTGAGGTCGGGGCCGACGTTGGGCATCCAGCACGGCACGCTGTCGCCGAGGGCCGGGCTGGTCTCGAGCGTCGCGAGGGCGGACTCGACCTGGAAGCCGACGTCGAGCCAGCGCTCGCGGAGCGTCGCGTGGGTGGAGCGAGGAGCCCGCAGCGAGCCGCGGTTTTCCACGTAGAGCGTGACCGGCGGCCGGTCGAGGCGGCCGCCCTGCCACCACGCCGCATAGCGGGCGCTGGCGGCGGCGAGGGTGAAGTAGTGGTTGCGCGGGTTCATGGCGCGGCTCAGCGGGCGGACCCGTTGAAGTCCCGGATGGCGTCGACCATCGCGATGATGTTGGCGACCGGCGTGCGGGCCTGGATGTTGTGGATCGTGTTGAACACGAAGCCGCCGTTCGGGGAGAAGGCCTTGAGCCGCGCGGTGACCTCGGCGCGGACCTCCTTCGGCGTGCCGAAGGGTAGGGTGCGCTGCGTGTCGACGCCGCCGCCCCAGAACACGATGCGGTCGCCGAAGTCCGCCTTCAGTCGCACCGGGTCCATGTCCTTCGCCGAGCACTGCACCGGGTTGAGGATGTCGAAGCCGACGTCGATGAAGTGGTCGACCAGCGGCCGGACCGCGCCGCAGGAGTGCTTGAAAGTCTTCCACTTCGTGTGGCGGTGGATCCAGTCGTTCACGCGGCGGTAGTACGGTGCGAACAGCTCGTCGAACGTTGCCGGCGAGCAGAACTGCGACTGCTGCGTGCCAAAGTCCGTCCCGCAGATCACGATCACGTCAACCCGGTCACCTGCGAGCCGGGACCAGGTGGCGAGGTTCTGCAGCGCGACCTCGCACTGGTACTCAAAGATCTTGTGCACGTAATCGCGGCGCTCGACGAGGGAGATGTACCACTCGCCGACGTCGCGGATGCCCTTCGGGTGCTTGAGGAACGCCGCCGGCACGAGCGCGATGTCGCCGAAGCCGGTGCCACCGACGCCCGAGACGACCGCGCGGTCCTCATGGGCGACGCGGGCGAACTCGTTCCGCCAGTGCGCGAGGTCGTCGGCGCCGAGGGGTTTGAACTCCTCGCAGTTGTCCGCGGCGTTGAGCTGCTCCTCCTCGAACGGCTCCTGCCGCACGATCGCGTCGAAGAAATACCCGCCGGCCGGCATGTGGCCGCTCGCCGGCACCGAGGTGTCACCCTCGGGATAGAGATAGACGTCGCCCGACGGCTCCTGCCGCGGCCGGAAGCCCGCGGGCACCAGCATCACCTGGCCCCACGGCGAGCGCCACTCGTGCCAGCCCTCGTTGGGAAAGCCGAACATCGTCCCGCGGCCGTTCGCGCCGACGCAATCGGAGCCGAGCGCGCGGGCCAGGTCGTCCTCCACCTCGCCCAGCATCTGGAAGGGCTCGATGACCTTCACGGGATGCGACGGCAGTCCGTAGTGCTCGCGCAGCGCGGCGACGCAGCTGACATGGAGGCTGGTCAGGCCGGTGCTCCCGAAGTCCACCGGCACGGGTCCGGGCTGGTGGGCGAGGGCCCGTTGGACCTTTTCGCGCGAGGTCATGGGGATGGCTCAGCCCTTCAGGCCGAGCAGGTCTTCCTTCAGCTTGAGGTAGTAGAGGTAGTCGTCCGGATCCACGTTCGGCGGGCAGCGGTGGTCGCAGAACGGGATGAAGCCGCCCTTCGCGACGTACGGCACGAGCGACTCCAGGTAGGAGCGGATCTCCGTCCGGTTGCGGCCGAGGACCATCTTGTCCATGCCGCCCATGATGCGGAGCTCGGGGCCCCACTTCTCGAGCGACTCGCCCGGGTGACCGGAGCCGTTCACCTCCCAGGGGAACATCGTGTTCACGCCGCCGGCGAGGAAATGCGGGATCAGCGGCCGGACGTCGCCGTCGCAGTCGATCCAGAAGATGTCCACGCCGTGGGCGCGGAGCTTCTTCGTGATGCGCTGGTAGCGCGGCACCACGACGTCGCGGAAGAAGCCGACCGAGACGAGCGGGCCGCTCTTGTAGCAGATGTCCTCCCAGCCCGAGGCAAAATCGAACTTCATGTGCGGCAGCACCTGGTCGAGCGTGTCCTCGATCAGCTGGCAGGACACCTCGACGATGTCCTCGACCATGTCCGGATAATCGAAGACGGCGTACGCGAGGCCTTCGACCGTGAGCATGTCGCGGACCTTGCCGATCATCGAGCCGCACCAGATGCCGACCGGGTAGTCGCGGTCGGCCGGGAATTTCTTCTGCAGCGCGGCGACGTCGAGCCGGCGGTCCGGGTGCTTCCGGTCGAAGCGCTCGGCCTTCACCTTCGCCCAGTCGTCGGGCGTCTTGACGGTGGCCTCGAGGAAATGGGGGATGGTGTCGTGGCCGTCGAGCGGCACCTCGGCGATGAGGCCGTCGCCATTGCGCAGGATGCGGCTGTTCGAGGTGCGCGAGATCTCCTCGGTGGGGAACACCGGGTGCATCCACGGGGTGTAGATGACGTCGGTGCGGTCAAAGTTCAGGAAGATGTCGGCGTCGGTGTTGTTCGTGATACCGTGGTCGCGGAACATCGGCCAGAGCTTGAAGTTGTCGTCCCAGTATCCGAATTCCATGTTGAAGCACCGGTCCACCGGCAGGTGGTGCATCTGGCGGCGGAACCGCTCGCGGTCAGTCAGGGTGCCGCGCCATTTCGGGAGGAGGGGTTGGATCGGAGCTGGCATGGGAAAAAGGGTCAGTAGTAGCCGTAGCGTTCGACCATCCGGATGATGGCCTTGTACGTGTCCCAGCTCACCTGGGGCGGGACGGAGTGGTCGGAATGGTAGGCGTAGCCCTTGGTGGCCATGCCCGCGGCGAACTTGGAGCGGATCTCCTCCTCGATGAGGTCGAGGTCGTTCGTCGCCATCTTCATGACGTCGATGTTGCCGATCATCGCGAGGCGGTCGCCGTGGGTCGGCGCAAACTCGCGGATGTCCATGCCGGCCTTCGCCTCGATCGGCTGGAGGCAGTCGAAGCCGGCGGCGACGTAGAGGTCGAGGACCGCGCTGACGCGGCCGTCGGTGTGGTAGATCAGCTTCATCCCGCGCTCATGCGCCCACTGGGCGATGCGGCAGTGGGACGGCCAGACGATCTCGCGGTACATGGTCGGCGAGCAGATCGTGGCATGGTTGAACGCCATGTCGCCGTAGAGCCAGAGGCCGTCGGGCTGCACGCCCTCGTCGAGCACGGCCTGCCAGGAGCGCAGGACGACCTCGGTGTGGACGTTTACGATGTCGCGGATCCACTCGGGATCCTCGACCATGCCGATCAGGAACGCCTCGTCGCCGATGATCTTGCGCAGGGCCTCGAAACCCTCGACGCCGGAGAGGTGGGTCCACTGGCCCAGCTTGCGCGCGTCGGCGTAGCGCCGGGCCGCCATCTTCGCGTCGACCTGGTTGGCGGCCGCCAGCATCGCGGGCCGGTAGGTCTTTTCCCAGACCTCGCGGCTGTCGCAGCCGAAACCGATGTGCTCGGGCGTGCCGGACCGGCCCTTCCAGTACCGCGCGATGCCGCCCCAGGCATCGCGCACGGTCTCGGTCTCCGCGTCCTGCCGCAGCACCTCCCGCTGGCCGGGGAAGATCGGCGGCCACGACCAGCACAGGACGGCGAAGTCGGCCTCGAGCAGCCGCAGCGCGTCGTGATGGTCCCACTGCAGCCCCTCGCGCTGCCAGCGGGTGATGGTCTCAGGCCAGAACGTGTCCTGGCGCGGGACGCGATCCTGATCCTGGCGCGCGAACATCCGGTTCACGCGCTCGCGCCCCGTCATGGAAGTGGAGCTCATGGCCGGTCCCCATGGAAACCGGTATCGGCGGCCGTTTAGGCCACCGATGCCACGAGTTGCTTGGCGACGTCGACGGCCGTGCCGGCGTCGGCGGCGTAGCCGTCGGCCCCGATGTCGTCCGAGAAAGCCTGCGTGATGGGAGCGCCGCCAACCATGATCTTGGTGTTGGTGAGCCCCGCGGCCTTCAGCACGCGGACGGTCTCCTTCATGGCGGGCATGGTCGTGGTGAGCAGCGCGGAGAGGCCGACGAGGTGGGCCTTGTGCTCCTGCGCGGCGGCGAGGTACTTCTCCGGGGGCACGTTGGTGCCGAGGTCGACGACGGCGAAGTTCGCGCCGCGCCACATCATGGAGATGAGGTTCTTGCCGATGTCGTGGAGGTCGCCCTGCACGGTGCCGATCACGGCGGTGTACTTCGGCTTGATGCCCGCGCTCGCCAGGAGCGGCTCGAGCAGCTTCAGCGCCTCCTTCATCGCCCGGGCCGCGACCAGCATCTCGGGCACGAAGATCTCGTTCCGTTTGAACTGGTCGCCGACGATCGCCATACCGGGCACGAGGCCCTTCTCGACGATGTCCTGCGGGCCAGTACCGGCCGCGAGGAGTTCCTGGGTGAGCCGCACAGTGTCCGCCCGCTTTCCGGCAGCCACGGCAGCAGTCAAATCAGTGAGGAGGGGCATACGACTGTTTCTAGGACTGCCGCCGCCGGGAAGTAAATGCCCATACCGCGAATCCTCCCCCCTTGCACACAACTATTACCAATTGTTACATGCGGCATACGTTGTCAGGGTCTCGCGTCCGGCGTTTACAGTCTTAATCAGCCCACAAGCGCAGCTTAAGCCCACAGCAAAAAATGCCCAATTCGTCCATCATTGCGGTGATTTCCTGCGGGGTGATGGAACCCGAGGTGCGGCATTTCGCCGCGGGCCGGCCGCAGATCCGGCGACTGGAGTTCCTGCCGCAGGGGCTGCATGAGGATCCCGGCCGGATGCGGGTCGAGCTGCAGGCGGCGGTCGACCGCGCCGAGGCCGATCCCGCCATCGAGGCCATCGTGCTGGTCTACGGGCTCTGCAGCCGCGGGGTGGAGAACCTCCGGCATGACCGCTGCCCGCTCGTGATCGCCCGGGCCCACGACTGCGTCACGCTCTTCCTCGGCGACAAGGACCGCTACGCCGCCTACCAGCAGGCCCACCCGGGCACCTTCTGGTACCAGCCGGGCTGGATCCGCGGGCGAGCCACGCCGGGACCCGAGCGCGAGGCGCGGCTCCGGAAGGAGTATGCCGAGAAGTTCGGCGAGGACGACGTCGAGTATCTGCTCGAGATGGACCGCGCCGGCTTCGCCCATTACTCCCGCGCCGTCTACGTGGGGCTCGGCCTCGGCCAGCCGGAGCAGGACGTTGCCCACACCCAGGCCTGCGCCGCCTGCCAGGGCTGGTCATTCGAGCAGGTCCCGGGCGACCCCGCCCTGCTGCGCGCCCTCCTCGAGGGCGACTGGGATGCCCGCCGCTTTCTTGTCGTGCCGCCCCGGCACGTGATTCGCCTGACCGCGGACGACGACATCATCCGCGCCGAACCGGAGACTTCCGCCCATCAAAACGCACCTGCACCTTGAAACGCCCGACGGCCCGGTCGACCTCGGCCTGAGCCCCGGCGACCTCAACCTGCCGCTGTCCGAGCTGCTCGCCCACCGCGGCCATCCGCTCAACACGCGCTGTGCCGGCCGGGGTCTCTGCGGCGGGTGCGAGATCGGCCTGCGCCAGGGTCAGCTCCGTCGGACGTCCGACGGCGCGGTGGTCAGCGCGGGCCCCGGCGACCGCCTGCGCTCCTGCCAGCTCCGCCTCGTCGAGGGCACCGACGCCACCATCACCGTGCCGGCCCGCTCGCTGCTGCGGCACGAGCCGGCGGTCGTGGCCGAGTTCAAGATCAACGTCCCCTGGGCCCACGACCCGCTCGACCCGCGCGCTACGATCGGCGCCGCGGTCGACATCGGCACCACGACGGTCGCGCTCCTGCTCTGCGAGCTCGCCACCGGCAAGGTGCTGGGCGAGGCCTCGGCCTTCAACGCCCAGATCCGGCACGGCGAGGACGTGCTCACGCGCATCCAGCACTGCCACCAGAATCCCGCCGGCGTTCGCCAGCTCCAGCACGCCGTGGCGGTCGAGACGATCCAGGTGCTGCTCGCCGAGGCCTGCGCCGAGGCGAAGGTGACGCCGGCCGACGTCGGGATCATGACCGTCGCCGCGAACACCACCATGCAGCACCTGCTGGCGGGTGAGGACCCGAGCCCGTTGGGCGTGCACCCGTTCACCCCGGTGTTCCTCGAGCACCGCGTCTACGCGCCGGCGGACCTGCAGCTTTCGTTTGGCGGGCCGGACGCCCGCGTGCACCTCCTGCCCGGGCCGGCGGCCTACGTCGGCGCCGACCTCGCGGCCGGGCTGGTGGCGACCGGCATGATGTACGACGACGGCCCGGTGCTGCTCGTCGACGTCGGCACCAACGGCGAGATCATCGCCAAGGTCGGCGACCGCCTGGTCGGCTGCGCCACCGCGGCGGGCCCGGCCTTCGAGGGCGCGGGCCTGACGAGCGGCACGCGCGGCGTGAAGGGGGCGATCGAGCGCATCGCGCTGCGGGGCCAGCCCTACGCAGCCGAGGTCGGCGTGATCGGCGGCGGCGCGCGGCCGATCGGCATCTGCGGTTCCGCCTACGTGGACTTCCTGTGGGAGAGCCGGCGCGCGGGGATCGTGACCTCGAGCGGCCGGCTGGTTGACGAGTTTGTAGCGCGTGCGGGCGCGGTGGTGCAGGCGGACGAGTACGGCCGCAAGCTGCAGCTCCACCCGCACGGTGCCTCGGGCGCGATCTGGATCTCGGAGGTCGACGTCGCGCGGCTCCTCCAGGCCAAGGCCGCGATCGCGGCGGGCATCAACACCCTGCTCGGCCTGCTCGGCACCACGGCGGCCGAGGTGAAGACCGTCTACCTCGCCGGCGGCTTCGGCCTGCACCTCTCGCTGGAGCACGCCATCGGCTGCGGCCTGCTGCCCGGGTTCACCCCGGCGCAGATCCAGGTCGTCGGCAACACCTCGCTCGGCGGCGCCTTTCTTGCCCTGCACGACCGCAGTCTCCTCGCGGAGATGAAGACGGCGTGCACGCGGATGGAATCCATCGAACTCAACCTCCAACCCGGCTTCGAAGACTCCTATATCGACCAACTGATGCTGCCATGACCTCACGCGAACGCGTCTTGGCGACCCTGCGCCGGCAGCCGGTCGACCGCATCCCGACGGCGGTGATCTGCATTGAGAACCAGCCCGAGATCGCGTTGCAGTTGGGAATCACGGAGGCGGAGGTTTACGACCGGCTGGGCATCGACTGCCAGGTGCTCTGCGCGGGGTACGCCGGCGACATGACCCCCGCCATGCGGCAGGGCGCCTACACGGAGTGGGGCACCCCGAACACCGGCGACTACGGCACCGCGCGCTTCAATCCCCTGGCGGAGGTCACGAACCTGGCGGCGATCGAGCGCCATGCCTGGCCCGATCCCGCGCATTATGATTATGCGGCGGCGGCGGCGCAGGCCCGACTCCTCGGCTCCCGGTACGCGGTCCGGGGACCCTACTGGCAGCCCGTCTTCTGCCGCGTCTGCGACCTCTTCGGCATGGAGGTGGCGATGATGCACATGCTGGACGCGCCGGCGCTCTTCGAGGCGGTGCTCGAGCGCGCGTGCCAGTTCACCTACGACTACTGCGTGCGGCTGCTGGACGCCTGTGGCGACGATCTGCCGATCTTGTGCCTGGCGGACGACTTCGCGACCCAGCGCGGGCTGATGATCTCGCCGGCGCTGTGGCGCCGCTTCCTCAAGCCGCGCCTTGCGCGCCTGTTCGAGCTGGGCAAGGCGCGGGGCAAGTTCATCTGGTTCCACTCGTGCGGCGACATCACGCCGGTGCTGCCCGACCTCATCGACCTCGGCATGGACGTGTGGGAGACGGTGCAGCTGCACACGTTGCCGCTGGACGCGCGCGCGCTGAAGCGCGAGTACGGCCGGCACCTCGCCTTCTTCGGCGGGGTAAACACCCAGCGGCTGCCGTTCGCCACGCCCGCGGCCATCCGCGACGAGGTGCGCCGCTGCATCGACGACCTCGGCGAGGGCGGCGGCTACATCTGCGGCCCCGACCACCACATCAAGCCCGACGTGCCCCCGGCCAACACCGTCGCCCTCTTCGACGCCGCCCGCAGCTACCGACGCGCGGGCTGGACCGCCGCCGCCTGATCTTCCCCTTCACCATGAGCGCCACCCCTCGAGAGATTGTGCACCGCACCCTCGAATTCGCCGCGCCGCCCCGCGCGGCCCGCGACCTCTGGGTCCTCCCCATCGCGGCGGAGTCGCACCCCGGCCCTCTGGGGGAGATCGAGCGCGAGTTTCCCCCGGACTTTACCGCCATCTCCGGCCACGAGCGCGCGGTCGCCCCGACCCGCGGCCAGCCCCACGTGGTCGGCGAGTTCACCGACGAGTGGGGCTGCACCTTCGTTAACATCCAGCGCGGCGTCATCGGCGAGGTGAAAGTCCCGCAGGTCGCCGACTGGGCCGCCGACCGCGCCCGCGTGCACGTGCCGCGCGAGTGGCTCACGCTCGACCGCGACGCGGTCAACCGCGACTGCGCCGCGACCGAGCGGTTCACGTTCTCCGCCTGCTGCCCGCGGCCGTTCGAGCAGCTCCAGTTCATCCGCGGCTCCGAGAACCTCTACGTCGACCTCGCCGACCCGCCGGCGGAGCTCCTGGCCTTCATGCGCGAGATGCACGCCTTCTACTGCGAGCTGCTGGAGGCGTGGGCGCGGACCGACGTCGACGCGCTGCGCTTCATGGACGACTGGGGTTCCCAGCGGGCCCTGCTCATCGCGCCGCGGCTGTGGCGCGAGCTCTTCAAGCCGATGTACCGCGACTACGCGCAGATCGCGCACGCCCGCGGGAAGAAGCTCTTCATGCACTCCGACGGGCACATCGCCGCGGTCTATCCCGATCTCGTCGAGGTCGGCGTCGACGCGGTGAACTCCCAGCTCTTCTGCATGGGCGTCGAGACCCTGGCCCCGTTCGCGGGGAAGATCACGTTCTGGGGCGAGATCGATCGCCAGCGCCTGCTGCCCGACGGCACGACCGCCGACATCGCCGCGGCGGTCGCGAATGTCCACCACCACCTCTGGCGCAACGGCGGCTGCATCGCCCAGTGCGAGTTCGGCGCCGCCGCCCGGCCCGAGAACGTCCGCGAGGTTTATGCGACGTGGGACCGGCTGACCGGCGCGCCGGCGAAGGGAGGCCGGCCATGACCCCCGCCGCCGAGCCCGTCGCCCTGACCGCGCGCGACCGGGAGGTCCTGCGCGAACTGGTCGGGCAGTATGCCGCGATCGCCGCCCTGCCGGTCCACCGGGAGAAGGCGAAGCTGTGGGAGGCCACGAACGACCTGCGCAGCGTGCGCCCGATGATCTGGATCACCGAGGTGCCGTGGCACGAGTTCAGCGCGCAGGTGCCGGAGCTGGTGAACCGCTGCGAGGCCGCCTGGGCGCGCCAGCTGGAGACGGATCTCCGCCGCCAGCTCTACGCCTGGCGAAATTTCCCGGGCGACATGATCTTCGACGACCACGTGCCGTGCCCCATCGCGTGGCGCAGCACGAGCTTCGGCATCATGCGCCAGGGCGAGCTGCTGAACATCACCAACGGCGGCATCTCGTCGCAGCACTTCGAGCCGCAGATCAAGTCGCTCGCCGACCTGCCCAAGATCAAGGACCCGGTGGTGACCGTGGACCGCGAGGACACCGCCGCGCGGCTCGAGGCGATGCGCTCGGCGTTCGGCGACCTGATGCCGGTCCGCGAGCGCGGGCTGAACAACTACTGGTACACGCCGTGGGACAACCTCGTCATGTGGTACGGCGTCCAGGAGGCGCTGGCCGACCTGATCGAGCAGCCCGAGGTGATCAACGCCGCGATCGAGCGCATCGTGCAATGCTACCTGATCGAGCTCGACCAGCTGGTGGCGCACAACCTCCTCGCGACGAACCTCAACAACTGCCGGATCGGCGCGGGCGCCTACGGCTACACCACCGCGCTGCCGAAGGCCGGGTTCAACCCGGCGCACGTGCGGCCGGAGCACGTCTGGGGCTGCGGCAACGCCCAGATCTTCACCGAGGTCTCGCCCGAGATGCACTGGGAGTTCGCGCTGCGGCACGACCGCCCGTGGTACGAGCGCTGGGGCCTCGTGTACTACGGGTGCTGCGAGGCGCTCGACATCAAGATGGAGATCATCCGCCGCATCCCGAACATCCGGAAGGTCTCGATGAACTACCGCATCCACGTCGACCGCGCCGCGGCCGCCGTCCGGGGTGACTACGTCTTCAGCTACAAGCCCAACCCCGCGGTGTTCGCGACGGACACCTGGGATCTCCCGAAGGCCAAGGCCGAGCTCGAGCGCATGCTCGACTGCACGCGCGGCGGCCACGTGGAGATCGTGCTCAAGGACATCTCCACCGTCGCGCGCCGCCCGGAGCACCTCCGGGAGTGGGCCGCGATGGCCCAGCAGCTGGTCGAGAATCGCGCATGATCCTCCTGGGCACAGGCGCGTCCCCGCGCCCCTGCAGTTCGCAGATCGGAGATCGGAGTTCGGCGGTCTGTCGAACCGCGGTCGCCGATCTGCGCACTGCGACCGGCGCCACCCGCCGCGGGCTAGGGCTGGTGGTCCCGCGCGTAGGCGATCATGGCCCGCAGGTTGTCCGGCGGGGTGAGGGGCGAGATCTCGCAGCCGGCGCCAACGATGAAGTACTTGCCGCTGATCTCGTGGCAGCGGCGGCAGGCCTCGTACACGCGCTCGGGCGAACCCTCGAGCAGGTCGGTGATGGTCGAGACGTTGCCCGCCAGCGTGCGCGTCGGCCCGAGCTTCTGCCGGGCGAGCTCCAGGTTGGCGGGGAAGTCGATCTCGTAGATGTCGACCGGCAGCTCGGCCATCTTCGGGTAGAGCTTGTCGATGCGCCCGCACATGTGCTGGCGCAGGAGGACGTCGGGGTGGTTCCGCCGGAGGGTCTCGAGCACGCGCTTTTGCTGCGGCCAGAGGAACTGCTCGTAGAGCACGGGGCCGATCAGGCCCGCGGCCGCGTCGCTCATGCCGATCGTGTCGGCGCCGGCGGCGATCTGCGCCGGGGCGTAGGCGATCGCCACGTCCGCGGTGTACGCCAGGAGGTCGTGCGCGAACGCCGGGTCGTCGACGAAATCCAGCATGATGGTGTTCAGCCCGCGGAGCTCGGCCGCGAGGGCCAGCGGGCCCTCGATCCAGCCCACGATGGACATGCCCGGGCCGGCGCGGCGCCGCATCAGCTCAATGCTCTTCACGCGGTCGTGCATGCGCCCGCCGCCGAGCGGGTCCGGCACCTTGAACACCCGCAGGCGCAGCTTGTCCGCCAGTGCGGCGCGCTCCTCGTTGATCGCCGGGCCCTGGTCGACGAACCAGTCGACGCTGCCCTCGCCCGCGATGTCGATCACCTCGCGCGCCGGGTCGGAGCAGGTGAGCAGGCAGTCGAGGCCGAAGTCCTCCACCAGCTTCAGCTGCGCCTCGGCCATCTTCCGGCCGTCCTTCGTGTAGTCGATGAATGGGATTCCCGCGTGGCGCGCGGAGTACATCATCGCCATCGGCTGGGCGGGCAGGTGGTCCACGGGCTCCCCGCGGAGGGTGCGACGGACGCGTTCGATCGAGGTCATGCGAGCGTGATGCTTTCCCGGCCGACCGAAATCAATCCCGCGCTGCGGCGTTCGCTGCGCATTTCTTGCCTGAAAAATCGGCGGGCCCGGCCTCACGGGCATCGCCGTCGCGCCCCGCTGCCCCCAAGCTGCCCCCGGACCGGCGCGGTCCCCACTTTTCCCCGCTCACCATGAAACCCATGTCTCCCAAGCAACGTTTGATCGCAGCGCTGGAGCGCAAGCCGACGGATCACCTGCCGGCCACGACGCACCACCTGATGACCTATTACATGGAGAAATACCTGCCGGGGAAGACGCAGGACGAGTTCTTCGCCACGTTCGGCCTCGACCCCATCTGCTGGGTCCAGGCCCACCGGCCCGACACCGCGCGCGGCTCGTACTACGAGCCCGGCCACCAGCCCGGCTTCCTCGAGGCGCCGCGGATCATGTCGGACCAGTGGCGCTTCGAGCACGAGGACGTCCCGGGCCGCGAGTATGCGACCGTCCGCCACCGCATCGTCACCCCGCGCAAGACGCTCACGCTCGAGCTCCAGAGCAACCAGTACACCGCCTGGGTGTCGGAGCGCCTGCTCAAGGAGAAGTCCGACATCGACCTCATCGCCGAGTTCGCCCCGCAGCCGCTCTGCGACCCGGGCCCGATTAACCGCCTCGCGGACCAGTACGGCGACACCACCCTGATCCGGGGCAACATCAACTGCTTCGAGCTCTACGGGCAGCCCGGCTGCTGGCAGGACGCCTGCGTGCTGTTCGGCGTCGAGGAGATGATCCTCGCGACCTTCGACGACCCGCAGTGGGTGCACACCTTCCTGGGCATCCTGCGCGACCGGAAGGTCCGCTTCGCCGACTCGATGAAGGGCGCGCGGTACGACGTGATCGAGCACGGCGGCGGCGATGCGTCCTCAACCGTGATCTCGCCGAAGGTGTTCGAGGAGTTCGTCGCGCCCTACGACCGCGAGGTCGTCGCCCACGCGCGGGCCGCCGGCCAGCGCGTCGTCTACCACACCTGCGGCGGCATGATGCCGATCCTGGAGCGGCTCGTGACCCTGGGCACGCACGCGCTCGAGACATTCACGCCGCCCGCGATGGGCGGCGACATGAACCTCGCCGAGGCGAAGCGCCGGATCGGCGACAAGGTCTGCTTCATCGGCGGCTTCGACCAGAACCGCTTCTTCACCACGGCCACCCCCGAGGAGACCCGCGCCGAGGTTCGGCGCTGCTTCCGCGAGGCCGGCGGGGGCGGCGGACTGATCCTCAGCCCGTCCGACCACTTCTTCGAGGCCAAGCCCGAACTCCTCCACGCCTTCGCTGACGAGGCCCGGCGCTGCACCTACTGAGATTTCCCTGACTCACCCCATGATTTTCACAGGAGCTAACGGAGGCAACGGAGTTAAGCCCGGAGTCGGGCGTTCCTCGGTTCTCTCTGTTCCCGCCTGTGCCAACCCACCTTCAACATGCCCATGACACCACTTGAACGCTTTCACGCCTGCATGAATTACCAGCCGGTCGACCGGGTGCCGAACAACGAGGTCGGCGTCTGGGTCCAGACCAAGCAACGCTGGCGCGAGGAGGGCCTCGCAACCGCAGACATGCACTGGGACTGGTTCGTCGGCGAGCCGCGCTGGGACCTGGATCCCCGCGAGTACATCGACGTGAACTTCGGCATGGTGCCGCCGTACGAGGAGAAGGTGCTGCGGCGCGAGGGCGACACCGAGATCATCCAGCACACCAACGGCGTGATCTCCAAGGCGCTCATCACCGGCACCGCCGAGGGCATGCGCATGAGCATGGACGAGTACATCAGCTTCCCGGTGACGACCCCGGCGGATTTCCAGGAGCTGAAGAAGCGCTTCCGCCCGTCGTGCCCCGTGCGCTACCCGCCGTACTGGCAGCAGTTCCTGCAGCCCGCCTGGGCGCAGCGCCAGCACCCGCTCATCCTCGGCCGCAACTGCGCGACGCTCGGCTACTACTGGCGGGCCCGCGAGTGGATGGGCACCGAGAACCTCAGCTACGCCTGGTACGACGAGCCGGCGATGATGCACGAGATGATGGAGTTCATCACTGACTTCACCATCGAGACCGCGCGCCCGATCCTCGCGGCCGGCGTGAAGCCCGACTATATCTTCCTCAACGAGGACCTGAGCATGAAGAACGGGCCGCTGCTCAGCCCCGACACCTACCGCACGTTCATCCTCCCGGAGATGAAGCGCCTGGTGGCGTGGTTCAAGTCGCAGGGCGTGCGCTGGATCATCGTCGACACCGACGGCAACTGCGAGCTGGTCATCCCGCACTTCATGGAGGCCGGCGTCGACTGCATCTGGCCGCTCGAGCGCGCGTCCGACATGGACCCGCTGGCGGTGCGGAAGAAATTCGGCCGCGAGTTGCGCCTGTGGGGCGGCGTCGACAAGCGCGAGCTGGCGAAGGACTTTACCGCGATTGATGTCCACCTCCGGACCTTCCAGCCGCTCATCGCCGACGGCGGGTTCATCCCGACCGTCGACCATCTCGTGCCCCCGGACGTTCCGCTCGCGAACTTCGAGCACTACATGATGCGCAAGCACCAACTCCTCCGCGGCGAGGCGTTCTAATCGTCCGATCCCATGAGCCGCCAACTCGCCCTCGACACGCTGAATCTCAAGTCCGTGCCGCGCTTTGCGCGCACCGAGTACAGCCTGGAGTACCACCAGGCGGGACTGCGGCGCGTGGCGGGACCGGAGCCCGACACCAACGCGTCGCTCCGCAGCCTCTATGCGCGGTGGGACCTCGACTTCCTGTGGACCGTGCAGGACGGACTCCGTGGCGACTGGTCGCAGTTCGGCCGGTCGACCGACATGGGTCACGCCGAGTACGCGTCCGACGGCAGCGACATGCGGCGGCCGCAGCACTGCCCGTTCGAGACCCCCGAGGAAGTCTGGGCTTTTGACGCGGTCACCGAGTATGGCCTGCCCACGATGGCGGAGCAGGTGGCGGCATACGAGCAGTGGATCCAGGAGAAGCGTCGCGACTTCCCGGACCAGCTCTGCACCGGCGGCTACTACAAGACCATCGTCTCGGGTGCGATCCAAGCCTTCGGCTGGGACATGCTCCTCGAGGCCGCGGCGGAGCGCGACAAGATGGAGCGCGTCTTCGACAGCTTCTACCGGCGGACCAAGTTCCACATGGACGCCTGGGCGCAGACGAGCGTCGACGCGATCATCCAGCACGACGACTTCGTCTGGACGGCCGGCGCGTTCATGCGGCCCGAGATCTACCGCGAGGTGATCATCCCGCGCTACGCCGAGCTGTGGAAGCCGCTCAAGCGTGCCGGCAAGAAGGTGCTGTTCTGCTCCGACGGCGACTTCCGCGAGTTCGCGAGCGACGTGGTGGCGGCCGGGGCCGACGGGCTGATCTTCGAGCCCGTGATGGAGTTCGGCGAGATGGTCGAGCGCTTCGGCCAGGCCACGGTGCTGGTGGGCAGCGCGGTGGACTGCCGCGACCTCACGTTCGGGACCTGGGAGACGGTGCAGGCCGCGGTCGACCGTTCCCTCGCGCTCGCGCGCCGCTGCCGCGGCGTGATCCTCGCCACCGGCAACCACCTCCCGGCCAACATCCCCGCGCCCATGCTCGAGCGCTACCGCGAGTATGTGCAGGCGCACCGCGCCCGCTGAGACGCCATGCCCAGTTGAGTGTTGAAGGTTGAAAGCTGACCGACCGACCGAGCCCAACCCCGCCATCAACGCTCAACCCAACCTTCAACTCCCCAACCCCCCCATGCGCTGGAATCGCGAACAGTACCTCGACCTCATGACCTTCGGCCACGCCCCGCGGCCGATGTTTACCGAGCTCTTCGGCCCGCTGGTCGGGCTGGACGCCGAGTGGCGCGCCCAGGGGGCGAGCGAGGCGGAGATCAACATGTCGGCGTTCGACTGGGACTTCGTCCCGTACGCCTTCTGCGGGGGAATCACGCACCTCTTCGGCCCGCCGCCGCGCGTGCTGGAGGACAACGCGGAGCGCCGGCTCGAGCTCGACTGCCTGGGGCGCGAGATGCTGCTGCTGAAGAAGACCGCGACGATCCCCCTGCCGCAGAACTTCCCGGTCCAGACCATGGACGACTGGCTGCGCGTGAAACCGTTCTTCACCTTCCGCCCCGAGCGCATCAATTGGGATGAGGTCGCGGCGGCGCGCCGCGCCCAGCAGGAGGGGGCGCTCGTGGTCGCCCACATGCCCGGCGCGTTTGACACGCCGCGCGACCTGATGGGCGAGGAGATCGCGTGCCTCGCGTACTACGAGCAGCCCGAGCTGATGGCGGACATCCTCGCGACGATCACCGACACGACGATGCGCGTGCTGGAGCCGATCAGCGAGAAGCTCCACATCGACCAGCTGATGGTCCACGAGGACTTTGCCGGCAAGTCCGGCCCGATGGTGGGGCCCAACCAGATCAAGGAGTACTTCGAGCCCTATTACCTGAAGGTCTGGGGCCTGGTCCGGTCGCGCGGCGCGCGGGTGTTCGAGCAGGACACGGACGGCAACATCAACCCCGTGATCCCGGCGCTCCTCGACTGCGGCCTGACCAGCATCTACCCGATGGAGCCCGCCGCCGGCATGGACATCGCCGAGCTGCGCCGCCTCTACGGGAAGCGCCTCGCGATGCGCGGCGGCATCGACAAGCACGTGCTGCGCAAGGATCGCGACGCCATCCGGCGCGAGCTGGAGCACAAGCTGATCCCGGAGCTGATGTCCGGCGGCTGCGTCTTCGGCCTGGACCATCGCATTCCGAACGGCACCCCGATCGAGCACTACCGCTATTACGTCGCCCTCGGCCGCGAGATGCTCGGCCTGCCGCCGCTCGACCCGTCGCGCACCGGCTGGGCGCGCATGGCGATGTAGGTCGGGCGCCGGTAGCCAGGGGCTACTAATCGGCAAAAGTAATCGGAGCCTCGCCTCAACTGGACCCTCGTCCAGACGTACAGGCGTTACCTCGGTCCGCACCGACCCGTTTGGCGCCGACCTGCCCCGACCCCCAACCAAACCACCTGCACACCGGCTGGCCATGGCGCCCCCATCCAGCCCAACGCCCATGAAGAGCATACTCCCCAAATTAGCCCTAGCGCTGGCCGCCGGACTGGTCGCAGCTCCGGTTCACGGCCAGGCCAACCCGAAGAAAGAAGTCGACCCGGCCAAGGTCGATCAAGCCATGGCGGCGGAAGCCAGCCCGGCGAAGGCCCCGGACGAAGTGGTCGAGATGTCGCCGTTCGTCGTGAAGACGAACACTGATGCCGACAACCGCATCGACGAGTCGAACTCCGGCACCCTGGTGTCGCGGCCGCTCGACAAGACCCCGATGGGCATCGCGGTCGTGAGTTCGGAGATGATGAAGGAACTGATGGTCCTGAACGCGGACGGCCTGAGCAAGATCGTGCCGGGCGTGGCCAACCAGAACAACACGTCCTCCGAGGGCACCGGCAACAACACCCAGTACTCCTCGCGCGGCTTCACCGTGATTCCCCGGCGCAATGGCTTCGCCCCCGGCGGCCGACTCTACGACATGACGGGGATCGATCGCGTGGAGGTGATCCGCGGCCCGAACTCGATCCTCTTCGGCCAGAATGACCCGGGCGGCGTCATCAATTACGTGACAAAGCGCCCGCATATCCGCACCACGGCCGGGGCGCACGGCGCGGCCACCGTGGCAGTGGGTGACTATGATTTCTACCGGGCGCAGACCGACGTCGATGCCACCATCATCCCGGGCAAGCTGGCCTTCCGGCTGCCGGCGTCGTACACGACCAACAAGCGCGAGTTCAAGTGGTACAAGAATCGGGTTGAGGCGGTGAACCCCTCGGTGCTGTGGCGCATCTTTCCCAAGACCGAGCTGACCTTTGAATGGGAGCACCTCGACGTCTATACGAACTTCGCCGCGTTCCAGCCCATTGCCTGGACACCGCCGGGCGGGACCGAATTTGCCGACCTCTACAAGCGCGGCTTCGGCTACTCGACGGCCGAGGGCAGCGTGAGCAACTACACCTTCGGTCCGTACTCCCACGCGAACAACAAGCAGACGAACTGGACCCTCGACCTGACCTCGCGCCTGACCGACCACATCACCTTCCGCGGCATCTATTCCAAGAACACCCGCAACCGCGACGAAGTCGTCCCGACCGGCGGCGATCCCTTCCGCGTGGTGCCCGTGGCGTACCGCGGCCAGGAGACGCAGGACGGCAACCGGATCAACGGCTACAAAGGGGACATCCTGGCCGAGTATGATCTGGGGCCGTTCAAGACTCGGACGGTGGTCGGCTTCGAGTATAACGAGAACGACTTCTTCGCGACCATCTGGCGCACCTACCAGAACGGGGCCTCGCTGCCGCTGTTTACGCTGAACGTCGGTTTTGACCCGGTGACCCTGAAGGCCACCCGCGACACCGTCGCCTCCGACTACGCCCCGTTTCCCAGGAACAACTACGTGGACAACGCCCAGGACGCCTCGAATCCGTGGCGCATTGAAAGCGGGCCTTCGCTGGCCCGCCAGAAGTGGACGAACCAGCGGGTGAGCGAGGTTCTGTCGGGTTACGACGACCGCCTCCAACTCCTGCTCGGCTATGCCCGGGGCAAGAGCACCACGTTCACGTTCACCAACGGCGCCAACGTCCAGACCAGCGAGCTCTCTCAGACGGCCAACGTCTACCAGGTCGGCGCAGGCCTGGCGGTGGATCCGGAGAAGCGGCACATGGTCTTTGTGAACCGGAGCACGAGTTACGCCCCGCAGTTCCTCCTCGATATCAACAACAACTTCCTGCCGTCGCAGACCGCGATTGGCACGGAGGGCGGCGTGAAGTCGAACTGGGGTGGCGGCGTGAGCACGACCGTGACCGTGTTCACCCAGAAGCGGACGAATGTCGGGCGCCAGTACACGGATTTCACCCTGAACCGGACCTATGGCATCCTGACCCCCGGCGAGAAGAGCCAGGGCGTGGAGTTCGAGGCGGTCTATCGGCCGACGAACCAGCTCGATGTCCAGTTTGCGCTGGCCCAGTTCGATGGCTCGATCACGGGCGCGCCTCCGGGCCGCGAGTTTGTCATCGGCCGCGAACTTCCCCGCTCGCCGGAGAAGTCGTGGTCGCTGTTCACCAACTACCGCTTCGTCGGGGGCGGACTCGACGGCCTTCGTCTCGGCGCCGGCGCCAGCCACAAGAACGACACCTGGCTCGATACTGGCCTCAATCAGGCCACCTTGGGTCGGCGGAGCACACCCTACACGGTGATGTGGCTGACGGCCGCCAAGGAATTCAAGCTCGAGCACCAGCGCGCGCTCGTGGTGCGACTCAATGTGGGGAACCTCTTCAACAAGGCCTATATCTCGGAAGGCTTCACGTTCGGCGAACCCCGCAGCATCCGCGTCAGCACCGACTTCAAGTTCTAGTCTGGGCCGCGCCGGCCATCGGCGCCTGGGCGGAGCCGGGTTGGGACCGTGCTCCGCCTTTTGCTTCCGTCCCACCGTCTCCATGATCCCTGTCACCGACTTTCAGTTCAACCGCCACCCGGCGAATCCCATCCTGCGCCCCAGCCCCGGCGCTCCGTGGGAGTCGCTCGTGACCACCAATCCCGGGGCATGGTACGACCCGGTGGCGGGCGAGGTGCTGCTGCTGTATCGGGCGGCGGGCAACGACCAGGATCATGTGGTCCACCTCGGCCTCGCCCGTTCCCGCAACGGCGTCGATTTTGAGCGCGTTTGGCCGCAGCCCGCGGTCTCGCCCATCCCTTGGACCCCGGATGGCGGCTGTCTCGAGGACCCCCGCGTCATTCGCATCGGCGAGTGGTACTACGTGACCGTGGCCTCGCGGCCGTTTCCGCCGGGACGTTACTGGGAGAACGCCGGCCCGTCCCAACCCCGGTCCTTTCCCCCGGAATTTCCGGTCGCGCTGCGCCAGAATCTCACCTCCACCCACCTGTTCCTGACGCGGGATTTCCAAAGCTGGATCCGCGCGGGCCGGCTGACCGACCCGTCGCTGGATGAGCGCGACGTCGTCATCTTCCCGGAAAAGGTCGGAGGCAAGTGGGTCACGCTTCACCGTCCGATGCAGTGGCACGGGGCGGGGTTTGAAAACCCGCATCCGGCGATCTGGATTGCCCAGAGCGACGACCTGCTGGCGTGGAAGCACCTGAGGCTGCTCGCCAAGGGGATCGAGCCGTGGGAGCAGAAAATCGGGGCCAACAATCCGCCGCTCAAGACCGCGGGCGGCTGGCTGCAGATCTACCACGGCGTGGGAGCGGACAAGCAGTACCGCCTGGGGGCGATGCTGCTTGATCTGGATGATCCGACCCGGGTGACGCATCGGACCCGCCGCCCGATCTACGAGCCGGTGGCGGCCTACGAGACTCATGGGCTCTACTCCGGTGTGTGTTTCCCGTGCGGGCATGCGCTGATCGACGGCACGTATTTCCTCTATTATGGAGGCGGTGATGCGGTGTGCGCCGTGGCGACGGCCCGGCTGGAGGACCTCTTGGCGTGCCTGCGGACCCAGCCGGTCCGGTGAAGGGTCCGTCGCGCCGGACTTGCGGGCCCGGCAGGCGCCGTCATTGACTTCCAGCTCCCGCTCGATGGTCACCCAACAGCAACTTGCCCGGGCTGTCGGGCTGTCGCAGACCGCCGTCTCCATGGCGCTGCGCAACAGCTCGGCGGTCTCGCGCGCCACGGTGCGGCGGGTGCAGGCGGCGGCGCGGCGCCTGGGTTACCGGCCGAATCCACTGATCTCGGCCCTAATGGCCCAGCGCCTGAGCGGCTCGAGTTCGCGTTTCCGGGCGAAGCTGGCCTTCCTCACGCCTTTTTCCCCGCGTGAGGCGTGGCGCCACAGCAGCTATGCGGCCGGATGTTTCGCAGGGGCACAGGCTGCGGCCCGGGCCCGGGGTTACCTCTGCGAGGCGATCTGGACCGCCGAGCCAGGACGCTCGCGTGACCGGCTCAGCCAGATTCTTTGGACCCAGAATGTCCAGGGGCTGATCATCGAACCTCTGCAAGTGGACCAGCCGCCGCTGACGCTCGACTGGAGCAGATTCGCGGCGGTCAGCCTCGACTACTCCCTGGCTGACCCGGAACTGCACCGGGTGGTGGACGATCACGCTTTTGGCATTGAGCGCGTGTTGGAGGAGGTGAGCCGACTGGGCTACCGGCGCCCGGGACTTGTGATTCGCGCGGTCCAGGATGTGCGAACCCACCACAGCCGGCTGGGGGTTTTCCTCGTGCAACGGCGGCTCCATCCCGAATGGACCGAGGTGGCGCCGCTGGTCCTGCCGTCGGACCAATGGGACACCCAGCGGTTTGTTGAGTGGCTCCGTCGGGAGCGGCCGGATGTCATTCTCACCGAGGAGACCCAGGTTCCCGCCACCGTGCAGGCGGCAGGGCTCCGGGTGCCGCGCGACGTCGGCATCGCGTTTTTCCACAAGGAGGAGCCGGTCCGCCACCTGAGCGGACTCCAGGTGGACTCCCGCGAAGTCGGTGCGACCGCGGCCAGCATCCTGATGCGCCTGGTGGAGATGAACGACCGCGGGCCTCCCACCGTGCCCACCACCACCCTGGTAAAGGCGTTTACCTGGAACCCGGGGACAACCCTGTGCCGGCGTCCGGCGTCCGGCGCCCGGCGTACGAACTTCCCATGAATCCCACCACCCAACTTGGCCCGGTGCTGCGTCGCCGCGCCGCCTTACCCCACAGCACTGCCGCGCTCGCGCGCGGCCAGCTCACCGTCGGCTTTCTCGGTGGCTCCATCACGGATCCCTCGACGGGCAACCGGTGGCCCGAGGCCCTCGTGGGCTGGCTCGTCGATGCCCATCCCCATGCCCGCATCACGGTCGAGAACGCGGCGCTTGGGGCCACCGGCAGCGACCTCGCCGCGGTCCGGGTGCAGGAGGCGATCCTCGCCCGCCGCTGCGACCTCGTCTTCGTCGAGTACGCCGCGAACGACTTTGGCACCGAACCGAAGCTGCGCGAACGGACCCGCGAGGGCGTGCTGCGCCAGCTGCTGGCCGCCGGCAACTGCGACGTCGTGATCGTGTACACCTATTTCCAGGAGATGCTGACCGACATGCTGGCCGGCAAGGTTCCCCCGTCGATCGCCGACTTCGAGCTGCTCGCCGAGCATTACCGTCTCAATTCGGTGTGGATGGCCCTCCATGCCCTGCGGGAAAACGAGCGCGGTCTCATGACGTGGGAGGAATGGCTGCCGGACGGCCTGCACCCGGAGTCCCGGGGCAGCCTCAGCTACGCCCAGTCCGTGATCGCCTTCTTGGCCGAGACCTTGGCCCGTCCGCCCGCCGCCGTGGTTCCCGCGCCCCTCCCGCCGCCGCGCTCCCCTGATGCCTGGGAGCACATCGGCTTCGTGCCGTTCGAGGCGATCGAGCGACGGGGGCCCTGGAGTGTGCGTCGCTGCGAGACTTGCCGGGGAATCAACCAAGTCCTGATCTCGTTCGCCTCGGGCGCCGGCCTGAAATTCGACTTCGAGGGCCGCGGGCTGGTCCTGGGTTTCGATTTTGGACGGTCCTCGGGCGAGATCCGCTACCGGATTGATGGCGGCGAGTGGCAGACGAGCCGCCGCGATTATCCCTCCTGGGCTGGTCCCGCCGGCTGGCTGCGAGCCTACGTGGTCACCGATCAGCTGGCGCGCGGACGCCATGCCTTTGAGTTGGAGGCCCTGCCAGGCTCGATCGCCGAGGTGCGGGGCGTGCGCACCTCGATCGGTTTCTTTGCAGTGATCAAGTGACATGGCCGGGCCGCGCCGACTTCTCATGCCGGCGGTGGTCGCGGTTGGATTCGCGCTCACGGCGGCAGCCGGCCTGGCCGCCGGCGTGGCAGACGTGGGGTCCCGGCAGATCGAGTTGGCGGCCGCCTTGCCGGCCGAGCCGGCCGGGGTCGGGGCGCCCGCGACGGATCGCGCGACTTGGGTGAGGCTCGCCCGTGAGCTGCCCAACGCCGGGATCATTGAGGCGGCCCGAATCGCGGCGGAGACGTCACCACCGGACCTGCCGGACGAGCTGTACCTTGAGTACAAGCGGACTGGCAATCGCACCCGCTACCAAAAGCCCAACAAGGAAAGAATAGACCGGCTCGCGCTGTTTGCTTGGGCGGAAGCGCTCGAGCACCAGGGACGCTGGGTGCCGGCTCTGACCCGAGAGCTGGATGCGATGCTGGCCGAAAAGACGTGGGTGCTGCCGGCCCATGATCCTGAGCTGCTGAACTTCACGGGACGGAAAACCCAGGTGGACCTCATGGTCGCCATGCGCGGCTGGGTCGTTGCAACGGTGTTATTCTGGCATGCCGACCAATTGCCCCCTCTGCTCGTTGCGCGGGCGCGGATGGAACTGCGAAGAAGGGTGGTTGAGCCCTACCTCGCACAGGTGCGAGGAACCGCCTCGCCAAGCGAGATGTGGTGGAGACGGGCCGAAAACAACTGGAACGCCGTCTGCCATGCCGGCGTGGTTGGTACCGCGCTGGTGGTCGTCGAGTCCCCGCGCGAGCGCGCCGAAATCATCGCGGCGGCCGAGCGGGATCTCGAGGCCTACCTCGCCGGGTTCTCTCCGGACGGCTATTGCAGCGAGGGCGTCGGCTACTGGAACTACGGCTTCGGCCATTTCGTGATGCTGGCCGAAACCTTGGCGGAGGCCACGGGCGGCCGGGTGCAGCTGCTGCACGGTCCCCATGCCGAGCGAATCGCCGCCTACCCGAGACATCTGGAAATCCTACCCGGCGTCTATCCCTCCTTCGCCGACATGGACGTGAGGGAACGTCCATCCCCCTGGTTTCTGGCACTAGCCTCCCGCTTGCTCGGCGAAAAGCCCGGCGGCCGGCTGCACCTCCAGTTGGGTGCGCCCGAGTTGCGCGATCAACTGCTGTACGAAACCGCCCTCAAGGCCTTTGTTCGCCCGGCGGACGGCGGGGAAACGGCCGAACCGGAGCGCAAGTCCGTGGGAGGATTTTGGTTTGAGGACGCCCAGGTCTACGTGGGTCGCGCCAGTCCGCGTTTTGGGGTTGCGATCAAGGGTGGCCACAACGCCGAGAACCATAACCACAATGACGTGGGTTCCTTCGTGGTGGCGGCGGGGGCCACCGCCGTGCTCGTGGACCCGGGGCTGGAAGTCTACACGGCGCGGACGTTTGGCCCCGATCGCTACGTTTCCCAGGTCCTCAATTCCTACGGACATGCGGTTCCCGTGGTGGCCGACCAGCTGCAGCACGAGGGCCGCCAGTATACCGCCCGAGTGCTGGCGACCCGCTTCGCGCCCGAAGGCGACACCATCGTGCTCGACCTCGCCGGTGCCTACGCGGTGCCCGGGCTGAAATCGCTCGTCCGCACCCTTACGGTCCGTCGCGGAACCAGCCCGGCGATCACGGTGGTGGATGACGTGGAGTATGTGGAACCGGCGAGCTTCTCCACCGCGCTGATCACTTTTGGCGCCTGGCGGGAGATTTCCCCCGGTGCCTATGCGGTGGAATCGGGCGCGGATGGCGTGCTCGCGACCGTGGCGGTGGAGGGGGCCGATTGGGCCCTGCGGCCTGAAACACTCCGCGAGGAGCTCCCGGGCGGGCGATTGCCGACACGGCTGGGCATCGTGCTTCAGTCGCCGGTGCGGCGGGCGAGTATTCGGGTCACCATCACGCCCCGATGAATGCACGCCGCGCAGATTCCGGGACGACGCGTCGCGAGTGGCGGGCGGGCACCCTGACCTACTCGGCGGGGGCGTTGGCGATCCTGTTCGTCTGGCTGCTGTGGGGCGATTTCGCGTGGCAGCTTAAGGAGCGATCGGTGGCGCCCATCGTGCAGATCATGCTGCGGAAATTCGAGGCGTCGGATTTTCTCACGGGTTTCTTCCTGCTCTCGCTCCCGTCCGCCATTGGACTCGTGCTGGGGCCGGTGGTGAGTTACCGCAGCGACCGCCACCGGGGCCGCTGGGGACGGCGCATCCCGTTCCTCTTGGCCACGACCCCGTTCACGGCGGTGGCAATGTTTGGATTGGCGTACAGCCCGGTGCTCGGCCGCCTGGTCCACGCGCAACTCGGCTGGCCGCCGGAGTCGCTCAATCTCGCGGTGATCGTCGTGATGGGGTTGTGCTGGACCCTGTTCGAGGTGGCCACCATCACGGCCAATGCGGTCTTCGGCGCCCTGATCAATGACGTGGTGCCGAGGGAGATCATCGGCCGGTTCTTCGGCCTGTTTCGCGCCGTCAGCCTGCTTACCGGCATGGTGTTCAACTACTACCTGATTGGGCACGCCCGGGAGTACTTCACGACGATCTTTGTGTGCATCGGCACCGCCTACGGCGTGGGTTTCGCGCTGATGTGCCTGCGCGTGAAGGAGGGAGGCTATCCGCCGCCCGAGCCCGCCGATTCGGGCACCGCCTCCCGGGTGGTCGCGGCGGTCCGCTCTTATGGCCGCGATTGCTTCACCCGACCGTACTATTGGTGGGTCTTTGCCTGGCTTGCTTTGGCGACCCTCACCTTCATCCCCGTCAATTTGTTCAGCGTCTATGCGGCCGAGAGTTTCGGATTGTCGATGGACAGCTACGGCAAATACCTCGTCGCCACGTATGCCGGCTCATTGGTGCTGGCGTGGCCGCTGGGCTGGCTGGCCGACCGCGTTCATCCCGTCCGCATGGGATTGGGAGCGCTGGCGGCCTACGGCGTCGCCATGGTCGCGGGTTTTTTTGGCATCAAAGGGCCGGAGAGTTTTGGTTTGGCCTTTCTAGCCCATGGGGTGCTCGCCGGCTGCTACGCCACCGGGGCCGCGGCCATCGGGCAGATGCTGTTTCCCAAACTGAAGTTCGCGCAGTTCGCCTCAGCGGCAGGCCTGATCTCCGCGCTCTGCAATATCGCCGTCGGGCCGACGCTGGGCCTGCTGCTCGACCGCCTTGGGCGAGACTACCACTACACCTTCGGTCTGGGCGGAGTGCTGGGGCTGGCCTCGCTGGCGGTCGGCCTCGTCGTCTACCGGCAGTTCATGGCCCTGGGTGGCCCCGGACGATATGAGGCTCCCTGAATCCCTCGGGTTCCCCCGCGAAATGCCGGCGGCGGCCTAGTAGCGCAGGCCGACCTTGCGGTACACCTTGGAGAGCAGCCAGGCGGGGCCGATGAGGAGGAACACCAGGTCCTGGAAGAACGACGGCTTTTTGCCCTCGACGTGATGGCCGATGAACTGGCCGATCCACGCCGCGACGAACAGGACGAGGCAGATCTGCCACACGGGCCACGGCGCGTTGAACTCGAGGGCGAGCAGCCCGGCGTGGCACGCTGCCATGAAGGCGAGCATGCCCGAGGCCAGCCGCCAGGACAGCCGCAGGTAGAACGCCGCGGCGATCGCGATCGCCACCAGCGACCAGTTGAACCACGGCAGCTTCGCCTCCAGCGCGTCGCCGGTCGGGATCGACCAGCAGAACCCGAGCACGCAGAAGAAAATCGTCGGCACGCAGATCCAGTGGATCAGCTCGTTGGCCGCGTGCTGGTGGCTCTCGCCGTACTCAGCGAACCATTGGTCGGCGGGTTTCTTGGGCACGGGAGAAAGGGTTTGGGTTTGGGTCGGGAAACTCGGCGGATCGGGGCGGAGGTCTAGGCCCGTCGCCTTCCGGCTTTCAACGCTCAACTCGCGGCGCGCCTAAAATTCCAGCGGCACCTGGAGCTTGGTGCCGACCGGCACGCCACCCTTGAGCTGCGGCAGGAAGAGCCAGCCGCCAAGGGCGTTCGCGATGTCGGCACGGGCCGCCGGGTCATCGACCCCGCGGACGTCCACGTTGGTGACCACGCCGTCGGCCGACACCGTGATCATCGCGCTGGCCTCGCCTTGCGGCGGCTTGGCGCCCTGGCTGAAGACCGGCCGCGCCATCACGGCAGGGACGGCGGCATGGTCGGCGCCGTGGAATTTCTCCAGGTACTGCGCCCGCACGCCGGCCAGCTTCAGGCGGTCGCGCAGCGCATAGTATTTCCACGCGAGATCGGACGCGCTCGTCACCACCTCGCGCCCGTGGCCGTCGAACACCTGGAAGAAATAGGTCTGGTTCGCCTGGCCGTCCGGCAGCGCCGCGGAGATCTTCACCTCGACCTCCTGGCCGGCGGGAAGGTCGGGCAGCTCGTGGACGATGACCTGTGTCTGGCCTTCATCGGACGGACCGGCCGCCATCGCGGTCGGCGAATAGACCACCAGGACGACGAAGCCGCCGGTGATCGCCGGCCGGGCAGTGAACCGGCCCTCGAAATAGGAGACGCCGAAGCGCCGGCCGGTCGGGGTGGCGTTGTGGTCGGTCAGCGCCGCGTCCTGCGTCGCGGCCACCTTCAGCTCGGTGCCGCCGAACTGGACGTGCCGGGCCGTCACGTACCCGGGCAAGAAATGGTCGGCGCGCTGGACCAGGTAGATCGGCTCGGTGCGGATGCGCTTCTCGGCACCGTCGACCAGCACGACGGGATCGGTCCCGATCACCTTCACCACCGGCAGCATCTGGTCATGGAATTTCACCGTCAGGAGGGACGGGTGGGGTGCGGAGGCGTGGAGGCCGGGGGCGAGCGCGACGCCGAGCAAAAGGAGGAGTCGTTTCATGGGACTAGAGTTTGGCGACGGCGCTCTTCTCGAGCGCCTTAAGGTCGCCGTCGAAGCCGAGGCCCGGGCCCGCGGGGGCGTGGACGCGGCCGTGACGGTCGATGCATGATTCAAAGACCACCGGGTTACCCATCACCAGCGTCTCGTAGTAGTGGTTGTTCCGGATGGCCAGGCAGAGGTGGAGGTTCTCCACCCCCATCCCGTGCACCTCGGCGCTGAGCTGGAAGGAGTCGGCGAGATGTGCCACCCGCAGGCCGCCGGTGATGCCACCCTTGTAGTGGTAGCTGGTGCGGACCATGTCCGCGGCGCCCTGGGCGATGAAGTCCGCGACGTTGTAGTGGCAGCCGTCGGAGGTCTCCGCGGCGAGCACCGGGATGTCGAGCTGCTCGCACAGGCGCCGGTAGGCGTTGATGCTGAACTCGCGCATCGGCTCCTCGTACCAGAGGTAGTCGGCCTCCTCGAGCGCCCGGCCGAGATAGAGCGACTCGTACGGGTCGAAGCCGGCTGAGCCGTCGTACATCAGCGCGATGTCCGGCCCGACATGCTTCCGCAGCGCCTGGCACAGCGCCGCGTCCTTGCGCGCGTCGCCCCAGGCGTGGAGCTTGATCGCCTTGAAGCCGCGGGCGAGGCACTGGTCGGCGACGTCGAGGAATTCCTTCGTGGTGCGGTAGGTGACCGTGCTCGCGTACGCCTCGATCTCATGACGGTAGCCGCCGAGCAACTGGTAAAGGGGCAGTCCGGCGGCCTTCGCCGTGATGTCCCACAGCGCGGAGTCCACGAAACCCATCAGGTACATCGGGATCTCCTCGATGCGGTCGATCTCCCACAGCTCGTGCCAGAGCGTCTCCTTCATCAGCGGGTCCTTGCCGAGCAGCCACGGCTTCAGCCGCCGCTCGACGAGGTCGAGGGCGATCGCCCCGCGCGGGGCTCGGCCCCAGCCCTCGATTCCGGCGTCGGTGACGAGCCGGAGCCAGGTCTGCTCCGTGACCGGGTCGCTGCCGATCAGTCCCTTTCGCCAGACGAACGGGACCTTGGTCTTCGATCGCACCGTGTACGCGTGAACGCCGATGATCTTCATGGGGCGGGGTACCCGGGTAGGTAGCAGGCAACCACCAGCCGGGAAAGCACCAAAGCCCGGAATGTTCACTCCGCCCGCCCCAGCGCCGGTGTCCCGCAATGCGTGACACCGCCAGAATTCGCGCTCGTCGTTAAAATCCGATCCCGCCTACGATGCGGCCATGTTCTCCCTCCGCGACAAGGCGGCGCTGGTCACCGGCGCCGGTTCCGGCATCGGGCGCGCCATCGCCGAGCGGTTCGCGCGGGCCGGTGCCCGCGTGATCGTGGCGGATATCACCGAGGCAAGCGGCCGCGAGACCGTGGCGCTCATTACCGCCGCCGGCGGTGTGGCCGAGTTCGCCAGCCTCGACGTCGCGGACGACGCGGCGGCTACGGCGCTGGCTGCGCGCCTCGGTCGGCTGGACATCCTGGTGAACAACGCCGGCATCGGCCACGTCGGCACGATTCTCCAAACCACGGCTGCCGACCTCGACCGGCTCTACCGCGTCAACGTCCGCGGCCCGTTCAACGTCACGAAGGCCTTTCTTCCCGCCATGCTCGCGGCCCGGCGCGGCAGCGTGATCAACCTCGCCTCGATCGGCGGCGTTCTCGCGGTGCGCGACCGGCTGGCGTACGTGACCACCAAGTTCGCGGTCGTCGGGCTCACGAAGCAGCTCGCGCTCGACCACTCGGCCGAGGGAGTCCGGTTCAACTGCATCTGCCCGGGCCGCGTGGAGACGCCGTTCGTGCAGGCGCGGATCCAGGAGTATCCCGACCCGGCACAGGCGTACCGGGAAATGAGTTCCACCCAGCTGATCGGCCGCATGGGTCGGCCCGAGGAGATCGCGGCCGCGGCGCACTACCTCGCGAGCGACGAGGCGGAGCTCGTGACCGGCTCGTGTCTCTTGGCGGACGGCGGCTGGAGCGTGGGCAAGTGACATGACCCGCGCCTCGCCGTGTCCGACCCCAGCCGCCGGCCGCCCTGATTGCGCGCGGACTCGGCGAGTCGCGCCTGGCGTTCGGCCTCGCGGGCCTGGGCGGGGCGTGGGGCCCGGTGGACCCGGGCCTGGCGCGCGAAACCCTGCAGCTGGCGTTTTCCCTGGGCATCCACGTCTTCGACGTCGCGCCGGCCTACGGCACCGCCGAGGCCCTGCTGGGCGAGGCGCTGCGAACCTGGCGCGGGCCGCGGCCGATCGTGAGCACGAAGGTGGGACGGCTGCCGGGGCGCGACGCGCTTGAGATGCGGTATGAGCACGGGAGCGAGAGCCTGCGCGACAGCCTGCGGCGGAGCCTCGACCAGCTGGGATTGCCGGCGGTGGACCTCCTGTTCCTGCACGAGCCCGAGGAAGTGCCGCGCGGCGAGCGGGCGCGCGTGGCGGACACGCTGCAGGGGTTGCGCGGGGAGGGACTCGTGCACCGGCTCGGGCTGGGCGGCGGTGACGGGCCGGCCTGGGACGGATTTCTTGAGACCGGGGTGTTCGACGTGGTGATGCTTTTCCGGCGGTTGGACGCGTGCATTTTCGACGGGCTGGCCGACGAAGTCCCGCGCCTGCGACGGGCCGGGCTCGCGACCTACGGCGCGAGCCCGCTCCACATGGGACTCCTGGGATCGCGGCATCACGAGTTCCTGCGCGAGCGACCGGAGTGGGTCTGGACCGGACCCGCGGCCCGCGCGGTGCGGCTGCGTGAACTGGCCGAGGCGCGGGGCATCCCGCTGTCGATGCTCGCCCACCGGTTTGCCTTCAGCCTCGAGGAACTGGACCGCGTCGTGATCGGTGCGCGTTCGCCCGCGGAGCTGCAGGACGCCTGGGCGGCGTTCACCGCCGGGCCGCTGCCGGCCGAGCTGTTCGACGCGGTCTGCGCGGCGCACAATTGAAATCGACCCCGACCGGGGCGCCGGACAAGGTCCGCGGTTGTGCACCTGAAGACATGGATGACGGTCGCAGTGATCATGGGCACCGGCCTGGGAGGAGCCGGGCGCGCCGCGGCCAATCCGCTCAATCTTGACGCGGCGACGGCGCTGGAACGGCGGGAGCCGAACGACCGGCCGGCGGTGATTTCACAGGTGGCGCCGGAGTATCCGGCCGCGCTGCGATCGGCCGGTCCGCGGGGCGAGGTGGTGGTGGCGTTCACGGTGGAAATTGATGGCCGCGTGACGGAGCCGGAGGTTCTGCGCTCATCCCAGCCAGAGTTTGAAGCCCCCGCGCTCGCCGCCATCCGGCAATGGCGGTTCCGGCCCGCGCACAAGGACGGCGTCGTGGTCGCGTCCCGCCTGGTGCAGACGCTGGTGTTCAAGCCGGCGCCGGAGTCCGCCGGCCCCGCCAAGCCCACTGTCCCGGCCCAGCCGCCGGGGACCCCGCCATGATCCGTCTCCTGACCGCCGAACTGTGCCGCGTGCCGCTGCGGGCGCGCATGCCGTTCCGCTACGGCATCGTGACGATGACGGAGGTGCCGCATGTCATCCTCCGTCTCACCTTTGAAATCGACGGCTTCCGCCAGGCGGGAGTCGCGGCGGATCACCTGCCGCCGAAGTGGTTCACGAAGGATCCGGGCCGGCCGGTGACCGAGGAGATTGACGAGATGCTCGCCGTGATCCACGCGGCGGTGGCGCATGCCGGCGCGGTGCGCGCGCCGAACCCGTTCCGCTTCTGGCGGGAACTGTACGCGGCCCAGGGCGCCTGGGCGGAAGCGCGCCGACTGCCGCCGCTGCTCGCGCAGTTCGGCACGTCGCTGGTGGAGCGTGCGCTGATTGATGCCTTCTGTCAGGCGCGCTCGCTGACCCTCACCGCCGCCCTGCAGGGAAATTTCCTCGGGGTCGACCTCGGCGAACTGCACGCCCCGCTCGCGGGCTCGCGGCCGTGCGACTGGCTGCCGCAGCAACCGCCGTCCGAGGTCTTTGCGCGGCACACGGTGGGTCTCGTGGACCCGATCGAGGATGCCGACATCGCGGCCGGCGACCGGGTCGAGGACGGACTGCCGCAGTCGTTGGCGGCGTGCATCCGCTTCTACGGACTGCGGCATTTCAAAATCAAGATCGACGCCGACGTGGAACGCGCCCGCGACCGGCTGCAGCGGATCGCCGCGGTGCTGGCGCGCGAGTGCCGGGAGGGATTCGCCTTCTCCCTCGACGGCAACGAGAGCTTCCGCGACCCCGCGGGCTTTGCGGCCCAGCTGCGCGCGCTGCTGGCGGAGCCGGCGCTCCGTCCCTTCTGGCCGCACCTGCTGTTTGTCGAGCAGCCGCTCCACCGCGAGGTCGCACTGACAACCGCGGCGGACTGGGCGGGCTGGACCGGACGGCCGCCGATCATCATCGACGAGTCCGACGCAACGATTGACAGCCTGCCGATGGCGCTGGCGCTCGGCTACGCGGGCACGAGCCACAAGAACTGCAAGGGCGTGTTCAAGGGCGTGGCGCACGCGTGCCTGCTCATGCAGCTGCGGGCCGCGGGCCAGGCCACGATGCTCAGCGGCGAGGATCTCTCGAACGTCGGGCCCGTGGCGCTGACGCAGGACCTCGCGGTTCAGGCCGCTCTCGGCGTGACAAGCGTCGAGCGGAATGGTCATCATTATTTCGCAGGCTTGGCGCAATTCCCGCCGGTCATCCAGGAACACATGCTCACCCGACACCCGGACCTCTACACTCGCAGCGCGGCAGGCTGGCCCCGCGTCGACGTCCGGGCCGGCCGTCTCGAGCTTGGTTCTGTCCTCTCCGCACCGTTCGGCTGCGCCCCGGGTCTCGACCTCGGCGGGCTGGACGCGGTGGAGATCGGGATAGGCTGAGCCGCGCGACGGACCGACCCCTGCGCCGCGACCTTCCGGCGCCGACGTCCTACTTGCCACTTGTCACTCCGTGGGTTGTCCGCGACAACCTCCGTCACCCCGGGCCGATAGCTTAATGGTTAAAGCAGAGGACTCATAATCCTTTGAGTCTGGGTTCGAATCCCAGTCGGCCCACCAGGGCGCCGTTGGCGCCAAGGATCAGGGTCGAAGAGCCAAGTTACAGGTCTTTCAGCCGCCGGAAATGAGCGCGTGGTCCCTGGAAATGTCCGTTCTCCGTTTCTCACCCCCATGTTCGCTTCAGAATCCCAGTCTTCTACGTCCAACTCGGACTCGGCCGGCGCCGAGTCCGCCCAAGTCTCCGCCCAGCAGTGGAAGTGGTCCGCGCTGGCCGGCATGGCGTCGTATCTCGACGCCGGCTCGATCGTGGCGCTCGGCGCGGGTCTCGCGCTGTTCCAGATCGAGTTCCACCTCGATAACCTGGCGGTCGGCGCCCTGACCGCGATCGGCCCCAACGCCATTGGCTGCGCCCTCGGTGCGCTCATTGGCGGCTGGCTGGGCGACCGGCTCGGCCGGAAGCGCATCTACCAGTGGGACCTGCTCGTCTACGCGGCGGGCATTCTCGCCATCGCCTTCGCGATGAGCCCGATGATGCTCTTTACGGGCACGTTTGTGGTCGGCGTCGCGGTCGGCGCGGATGTCCCGACCTCGCTCGCGCTGGTCGGCGAGTTCGCCCCGGCCAAAGCGCGCGGCAAGCTGCTCGGCTTCACCCAGGTGGCGTGGTGTCTCGGCCCCGTGATCGTCCTGTGGCTCGCGGTGGCCCTCGCGCCGCTCGGTCTGCTCGGGATCCGGATCGTGTTCCTGCACCTGTTCGTGGTGGCGATGGTCACGTGGGCGCTGCGCCGGGGCCTGACGGAGTCCGCGCGCTGGAAGGCCGCGGCGGGCGCCGCCGGCGCGGTCCGGCACCAGGTGGGCGCGCTGTTCCGGGGTGCGAATTTCCGGGCGCTGGCCTGGACCGGGACCATCTACCTGTTCTGGGGACTCGCCGCCGGCACGGCCGGCATCTTCAACCCGTACTTCATCCGCACGCTCAACGCCGGCGGGCAGGCCGCGAGCGTCGCGCTCGCAAGCGCGGGGTTCATCATCTCGCTCACGGTCACGATCACCGTCTTCATGCGCCATGCTGACCGGGGTCACGCGACTCGGCGCCGGCTCTGGGCGACCGGCGCGGTCATGCAGGGCGTGGCCTACGCGCTGTTCCTCGTGCTGCCCTTCAGCATCCCGACGATCATCGCGAACATCGCGCTCTTCGCCGCGGGCGGCTCGTTGGCCGGCGAGGCCTTCTACAAGGTCTTCAGCCAGGAGCTGTTTCCCACCATGCTCCGCGGCACCGCGCAGGGTTTCACCTTCGGCGTCGCCCGCGTGATGCTGGGAATCTGGAGCTTCTTCGTACCCGCGCTCGCCAGCGCCGGCATCGCGCCGGTGGCGGGACTGCTCACGCTGTTCCTCGTGGTCAGCGGCGTGGTCGGCTACGCCTTCATGCCGGACACTTCCGGCAAGTCGCTCGAGCAGATCGAGGCCGAGCGGGGCGGCAGCTAGGCGTCCCGGTCCCGCACGGGCGCGGAAAAACCCCTTGCTGGCAGCGACCGGGATTTCACGATGGCGCGCAATGATCCGCGCCATCGACCACCTGAACATCGTTGTGTCCGACTTGGAGCGCTCGGTCCGCTTCTACACCGAGGTGCTCGGCTTCCGGAAGATGAAGGAGGCGCGGCTCGAGGGCGAGTGGATCGACCGCGTGGTCGGTCTCACGGGCGTGCGGGCCCGGGTTGCCTACGTGGTGGCGCCGGCCGGCGAGCCGCGCGTCGAGCTGCTCTGCTATGACCGACCGACCGGCGCTGCGGTCCCCGCCAACTCCGCGGCGAACACGCCGGGCCTGCGGCATGTCGCGCTCCGGGTCGACCACATGGACGCGATGTGCGCCCGGCTCCAGGCCGCCGGCGTGAAACTCTTCCATGCTCCCGTGAAAGTCCCCGCCGGGGTGGTCAGCCACGACGCCGGCGAGAAGACGCTCGTGTATTTCCTCGACCCCGACGGTGTCATCCTGGAGCTGGCGCAGTACAGGTAACTGGGGGAAGTAACAGGTGACAGGGGCTAGGTAGCAGGAAGATAGCGGGTGACGCCCGGAGGCTAAGGCGTCGGACCACTTGGCAAAGACCTGACCAGCTGGCGCGAAAATCGCGCGGTGTCTTCCTGATACCTGCGCACCTGAACCCTGTTACTTGCCGCGCACGGCTCTAGCGCGGCGCCGCGAGATAGTTCCCGTAGCTGATCAGTCCGACGGCGCCGAGCAGAAGGGAGATCGCGGAGGTCACCATGACCTTGGTTGATAGCCGGCAGGCCTTCCACTCGCCGATCGCCACGCCGAAGCCGCAGCTGAGGAGGATCAGGATGATCATGTGGATCGCCCAGCTGGAGAACTTGAAGTCGCCCATGCGCACGTGGCCAAGGCCGTAGAAGAAAAACTGGAGGTACCACAGCAGCCCGGTGAGGGCCGAAAACGCGTAGTTGCGGGCGAGGCTGGCGTCGCCGGCGGAGCCGAAATCCCCCAGCGAGCGGTCGCGCCGGATCAGCCAGAGGCAGTAGACGAGCGTCGTGGTGAACGCGCCGCTGTTTGAAAACAGGTAGATGACGTTGCCCTGGAAGTGGCCGGCGCCGTGGGCGGCTGCGACGTCCGCGACCGGCTGACCCGCCGCGAGCGAGAAGCTGAACACCGCGGAGAGGACGCCCGCGAGCAGGACGATGGGGAGACCGAGCCGGGGATTAAAGGCCGTGACCCCGACCTTGGACGCGAGTTCGCGTTCCTTTCGGAAACCGGCGAACCCGGTCACGACCATGGCCCCGCCGCCCAGCAGGACGCCAGCGACCACGAAGATGCCGGCGGTGCTGCTGAGCGTGGACCCGAGCGTGCCCTCGAGGACAGGCGGGAGCAGCGTGCCGAGCACGCACGACACGCCGATGGCGAGCGCGTACGTGAGCGAGTAGCCGATGTGCCGGATCGCGATGCCAAAGGCGATGCCGCCCACGCCGTAGAGCACGCCGAGCAGGTACGACTTCAGCATCGCGTCGCCCGGCGCCTCGTGCAGCACGACGAAGAGATCGGGGATGGTGAACCACGCGAAGATCCACGGCAGAATCAGCCAGCAGCCCGACGCCTGGACCAGCCAGTACGTCTGCCACCGCCAGTTCTTCACGTAGTGCTGCGGGGCGTAGCAGAGGGCTGCGCTGGCGGCGCCGACTGCGTGAAAGAGCGTACCAGTGATGGGCGAGATCTGGGAGTCCATGGGGTGGTGGACAAGTAACAGGTAACAGAAAAGCAGGTGACAGGAAGCTGGCGGCACCAGCCAAGGGCTGGGAGTTGGCCGGTGCAAGAAACCATATGTAGACCGGCAGGGCGTCCCGTCCGGTCGCTTAGCGGCTCCGCCCGACAAATCCCCGCTCGATTCCTGCTACCTGTACCCTGCTCCCTGCCACCTGCCTGAGCGCGCCGCGCTCAGGATCAGGCTCACGCATTCATGTCGCTCCAACGGCGGGCCATCCGGCCGAAGATCCACAGGGCGATGGCGGCGACCACGCCGACCGCGGCAAACGGGATCCAGACATAGAGGTGGGGATGGTAGGTGTCCCAAAGCAGGTGCGTCGCCGCCGTGGCGTCGAGGCCCGTGACTTCCTGCAGCTTGACCATCGCCTGGGTGCGCGGGACACCGAGCAGACCCTCGAGGGCGGTGACGTCGCCGTTCCAGGTTCGCCCGGCGCCGAGCGGCGTTTTCTCCGCGAGATACCGCAGCGCGAGCCCGGCCTTCTCGCCGTAGTGTCCGTAGACGAAGCCCGCGATCTGCGACCCGGCGTAGACGCCGACGCCAACCGGGATGTTCACGTAGCCGAGGTAGAGACCCTTCTTGCCGGGCGGCGCGATGAGGGCGAGGTACTCGCTCTTCTTCGGGCCCGTGGCCATCTCGCCGAGCGAGAAGAACAGGATGCCGAGGACGAGAATCCAGGCACTGGTCGTGAAGCCGGCCACGAGCACGCCGATGGTGGCGAGCATCATGCCGAACAGCATCGCGGTGAGCGTGCGGAGATGGCGCGTGAGCCAGGCGACGCCGACCACGCCGATGATGATAAAGAAGGCGTTCGCGCTGAGCAGCACCTGCTGCGGGATCATCGGGCCGCGCGGGGTCTGCTGCACGAGCGACCGGTACAGCAGGTCCGGCAGCCAGCGCAGACCTTCTGCCATGTCACGGCTGTCCACCCAGTCGGCGATGAAGTTCGGCTGGAGGTCCCACAGTTGGTACATCATCAGCCAGAAGCACGACATGATCGCCATCCAGGCGAGCAGCCGCGGCTCCAGGATGCCGCGCAGGGTGCGGACCAGCACCGCGCCGATCGACTCGGTCTTGGACGCGCCGCTCGGCGTGTCGGTGAGGACGAGCAGGAGCACGAGGTTGAACGCGGTGAACACCGCCGACGCGATGAACAGGTTGCGCCAGGCCTCGGGGGATTGCGCCGCCGCGTGAAACGGCCCGGGCAGCAGCGCGCTCAACGCGAGCAGCAGGGAGGGCAGGTAGTGGCCGACGAACGCCCCGACGTTGACCACCCAGTAGAACAGGCCCCAGCCCACCGAGGAGTTTTCCTTGGTGAGGTTGAGCGCCAGCGCGCCCTGGATGCTCGGCTTGAAAAACGCCGTGCCGGTCGCGAGCACGAGGATGCCCGCGAAGAAGCCCCAGTAGTTGCTGACGAACGGGACGTCGCGGAGGAAGGCGATCATCAGGTAGCCGGCCATCATGAGCACCACCGAGAAACCCAGCGTGCGCTTGAAGCCGAACCGGTCGGCGAACCCGCCGGTCACGATCGGCAGCAGCGACGAGAATGCCGCCCACCACGCGTAGATGGTGCCCTTGTCCATCGCCGTCAGGTGCAGGGAGCCGGGATTGTCGGCCTGCATGATGTAGATCGGTGCCATCACGCGCAGGTTGTAGTACGCGAGGCGCTCCCACATCTCGATCGTGTTGAGCGTCCAGAAGACGCGGCCGAACTTCGGTTTCGCCGGGGCGGCCGCCAGCGGGTCGGGGGTGGAACTCATCGGGGGGATGGTTCGTCCGACGCTGGGGCGGCATCCGCCAGTGGGCAAGGGCGATGTCGGCGCGCGGCGGCGCCGGAGACTCCCGCCGCTCAGGTCCGCTCCATCACGCGTTTCTGCTCACCGGGCTCCGGGAAGAACATCGTCGGCGGCCGGGTGTTGAAACGGTAGTCCAGCCACGCTCCGAGGATCAGCACGAGGCCGAGGATGCCCAGCAGCCAGAACCCGAAGAAATAGCCGGCCTGCATCAGCACACCCAGCACCATGCCGAAACGGTCCAGGCCGCGCATCGTCTTCTGACCCTCGATGACATAGCCGCGCCGCTGCGACGGGATGATCTTCCAGCCACGGTTGAGCCAGATCCGGACCTCGGAGGGGACTGCATCATCCGGCTCCGGAGAATTGGCGGTGATCAGGGCCATGGCGGGGAGGGGACGGGCCGGAGCGTGGGTCAAGATTCCGCCGACGGCAAGACTGGTGCGATGGGCGGCCAATTCAATTTGGCCGAGCGGTCTGGGGTAGGCACCCCAACTGGCGGCCCGCTGGGCGTCTCAGGCCCCCGGATCCGGCTCGCGCAGCGTCGTGGTCCGCCAGTTGAACGCAATGGCGAGCGCGCGGAAGACAAACGTCAGGGCGATCGCCGCGAGCGCGGCCGGGGTCGCCGCCACCTCGAGCTTCACCGTCAGGAAGACAAAGAGCACGGCCCCGGCGAGCGCCGTCAGCACGTAAAACTGGCCGGGCTTGAACACCAGCGGCTCCTCGCCGGTGAGCAGGTCGCGCAGCAGGCCGCCGCCGGAGGCGTTCACCACGCCGACCAGCACCGCGGCCGGCACCGCCAGCCCCGCGAGCAGCGCCTTCTGCGTGCCGAAGGCCGCGTACGCCCCGAGCCCCAGCGCGTCGATCACCGCCACCACCCGGTGGAACCGCCGCAGGTGGCCGCCCGCGAACGCGCCGCCGATCGTCGCGGCCAGCACCACCTCGATGTAGCGCGGGTCGGTGAGCAGCGGCGTCGGCGCGGGCCCCGGGATGAACACGCCGTCGCGGACCAGCGCGCCGCCGAGTCCCGAGGCGAGCGCGAGGAAGAACATGCCGACGATGTCGTAGCCGCGCCGCGTCGCGACCAGCGTCCCGGTCAGCGCGAACGCAAACGTGGCCCCGAGGTCGATGACGACCGGCAGCTGGAAGGCGCCCGGCATCAGTAGCGGTAGAACATCGCCTGCAGTGCCGCCGGCGCGGCGGTGCGCGTCAGGCCCAGCATCAGGAGCACGCGCGCCTTCTGCGGGTTGAGTTCGTCGGCGGCGATGAAGCCGAGCTCGTCGTCGGGGATCTCGATGTTCCGCTCGATCACGCCGCCCCCGGTGCGGGAGCTGCGCACGACCGCGACGCCCGCCCGCGCCGCCGCGGCGCAGGCCGCGAGCGCGTTGGCGTGGAGGTTGCCGTCACCGACGCCCGCCACCACCAGGCCGCGGGCCCCGGCGCGGACCGCCGCGTCGACCAGCTCGCGGCCCATGCCGGCGTGGGCGTACACGATGTCAACCCGCGGTAGCGCGGCGGGCAGGGCGCCGGCGAACTCGCTCTGGGCCGTGTGGCTGCGCACCGGCGGCGCATAGAGGTGGAGGCGACCCGCGTGCACCAGGCCGGCGAGGCCGCGGTGCGTCGCCTTGAACGTGCCGACCTGCGTCGTGTTGGTCTTGGCCACCTCGCGGGCGAAATGGATCTCGTCGTTCGCGACGACCAGCACGCCGCGCCCGGCCGTCTCGGGATGTGCCGCGACCGCCACCGCGTTGTAGAGGTTCATCGGGCCGTCGGCGCTCATCTCCGTGGCCGGCCGCATCGCCCCGACCAGCACCACCGGCTTCGCGCTCGGCACCACGAGATTCAGGAAATAGCCGGTCTCCTCCATCGTGTCCGTGCCGTGGGTGATCACCACCGCGGCGATGTCCGGGTCGGCCAGCGCCGCCGCCGTGCGCGCGGCCAGCTTCAGCCAGACGGCATCGTCCATGTCCTGGCTGCCGATCGCCGCGACCTGCTCGACCTCGAGCCGCGCCAGCGTCGCGAGCTGCGGCACCGCGCTCACGAGCGCGTCGATCGAGAACGCCGCGGCCTGGTAGCCGCGCGAGCCGACCGTCTGGGCGCCGGCGATGGTGCCGCCGGTGGCGAGGACGCGGATGCGGGGAAGCGGTGAGGACGGGGCCATGGACGCGACAGTACAGGCCGCGCGGCGGATGAAAATACAGAACGCGTCCGCACTCTGCGCTGGCCTGCCCGTGCCCGCCGCGAGAATCTGCCGGGGTGAACGCGCGGTTCCCCGTCCTCGGCGTCCTGCTGGCCTCCGCCCTGGGACTGGCCGGCGCGGAGACGCGGATCGAGACGCTGGAATTGCGGGAGACGCGGCAGAGCTCGTGGGCCGTCCCGCGAGAAAACCTCGCGGCCGGCGGCGGGCCGCTGCGCGTCGGTCATGCGACCCACGCGTGCGGATTCGGCACCGTGGGCGGGAGCCGGCTTGAGCTGGAGCTCGACGGCCGGGCCCGGACGCTGCGGGCGCAAACCGGCGTGGACGATTCGGCGGGACCGCTCGCCGCGGCGAGCTTCCTCGTGGTGGGCGACGGCCGCGTCCTGTACCGCGGACCCTGGCAGCAGACCGGAGGTGCGGCGGTGACGGTCGAGGTTCCGCTTGCGGGAGTGCGGCGTCTGGCCCTGGTCGTCGATGTGCGCGGCGAACCGTTCGTCCCGGCCGACTGGCTCGGGCCGGTGGTGGAGCATGATGGGGCGCCGCCGCGGGCCGCGCCGCCCGCGATCCGCCGCGAAACGCCCCCGCCGCGTCTGGTGCCGGCGAACCCGCAGTTCGCCGTGACCGCGGTGGCCGGCGTGCGGCCCGGCCACCCGTGGCTCTGGCGCGTGGGAGTCACGGCCCCGGGACCTGTACAGGTGACCGTGACGGGCCTGCCGCCCGGATTGAGCTTCAATCCCGCCACGCGGGTGATCTCCGGCCGGGCACCTACGACGCCGGGCGAGTATCACCTCCAGTTCCGGGCGAGTGGAAGCGGTGGCACCGCGACCCGGGACTTTCGCCTGGTCGTGGGCGAGACGCTCGCGCTCACGCCGCCCGTGGGCTGGTGCTCGTGGTACAGCATGTCCGGCAAGGTCTCGGATGCCTGGGTGCGCGAGGCGGCGGAGGCCCTGCTGCGGACGGGTCTGGCCGACCGCGGCTGGACCAGCGTGAACATTGACGATTTCTGGATGACGCGGCCGTGGCCCGACGACGCGCGGCTCACGCGACTGGCCGCGCTCGAGCGGCTGGGCCGCACGCCGGGCTACTACAAGGCAGCGATGGATGACCCGGCGTTGAAGGGCGAGCCGCGCGACGCCCGGGGCCGCATCCGTCCGAACGCGCGTTTTCCGGACATGGCGGGCCTGACGGATTTTCTCCACGCCCGCGGCCTGCGGGCCGGCCTGTACAGTTCGCCCGGCGTGCTGACCTGCGGCGGCTGCACGGGCAGCTTCGGCCACGAGGCCGAGGACGCGGCCCAGTTTGCCGAATGGGGCTTCGACTATCTCAAGTACGACTGGTGCTCGTACTCGCTTGAGACCGGGCCGCTCGAGCGCTCGGACTGGCAGCGGCCGTTCGCGAGCATGGGCGCCGCGTTGCGCGCGCAGCCGCGGGACCTGGTGTTCAACCTCTGCCAATATGGCCGGGCCGCAGTCTGGGAGTGGGGCCCCGCGGTGGAGGCGCAGACCTGGCGGGTGAGCGAGGACCTCATTGACACCTGGGGCTCGATCTCGGCGGCGGGATTCTTCGGCGAGGAGCATGACGCGTTCACGGCTCCGGGCCGGTGGAATGACCGCGACCAGCTGATGATCGGCCGCATCGGCTGGGATCGACGCCTGCACGATGTGCTGCTCACGCCCGATGAGCAGCGAACCCAGTTTGCGCTGTGGTGCCTGCGCGGCTCGCCGCTGCTGCTGGCGGGCGACCCGACGGCGCTCGACGAGTTTGCCATCGCGCTCCTCGGCAACGAGGAGGCACTGGCGGTGAACCAGGACCCGGCGGGCCGGCCCGCGCGACGGGTGGTGCTCGACGTCGGGTGCGAGGTCTGGATCCGCCCGCTCGCGGACGGCGCGGTGGCGGTCGGGATCTTCAATCGCGACGAGGAGGCGGCGAATGTGACGGTCCCGTGGTCGCGCCTCGGGCTGGCCACACCCGCGCGGGTCCGCGACCTCTGGCGTCATGCCGCCGGACCGGGCGGTCCGGATTGGACTGGCGCTGTGCCGCGGCACGGCGTGGAATTTCTCCGCCTCGAGCCCCTTTCCCCATGAACGCTCCCCTCAAACTCGGCATCATCGGCCTCGATACCTCGCACGTGCTCGTGTTCAGCGACACGTTCAATAATCCCGCCTCCAAGCAGGCGCTGAAAGGGGCAAAGGTGACGATGGCCTGGCCCGGCGGTTCGCCGGATGTACCGTCGAGCATTGGCCGCGTCGCGGGCTACACCGCGGAGGTGCGCGACAAGTTCGGCGTGACGATCGCCGACAGCCCGGAGGCGGTGGCGCAGGCGTGCGACGCGATCCTGCTCACCTCGGTCGACGGCCGGACGCACCCGGGCCAGTTCGAGCGCATCGCCCCGTTCGGCAAGCCGGTGTTCATCGACAAGCCGTTCGCCGTGAGCTCCGCCGACGCGAAGCGGATTTTCGCGACCGCGAAACAGCACAACGTGCGGGTGTTCTCGGCCTCGTCGCTGCGCTTCACCGAGGCGCTGGTGAAAGTCGTGACCCCGGCGACCCGCGCGCTGGTGAAGGGCGCCGACTTCTGCGGGGCTGCGGCGCATGAGCCGACCAACCCGGGCCTCTACTGGTACGGCATCCATGCCGTCGAGATGCTCTATACGGCGATGGGCCGCGGCTGCCGCAGCGTGCGCTGCGTGTCCACGCCCGACCACGACCTCGCCACGGGCGTGTGGGCCGACGGTCGCATCGGCACGGTGCGCGGCACCCGCACGGGCAACTACGAGATGCACGGCATCGTGCACTTCGAGAAGAACTCGGTCGCGGTGAACGTGCAGACGCAGTCGAAGCCGTTCTATGCCAGTCTCACCGAGGCGTATCTCGCCTTCTTCCAGGGCGGCGCCACGCCCATCGACCCGGAGGAGACCATCGAGCTGATCCGATTCATCGAGGCTGCGAACGAGAGCAGCGCGAACGGCGGCCGCGAGGTCCTGCTCTGATCAATCCGCCGACCCGCCTGACATGAAGGTCGCGCTCAAGCTCACCCGCGACGGCCGGGTGCAATTCGCGGCCGCGGGCCTGGGCTTCGGTCCTGGCCGCCCGGCGCTGCGACTGGACGGCCGGCCCGCCCGGCTGCGCTTCGCCGGTGTGACCCGCCGCGGTTCCACCCAGGTGGCCCGGTGGCGGGCGGGCGGACTCGAGCTGGTGCAGGTGTTCAAGACCGAGACGCCGCGGCGGGTGCGCATCGTGACGACCGCCCGCAACCTCGGCACGGCGCTGGTGGCCGTGAACGACGTCACGCTCTTCGCC